>WFPM01000169.1 GCA_015487635.1 Rhodothermus sp.
GCTGCAGCAGGTGCCAGAGGGTGGGCAGGTCGAGGCCGTTGAGGCCGGTGCGCAGGCGCAGCGTGCACCAGAAGTCCAGCGCCAGCATTTGCACAAAGTGGATCGGCACGGCGATCCAGAACGAGCGGCAGCGCCACACGAGCGCGCCCAGCAGCAGTCCGCCGGGAATCGACAGCAGCGCTTCGGCCGTAGGCTTGTTGAAGTGCAGCGCGGCAAAGGGAAGCATCTGTACGAAGATCGCGTAGAGGCCCAGCGCCGGAGCTGTGCCGAATAGCACGAAGCCCCGCCATAGGTATTCCCAGCCGATCCAGTACACCAGAAACAGCAGTTCGTAGAGCAGAAACATGCCCCAGTCGTGGACGACGGCCCGCAGACGCGGATTGATGGCCTGGAAAGCCGGATCGGCCGAAAGCACCCAGGTGCCGATCAGCACCACGGGCACGTAGAACGCCAGCGCGATCAGCCCGAAACGCAGGTCGCCTGCACCCAATCCGATCTCGGCGGCGCGGCGTCGGAAGCCCAGCCGAAGCAGCAACACCGGCACGCCGAAGCCCAGCACGCCCTGCAGGACGGTCCACCACACCCAGGCTGCCAGCGGTGTGGTCGGCAGGGTCAGCGCCGGTGCCAGCGTCTCAAGGTAGAACGTGCGGCGGCCGACGCGCAGTTGCAGGTAGGCGAGCAGGGGTGCGGCCACCAAAACCACGACGGCCTGACGGTCGAGCTGCTGCAGCGCCCGCCGCAGGCGGTAAATCTCCGAGGCGAAGCGACCGCTCATTCCGAGGCCGGAGGCGTTTCGGCCGGCAGATAGCGCATGAAAAACTCATAAATCCGCAGGATGCGGTCCATGCGGCGTTTCGGATCGCCTGAGCGCGACAGCTCGTGTCCTTCATCCGGATAGCGCACGTACTCGACGGGCCGGCCCAGGATTTTCAGGCTTTTGTAGAGCATTTCACTCTGGATGACGCCGGTGCGCAGGTCCCGGTCGCTGTGCATGATCAACAGGGGCGTGCGGATCTGGTGCACCCAGGTGATCGGCGAATTGTACAGGATGACCTCGCGCACCGAGACCGTGTCGCCCTGCAGCAGGGCGGGCGTTTCCCGATCCCACGGGTAGCCGCCGAAGTGCCAGGGTACGAGCCGCCAGGCGTTCCCCTCGCCCAGGAACGTCTGCAGGTCGTAGACGCCGCGCTGGGCCACGGCCGCTTTGAAGCGATGGTCATGCGCTACGATCCAGGCCGTCAGGTAGCCCGCATAGGAGCCGCCGGTCACCACCTGACGTTCCGGATCGATCCACGGCAGGCGGGCCGCCGCACGGGCCACGGCCAGCACGTCGCCAGCTGGCCCGTCGCCCCAGTCCTGATAGTTGGCCCGACGGAAGGCACGGCCGTAGCCCCCCGAGCCACGCGGGTTCGAGAACACGACGGCGAAGCCCTTGCTCGCAAAGAACTGGAATTCGTGCCACATGGTGGCTTCGCCCGGCCCCCACATGGCCGCCGGACCGCCGTGGATCTCCAGTAGCATGGGGTAGCGCCGGCCCTTCTCGAAAAAGGCCGGTTTCATCACCCAGTACTGGATCTCCAGTGTGTCGCGCTTGAGCGTGAACGCTTCGGGTCGGCTCAGCCGCTTCGTACGCAGCCAGGAAGCATTGTGCTCGGTGAGGCGACGGGGGTGCTTGAAGGCCAGGTCGGCCGCGTAGAGTTCGTACGGATTTGTCGGTTCGGTGAGCACGTAGTAGACGGTGGCTTCACTCAGGTCGTAGTCGCGCACGCCTTTATCGTAGTCGAGCAGGCGCTCAATCTTCGGCCGCAGGCGCACCACCTCGTCGGCGGTGAAGCGGGCGCGTGAGGCGGTGGTGTCCGGTGCCGTTGCCTCCGAGGGTCGCGGCGGATGCAGCTCGAAGAACGGGATGCGATAGAGCGGAAAGCCGCCGTTCGAGGGCGCCACGAAGTACAGGTAGCGCATGTCGGGCGCCCATTTCAGGTTGCGCACCGAGCGGTCGAAGTGCAACGTGAGCAGCTCGGGCGGGCGGCGCCCGTCGAGGCGAAACAGACCGATCTCGGTCTGGGCGTAGCCCGAGTCGGCCAGCGGCACGGCCAGAAAGGCAATCCACTGGCCATCGGGGGACGGCGTGGGTGCAAAGAGCGCATAGCCGTCGATGTGGAGCAGCAGGTTGATGCGACTGGTGTCGACGTCGATCAAGTAGAGGTCGCCACCGCGCGTGCGGTCCGGGTGACGGGTGGAGTCGAGTAGCGCGGCGGCCACAATCTGTTGGCCGTGCGGCAGCCATTCCGCGCCGGAGAACGAGAAGAAGCCATGCGTCAGCGCCCGGGGCTTTGCGCCGGGGCGCGGTTCGACGACGTACAAGTGCTGAAAGCGCAACTGGGGCTGCAGCGACTGCTCGCCCTGAAAGTCGAGTCGATGGAAGACGCGCGGGTTGCCGCGGGCTTCGTTGCGGGCCAGCCAGGCGCGGATTTCGGCGAGCGAGCCGTCGGGGTTCGGGCGGGCGCCGGCCGTGTCGGCTGCGGTGCGGGCCGGTCGTTCGTCGGGCCAGGGCGGGGAGCCTTCGGCGCGGCGCACCTCTTTTTCCGAAAGCGTGGCAGTAAAGAGCAGCAGCGAGCCGTCCGGGCGCCAGCGTGGCCGACGGGCCCCGTAGCGAAAGTCGGTGAGCTGCTCGGCCTCGCCGCCGAAGAGCGGCATCAGGAAAAGCTGGGGCTTCCCGTTAACCGGTCGGACAAAGGCGAGGCGATCGCTTTCCGGATGCCAGGCCGGCTGGCTAGCCGTTCGGTCGCCGTGCGTGTAGGCGCGGGGTGGCATGCTTCCGTCGGTGGGCACCAGATACAGGTGCGTGCGGTAGGCGTAGCGCACGTCGGGTTCGGTCTCGACGGTGTCGATCTGGCGCACGATATAGGCGAGCCAGCGGCCATCGGGCGAGACGGTTGGACTTTCGAGCTGGCGAATGCGCAGCAAGTCGGTGACTGTGATCGGCTCGTGGCCGTTCTGGGCCAACGCCGACAGAACCAGCAGACCCGGGGTCAGTCCGCAGATGAACAGCACGCGCAGAAAAAGACCTCGCATGGCCACAGGGGTTGTCCGCCGGCAAAACATTCCACAGCGCTTTGAAAGATACGAATTGACGAGACGGCTGCGAAGTATCGAGAGCTTCGAACACCGAAAAAGCGAGAGCACGGTCACGCCCTTAAATATAGTCGGTAGCGGCCGGCAAGATCACGAAGCCAGGGCACCGGTCATTCAAAAAAACGGCAGATACCGCTTTTGTCGGCGTGAAGCATAGAGGGCGGGTTCCTGCCCGCGTTGTGCTTCGGAGTCTTGGTGTGTTTTTTCTGGATTCGGGGGACGTTGTCTGAGGTATCCGTCAGGGGCGGTCTGTAGGGCAGCGTAGTTATGCTGCTGACACCTTGCATCTGAGGCAAATGTCCGGATACGTGCTAAAGCCGGTTTTGCCGGCCGCGGTCATCCCTACAGGCGTATTGTCAGGAGACCTCACAGGGCGGCCTGACCGCGCTCACCTGTCGAGATGCGCACGGCATCCTCCACCGGGAGCACGAAGATTTTTCCGTCTCCACGAAGGCCGGTGTGGGCAGCCTGCTGGATGGTCTGCACTACCTGTTCGGCAAGTTCGTCCCGGCAGAAAATTTCCAGGCGTACGTGCCGGATAAAATCGACCACTTCGGCCGGGGAGGCCGGGGGGGTATCCTGGCGGAACCACCCCCGGCCAAAGCCTTCCACGTTGCTGATGCTCAGGCCGGTAAGGCCACGCACGCGGTGCAGCGCAAGGACAACAGCCTGTAGTTTGTGCGGCTTGATGTAGGCATAGACCAGCTTCATAGGGCGTCCGGTTTGGGTTGATCGTATGGCAGACGAATCGCGAACCACTTATACAGGGCGGGTAGCACCAGCAGCGTCAGGATGGTAGAGGTGAACAGCCCGCCCACCACGACGGTGGCCAGCGGTCGTTGGACCTCGGCGCCGGTTCCCTGGGAGAATAGCAGCGGAAACAGGCCCAGTGAGGTGGTCAGGGCGGTCATGAGCACCGGCCGCAGACGAAGGAGGGCGCCCTGAATGGCTGCCCGATCAACCGACCACCCGTCTCGAATGAGCTGGTTGATGTAAGATACCAGCACGAGGCCATTTTCCAGTGCAATCCCAAAGAGTGCAATGAAGCCCACCGAAGCGGGCACCGATAGATGCTGGCCGGTCAGCCACAGTCCCAGAATCCCGCCCACCAGGGCCAGCGGAATGTTCAGGATGATCAGCGCAGCATTGCGCACCGAGTTGAACGTGCTGTAAAGCAGCACCAGGACGATCAGCAGCGTAATGGGAATGACAAGCATCAGGCGCCGGTTAGCCTGCTGCTGCAATTCGAACTGGCCCCCCCAGGTAATGAAATAGCCGGGCGGCAGAGTAATCCGCTCGCGGATTGCCCGCTGGGCTTCGGCCACAAAGGAGCCGATATCCCGCCCTTCTACGTTGAGCTGGATCGTGATAAAGCGCTGCAGATCCTCACGGGTAATCTGACGCGGGCCGATGACCTCTTCCACCTGAGCCAGTTCGGCCAGCGGTACCTGGATGCCGCCGGGTGCCGGAATCAGCAGCTGTCGGATCTGTTCCGGCGTTGAACGAAATGGTTCCTGGTAGCGGACGTAAATGGGAAAACGCCGCACGCCTTCGAAGACCAGTCCGGCTTCGACGCCCCCGATGGCGGCTTCAACCGTTCGCTGCACATCGGCCACGTTGATGCCATAGCGCGCAATAGCGTCGCGGTCCACGACAATCCGAATCTGGGGCGTGCCGGTAATCTGATCGGCCTGAACGTCGCGCGCGCCCTCAATGGTCTGGAGGACGGCCACGATCTCGTCGGCCTTCTCCTTGAGCGTTTCCAGGTCGTCGCCAAAGAGCTTGACCGCCAGTTCGGCACGGACGCCTTCGAGCAGCTCGTCGACGGTCATCTGGATGGGCTGGGTAAAATTGGTCAACACGCCCGGCAGCGTACCCAGCTCCTCACGGATAAGTGCCAGCAGGGCCTCCTGGTTGTCTACCCGCCATTCATCACGGTCTTTCAGCAGGATGTACATTTCGGCCGAGTTGATGGGGTCGCTGTGGGCGCCGACTTCGCCCCGGCCGATTCGGGTAACGACGCCGATTACTTCGGGGATTTGCATCAGGCGGCGCTCGACCCGTTGCGTGGTAGCTTTGGCTTCCGTCAGGGAGATGGAAGGTGCCATGGTCAAGCGAAGCACAATGGTCCCTTCCTGGAGCGTGGGCGTGAACTCACTGCCCAGGAAAGGAAACGCCGTAGCCCCCAGCAGCAATAACCCACCGGCCAGTCCGATGGCCCAGGTACGTCGCTGGACAAAGAACGTGACCATCGGACGATAATAGTGGAGCAAACGCTGAATCACGCGTTCTCCGATGGGGGTGCGTTGGGTGGCGGTGCGACGCATGAACAGACTGGAGAGTACAGGCGCAACCACCAGCGCAAAAACCAGCGAGCCGAACATGGCCAGCGCGGTGGTATAGGCCAGCGGCCGGAACGTTTTGCCTTCGACGCCCTGCAGGGTAAACAGCGGTAGAAAAACGATGACGATAATGGCAATGGCGAATGCCACCGGACGGGCCACTTCCAGACAGGCACGGGCGACCACATGCAGCCGGGGTTCGTCCGGCGCTGCATTGCGCAGGTGGCGGTCAACGTTTTCGACCATCACAATGGCCCCATCGACCATCATGCCGATGGCAATGGCCAGGCCACCCAGCGACATCAAATTGGCCGAGATGTCCAGCTGACCCATGAAAAGCGTGGCCAGCAGCACCGAAAAGGGAATGGAAAGCGCTACGACGATGCTGGGACGCCAGGAGCCCAGAAAGGCAACCAGTATCAGAATAACCAGCAGAATGCCCTGCCAGAGGGCATTGGTGACGGTGGAAACGGCCGCTTCGACGAGGGTCTTCTGTTCATAATAGGGCACGATCCGAATACCCGGTGGGAGTACCCCTTCGATCTGTTCCAGCTTTTCTTCCACGCGGGCGATTACCGTCGAAGCGTTGGTGCCGTACAATTTGATTACCATCCCGGCGACCACCTCTTCTTCGCCGTTGCGCGTCTGCAACCCCCGGCGAATGGCACCGCCGATTTCCACGCGGGCAAGGTCGCGCACATAGATCGGCGTACCATCGACGGTTTTGACCACAATGTTCTCGATGTCCGAAATGCCGGTGACCAGTCCTTCAGAGCGGATGACGAACTGCTCCCCGTTGCGCTCAATAAACTGGGCTCCGACGTTCAGGTTATTTGCCTCGATGGCTTCAACCAGTTCGGCCATCGTGACGCCGTAGCGCAACAGGGCATTCGGGTCCACATTGACCTGAAACTGGCGCTCGAAACCACCGATGCCGAGTACTTCGGTGACCCCCGGCACCGATTCCAGCATGGGTTTGATAACCCAGTCCTGGATGGTGCGGAGCTCTTCCAGGGAATAGCGTCCGGTCGTATCCTCCAGATAATAGAACAGGACCAAGCCCATGCCAGTAGAGATCGGTCCCATCTGGGGTTCGCCAAACCCCGGTGGGATCTGCTCCCGCACTTCCTGCAGGCGTTCGCCGACTACCTGGCGGGCAAAGTAGATGTCCGTACCGTCCTCAAAATAGATGTTGACGACCGAGAGGCCGAAGTTGGAGACCGAGCGGATCTGCTTGAGGCGGGGCAGTCCGCTCATGGCCCGTTCGATCGGATAGGTAACATACTGTTCAACTTCCTGGGGTGCCAGGCCTCGGGTTACCGTAAACACCTGCACCAGGGAAGGCGAGACGTCCGGGAAGGCATCGACAGGCAGGCGCGTGTAGGCGTACCAGCCGGCACCCATAACCAGCAGGCCCAGTGAAAGGACCAGCAGGCGATTCCGCAGGGCAAAATCTATCAGCTTACGCATGGCTTACTCTGGTCAGCGCGTGGAACGTGGGTCAATGACCGTGGCCTTCGCCGATTTCTTCTTTTTCCAGCTCAGCTTTCAGGGTAAAGGCGCCCTGGACTACAACCGGCTCGCCAGGAGCCAGGCCGTCGGCAATGGCCACGAGGCTGTCGGTTTCCGCTGCAATCTGGATACGGCGCGGGACAAACCCTTCTGGTGTGGGCACAAAGACGATTGGATGGTCGTCCATCGTCTGAACGGCTGAGCTGGGTACGACCACCTCGTAAGCCCGACGTTCGATCACAATCTGGCCGGTGACGAACAGGCCAGGCTTCCAGCGGTCATGGGGATTGGGAAGCACCACACGGGCCAACCCGGTGCGTCGGTCTTCCTCTACCAGAGGCTGCACATAGGAGATGATTCCTTCTTCCTGATGGTCCAGGCCGACGATGGTAACCCGCTGGCCTTCCCGAATGCGGACCAGGTCCTGCTGATAGATCGACAGATCGACCCAGACGGTGGACAGATCGGCCACCGTGAAAACCGTGGTGAAGGCTTCGACGGCTTCTCCCTGAACAATGTGTTTGGCCACCACGGTACCCCGGATAGGGGCGCGTAGCTGATAAACCCGCAACAGACTGTCGGGCTGATTAGGCAGGGCGGCAATGTAGCGGCGGGAGAAGCCGAGGGCCAGCAGTTTCTGCGCAGCCGAGCGCAGCGCAATCTGTGCTTCGGCCAGGGCCTGGCGAGCTTCCAGGTACTCCTGCTCGGAGGAGACCTTCTCGCGATACAGGCGGGCTTCGCGCTCGTAGGTGGCCTGGGCCAGCTCCAGGCGAGCCAGGGCATCCAGGTAGTTGGCCTTCAGTTCGGCCAGCTCCCGGCTTTCAAGAACGGCCATGAGCTGCCCGGCTTCGACCCGGTCGCCCAGGGAAACGTACACTTCCTGAACGATGCCGGACAGTCGGGGCACAACGTGCGCGAAGCGGTCTTCGTTGACCCGTACCTCACCCGGAAAGGTTTTGGTGAAGGCCAGTGTGCCCGGGCCGGCCGTATCGACAACAATTGCAAAATCCTCCAGGTCGACAGCTTCAAGACGGACCGCTTCAAGATGCTCCGTCTCTGCTTCTGTCTCCGTTTCAGGTTTGGCAGAAGGAGGTGGGGGATCGGCATCGCCTGCCTGGCATCCCAATACCCAGAGCGTCAGGCCAAGGCCCAACAGCGGAAAAGCGAGCCGTTTATAGTGGATCCTCATGGCGTTTCTCTCAATTCGTTTAGGGAGACAATGTATTCAGTGGTTGACCGATCAACGCTTCGACCTCGGCGCGGGCCTGGTGATAATCCCGCAGTGCATCGAGGTACTGGTTGGTCGTTTCGAGCAGGGTACGCTGGGCATCCAGCACGGTCAGCAGGTCGAATTTGCCTTCCCGATATCCCTGCTCGACGGCCGCAAAGATCTCGCGGGCCGCCGGCAATACTTCTTGCTGCAATTGCCGCACTGCCTGGTAGGCGGTGAGCAGGCGGGCATGGGCAATGGCAAGACGCCGAATCAGGGCCTGGCGAACCGCTTCTTCTTCGATTTCGGTTTGCACCAACCGGTAGCGGGCTTCCTGGATGTTTCCCTGCTGGCGGTTGAACAGAGGAAGCGGAAGTCGCAGGCCCAGGCGGAAAGCTTGCAGACCGGTATTGCCATAGCGGACCATACCGGCTACCAAGCTTAGATTGGGAATTCGGAGCGCCTGTGCCAGTTGCAACTCAGATTGCCGCAGGGCACGGCGGGCTGTGAACTGGGCAAAAGCTGGATGCTGCGTCAACAAGGGGGTAAGCGCGGTAAAAGAAGGCACCGAATCGACAGCGCTCAGCGTCCCGACGGCCCGATCGAAGCGTGGACCGGCCGTTCCCCAGAGGCTTCGGAGCTGGCGACGGGCCGCTTCCAGAAGCTGGGCGGCTTCTCGGGCTGCCAGTTCGGCATTGGCCCGAACGACCATGGCCCGGCGCGCCTCAAACGGTGGGGCTTTCCCGGCCGACACACGGGCTCGCACCGCCTGCTCAAAGCGGCGGGCCAGAGCCAGCAGGCTGTCGGCCAACCGCAGTCGCTCCTGGGCGGTCAACACTTCCACAAAGGCCTGCCGGGTGCGGGCAATCAGCTCCAGCCGCATGGCCTCGTAATTCCACCCGGCCAGCAGTGCTTCTTGGAAGGCCTGCTGGCGAGCCGCCCCTAGATCCCCACCCAGCGGAAGCTCCTGGCTCAGGAGCAGGCTCATTTCCTGATCCTGAGGATCGAGTCCTGGCGTTGTAATACCTGCTCCATCAATTTCCGATTCCAGCTCAGGATTGGGCCAGAGTCCGGCCTGGAGCGTCCGCGCTTCACGTGCCCGCACCTCCCACGCGGCTGCCTGAAGGTCCGGGTTGAACCGAAGCGTGTAACGAAGCGCTTCTTCGAAGGTGAGCCGGGGTATCGAACGGCTCGTATCCGTCGTCGCTAATTCAATCGGCCGTTTGGGAGGTCGGTAAACAGGTTGGTCGGCAGCTAGCGGGCGAGGCGGCTGCCAGGCCAGATCGCGGGGGGCCGTACATCCCAGACTCAGGAACAACAAAAAGCTAAGCCATAGATACGAACGAACAGAGTAAACCATAGGGATTCTCCAGGAATATTGATGGAAAGACCCGAAACCCCTCTTTCAGGAAAACGGGCGGTTGGATGCTGGCATCCCTCAGGAAAGGAAAAAGGGAACGCCGTTTTTGGAGATAATCAGAGGCGAAGAATGATGGTGCGCAGAGCCGCAGCGAAGTGAGGGAGAAAGGCCGGAGTTTCTGCCAGACGGACAATGGGCCTTAGATTCCAATGGACTGGAATCCAAGGTATGCCTACCACAGCCACCACCAGCACAAAGGACGAAGCACGTACCCACTGACCGTATCCGTCGGTGGGACTGAGCAGAAACGGAATGTCGACGCAGTGGGTTTCTTCAGCCCAGTGCTTCCACTGCGTCGTTGAGGTAGCTGAAGCAAACGGAAGCTTCAGCTCATGTACTTCCCACTGGGCCAGCAGCTCAGTTACGGCACCCTTGCTGTCTGCCACGCCCTCAACATGGATTCGTCCTCCGGCCTCAATACACAGCAGCAACCCGGTCAATGCATGAGGCCCCAGCGGAAAGAACGCCAGCAGCCCCAGCATCAGCCGGCCGACCGTCGGAACGATATGTGCTCGAATGCGCCGCATAGAAACCAGCTCGGCTGTCCTACTTACCGAAAGGCTCAGGCGATGTTTTGCAAAAAATCGGCTAAGGTTCTGGATAATAAAGCACAACCTCAGGAAAGCCCCCTTCAACCCAGCCCCAGCAGGCGGCCGCCCTGGTAAATAAACAGCGAAAACAGGTAGGCCAGGGCGAACATGTAAAGCCACATGACGGCCGGCCACTTCCAGGTGCCCAATTCACGCCGCGCGATGGCCAGCGTACTCATGCATTGCAGGGCAAACACGTAAAAAACCAGCAGACTGACGGCCACCAGTGGGGAGTAGGCCGGATCGGCGCGCAACACCTCGCGCAGGATGATTTCGTCGTCGCTGGCCCGAGCAACTCCGTAGATGGTGGCCATGGTGCCCACGATCACTTCACGGGCCGGAAAGGACGAAATGATGCCGGCCGTGATCTTCCAGTCGAAGCCCAGCGGTCGCATCATCGGCGCCAGCGCATGGCCCAGGCGTCCGATGAAACTCTGGCTGATCTGGCGGGCGGCTTCGGCGTCGGCGATGGGGGCCAGGCGCTCTTCATAGGTAGCCTCCAGTTCCTCAAAGGCCGCGACCGGCGCACCGACGGTTTCCAGACTGTCGCGGGCGTGCGCGTACCAGGTCTCCAGCTCCTGGCGCGCGGTGGTCAGCTCCGGATCCAGTTCGGCCCGCGGAAAACTGGCCAGAAACCAGATTACAATGCTCAGGCTGAAGATGATCTTGCCTGCCCGTGTGACGAAGGCCTTGGCGCGGTCGATCATCCGATAGACGATCTGCTTGAACTGGGGGGCCCGGTAAGGGGGGAGCTCCATGACAAAGTAGGCGCTCTCGCCTTTGAAAACGAAGGTCTTGAGCACCCAGGCCGCCACAAAGGCCATTCCTGTGCCCAGCAGATAGAGGCTGAACATGGCCAGCCCCTGGGTATCGAACGGGCCGAGCACCGGGATTTTCGGAATGAACGCCGCAATGAACAGCGTGTAGACGGGCAGGCGGGCCGAGCAGCTCATCAGCGGCGTGACCATGATCGTGATGATCCGGTCGCGCTCGTTGTCGAGCGTGCGTGCGGCCATGATGGCCGGCACGGCGCAGGCGTAGCCGCTCAGCAGCGGCACCACCGAAGCGCCACTCAGCCCCAGTCTGCGCATGAGGCGATCCATGATGAACGCCACACGGGCCATGTAGCCGGTGTCTTCCATAAGCCCCAGGAAGAAAAACAGCAGCAGGATCTGGGGCAGGAAGACGAGCACGTTGCCCACGCCCGTGATGGCGCCGTCGACGATCAGGTCTTCCAGGAAGCCGTCGGGCATGACGGCACGCACCTGCTCGCCGGTCCAGGCCACGGCCGCTTCGATGGCGTCCATGAACGGCACGGCCCAGGAGAAGATGGCCTGGAAGATGAGCAGCAGCAGGGCGAAGAAGATCAGCGGGCCGGCCACGCGGTGCGTGAGCACGGCGTCGATGCGGTCCGAGAGCGTGCGCTCTTGGGCATCGGGTCGCTTCCGCAGCACTTCGGCCACGAGCGGGCTCAGCCAGCCGTAGCGGCCGATCATCTCGGCCTGACGGTAGGGCACCCGGCGAGCTTCCAGATCCCGGCGGGCTTCGAGGGCGGCCTCGTAGAAGCGGGGCGCGCGTTGCTGCCAGGTTTCGAGCAAGGGATCGCTGGTCAGCGCGCTGAGCGCCTCGAAGAAACGCTGCCGCTCGGGTACGTCCGGGGCCTCTTCGCCCAGCCGCTGCGCCATCTCTTCCACGACGGAGGCCACGGCCGGCATGAGCATCCAGCGCCGCTCGGCTGGTGGGGGCGGCACGCCGCGCAGCAGGATTTCCTTCAGGCGATCGACGCCCTGACCTTTACGGGCCACCATGGGCACCACCGGCACACCCAGCCGCCGCGCCAGGCCCTCGACGTCCAGTTCCAGGCCGTTTTCCGCCAGGGCATCCATCATGTTGAGCGCTACCACGACCGGCAGGCCCAGGTCCATGATCTGGGAAACCAGATAGAGATTGCGCTCCAGGTTCGTGGCATCCACCACACACACGACCACGTCGGGCGCCGGCTCGCCCCGCATGCGCCCGACCAGCACCTCATAGGCGACGCGCTCGTCGATGGAGCGGGGATTCAGACTGTAAGTGCCGGGCAGATCAACGACTTCGATGCGTTCGTGCCCGACCAGCCGGCCGCTTTTGCGCTCGACCGTCACGCCCGGGTAGTTGGCCACCTTCTGGCGCAACCCGGTCAGCAGGTTGAACAGCGTGGTCTTGCCCACATTCGGGTTGCCGGCCAGCGCAATGCGCCGGGTAATGGTCGGCGCCCGGGGCGCTTCGACGGCGACAGCCGGTTCGTGGCAGCTTCCGCTCATAACCGCTCCACCAGAATCAGCTCGGCTTCGTGCTTGCGGATGGAAAGGTGAAAGCCACGGACCTTCAGGTCGATGGGATCGCCCAGAGGAGCCAGTCGAATCAGTTCGACTTCGGTGCCGGGCAGCAGGCCCATTTCGAAGAGGCGCGGCGGCAGCTGATCGCTGACGTAGCCCGTTACGCGGCCCCGCTCGCCCGGCCGGAGGTCACGCAGCGTCGTCATCGTTCAGGCAGGGACGGCAAACAGCCGCATGGCCACTTCTCGCTGGAGCGCCAGCCGGCAGGCCCCCAGGCCCAGGATGCACTTGTCGGCGTTGAGCATCACACAGGCCCGGCAGCCCTCCCGCACGCCCAGCTCCCGCAGCCGTTGCGCCTGCTCCTCGTCGAGGGCCAGCCACTCGATCTGCACATACTGTCCTTGCTGAAAACAGGTCAGCGGGGCCGCATCACTCCGCATGGCTTCCTACCTCCGGCCGATGGCTTTAGCTTAGACATAGTCTAAATGTTCACGCGCAGAAATGCAACGCCTGACACCCATGGGGTTTCCTTTTCAAGAAATTTTATTGCCAGACTTTACTGGTCGATGGAAGCTGCAACGCGTTGCAGCTTCAGATCGCGCAGTCGGAGCTGGAGGCGGGTCTGGCCCTGCCAGGTGTTCTCCTGAAGCGTGAAGGCTAGGGCAAGCGGTTGCCCGGTGCGGCGGCTGTGCTGTACGGCCGGAAGCAGGCGTTCCTTTCCGAAGCCGATCACCTCGCAGGGTGGGTCGTCGGGATACGCGCGCTGGCGCACGTAGAACTTCAGATGTTTGCCCTCATTGCCGACCAGTTTCGGTTCGCCTACCACTTCCAGATCGCGGGCCATGAACAGCGGCTCTTCGTTTTCGGGGCCGTGCGGTCCGAAGCGCTGTAGCATGCGCCAGAAGCGTTCGTCAAGCGTGTGCAGGTCGAGCAGCGCGTCGATCTCCAGGCGGGGGACGAGCAGTTCGGGGGTCATGCGGGCTCCCACCGCCTCGTTGAAGCGCTCGCGGAAGGCCTCGAGCCGTGCTTCCTCCAGCGCCAGGCCGGCCGCGTAGGTGTGACCGCCGAACTGGAGCAGCAGGTCCTCGCAATCGCGTAGCGCCTCGTAGATGTTGAGGCCGGCAATGGACCGGGCCGAGCCTTTGAGAATGGAATCGACGGCGCAGAGCAGGATGGTGGGGCGGTAGAAACGCTCGACGATGCGGCTGGCCACGATCCCGATGACACCCAGGTGCCAATCGGGATCGTAGAGCACGAGTGCGTGGCGGTCGTCGCGGGCCGTGATCTGGCGTTCGGCCTGGGCGATGGCTTCTTCGAGGGTCTGGTGGTCGAGTTGCTGGCGCGTGCGGTTGGCCTCCTCCAGCTCGGCGGCCAGCTTGTCGGCCGTGGCGGTGTCTTCGGCCAGGAGCAGCGCCACGGCCCGGTTGGCATCGCCCAGCCGTCCGGCCGCATTGATGCGGGGCGCCAGCCCGAACACGATGCCGTGCATGGTGAGCGTCTCCAGGGGCCAGCGGGCGCGGGCGGCCAGTTGCTGCAGGCCCGGCCGCGTGCTCCGACGCAGGTAGCGCAGTCCTTCGGCCATGAGGATGCGGTTTTCGCCGGTCAGCGGCACGATGTCGGCCGCCGTCGAGAGCGCTACCAGGTCGAGGTACCGGTAGGCCGCCTCGGGCGATTCGCCCAGCACCTGGAGCGTGGCCTGCACCAGTTTGAAGGCCACCGCGCAGCCCGAAAGTTCGGGGAAGGGGTAGGGGCAATCCGGCCGTTTGGGGTCGAGCACGGCCACCGCTTCGGGCAGCATGGCACCGGCCGTGTGGTGGTCGCAGATGATCAGATCGACGCCCCGTGTGCGGGCGTAGGCTGCTTCTTCGGCGGCCGTGATGCCACAGTCCAGCGCGACGAGCAGCCGAGTGCCGGCTTCCAGCGCTTCTTCAAGCGCTTTTTGCGAAAGGCCATAGCCATGCCGGAAACGATCGGGCACGAAGTAGCGGACGGGCAAGCCGTGCTCTTTCAGAAACGAGGTCATGAGCGCCGTGGCCGTCGTGCCGTCCACGTCGTAGTCGCCGTAGACGAGCACCTGCTCGCGGTCTTCGATGGCGCGGGCCAGGCGCCGGGCGGCCGCCTCCATGTCGGCCATCAGAAAAGGGTCGTGAAGCTGCTCGAGTGCCGGCCGGAAGAAGGCGCGCGCTGCTTCCACCGTGGTGATACCTCGTGCCACCAGCACCCGGGCCAGCGGCTCGGGCAGATTACGCGCGGCCGCCATCAGCGTGGCCACGGCGTTCGGGTCGGGCAGGGGGCGGCGAACCCACCGGTACTTGCGCATGGCGTGCGTCGCGTTCGATGCCGGAAGGCAATCCAAAGATACCGGCAGGCTCCCCCTCCCGCAACCTGCCCCCGGAAAATTGTTGCCCCGAACGGGGCGTCGAGGTAAACGTGTACCTGTTTGCAGTAAACCCAAACCAGGAAGCGAAGCAACGTTCTATTTTCTCTGGACGTATGAATGGAACATCTCCCGAATTATGATCGAAGTGGCGCTTTTCTTTGGGAACACGGAGCGCATCTCAGGGACGACACTTTTCCGCTTCTGCGTCCGTGCATCCCATGTTGGACAGTTTTGAATGGTAGCGGGCTATTTTTCAGCGTGTTGTGCAGTTTTTGAATTTTATCATTTTTTAACAATTCGGATATTGACTTGTTTTTTTTGAATTTAAAATGTAATTGCAAAATGCACCCCTTAGACCTTAAACAAGGTGAATTATGCGACGCGAGGTCTTCCTACTGGCCTTTTCAGCTGCTTTGCTGGTGATTGCTTTACTGTTGCCCGCTCCACAGACGCAAGGACATCCTTTCTGTGAGCACGACGTTTGTCAGACAGAAGAATCGTCACGTACCGGAGAGCTGCGGGGTATCTGTTTACACCGGAATTACTATGCAACCAATTGTATCATGAACGGATCACTCTGCAACATGGAAAACTGTGAGCCCGAATAAGTTAATCCGTAGGAAGCCATGAAAAGAGCAGGCATTATTGTACTCATTGCACTCCTATGGTTTATCATTGGCTTATTGATGCCCCGGTTTGCAACGCAGGCTTTACATTGTGAGTACGATAGATGCGTGGGAGCCTATTGCGTGGATTCCGAGAAACCCACCGGCTGTGACGCGACGATGGTAGAAGGATGTCGCACCTATGATTGTGAGGTGGTGGTCGAATAGCACAGGCGTGATCGCGCTTCTATGGACTGGTTTACTGGGGGGGTGTAAGGGAGGTCTGCAGGATCCTGGAAAGGGACAGCACTGGCATCCGGATCCTGCACGGCTGCCTTCACCGGAAGCTTTTGACTGGGTTATCACTGCACAGGACAGTACCGATCCGGTGCTGCACACATGGGCAGCACGACTGCGGCAGGCGCAACTGCGATGGGAGCGGGGCGCATGGCTTTCGGAAGACCGGTATAGCATGTTTGGAAGGGTGTGGGATGTGGTGGTGGATGGAGAAGGCCGGGTGGTGGTGCTGGACTTTGAAAATCAGGAAATCCGTGTGTATGACCAACGAGGAAGTTTTGAGACATTGGTGGGGCATCAAGGTGAAGGTCCGGGCGAGTACATTCAGGCGGGAAGATTGCTGATAGGAGAAAATGATTCTCTGTACGTTTATGATTATTCACGTTCCCTGTTTGTCATATACCGTCGTCATGAATCAGGATATACGTTTGAGCGCATATTAGATCTGCCGGACGGCGCCTCTTCCTTGGATTATGCCTGTCTTCATTCAGAAGGATACATCGTAACTCAGAAATCATCGCGCCTCCGAGAAGATCCTTTATTTTACAAAATTGACTTTTCTTCCTCTGTAATAGAAAGCTTTGGAACACACAGGCATTATCACACCGAGGAAGATGAAGGATTTCTGCATGACCAGATCAACAGGGCTTACGTACTGTGTGGGCAGGGAGTCGTCGCAGTTTATTTGTTTTACCCGATCGTCGACTACTTTTCAGGAAATAGAAGATATAGCTTTTTCCTTAAGGAAGTAAATCTTCAACCGTTTCTTCTGATAGATAATAGGATTGCGGAATATTTGAATACAGATAGATTTATTGAAAAAACATCTTACACAGGATGGGTAGATCAGTTAGAGGAGCCTGTTCTTTTGAAAGAAGATCTCCTGTTTTACAACTTCGTTCGGTACGAGGCCAGAAATGGAGAAATCATCAACCGATATCCCATGGCGTATCTGCTGGATTTGCCTCGACGTAAGGCGCTGTTGTTAAATCTGGAAGCATATCCTTTTGCTGCGCTGGCGGCCGTGCGGGACTCGGTGCTTGTCGGGTTTCGCTGGGATTTCTACCGGGAAGAAATTCCACACATCGCCTATTATGTACTTCCCTCGCAATCGTCCGGCAAGGAGGCTTATGAGTCGCCTGATAACCGGGCTTATCCTGGCTCTATGGCTAACGGGATGCCGGCAAACAGAGTCTCCCGATGAGCTCTATCCGAGCCCGGATCGGCTTCAGGGGCCGTTTGATTGGGTGTTGGCGCCTGAACCGGCGCACCAGGGCATCCCTGGCGATCTAGCGGCCGTGCCGGCGCTTACACAGGCAGAAGTGCTTCGGATAATCGGCGGCTCTGAAGGGCAAACGCCGGACTACTTTCTGGGGCGGGTTGTGTATGCCACGTTTGATCCGGAAGGCCAACTGGTGGTCGTCGATCAGGGCAACGGAGAGGTCCGCTTTTTCGATCGGGAAGGTCGTTTTTTGTTCAAGATCGGTCGGAAGGGGATGGGACCGGGTGAGTTTGACCAGCCCGCTTATGTCGCCTTTGACAGCAGGGGCTGGCTGTACGTGCTGGAAGAAGGTCGGGCGCGCCTGCATCGCTTCCGGCCGGAAGGGGCAGGTTTTGCGCTGGTGCAGACGTATAACCTGCACTCCCAGCTGCAGGCGAGTCCTCTTGGATGGTGTTTGCTGGCAGATACCCTGTATGTGTATACCAGTGCGGTGCAAGAGCACCCGCTATTCCATGTGTTGACGCTGGACGGCGTGGTGGTCCGCACTTTTGGGAAGCAGGACGTTTATCCGCCGGAGGCGTTGCCCAAAGGCTTTGCCCCCTTTTTCCTGGAAGCCCGGTTGTACTGCGATCCCTACGGGTCCGGGCTCATGCTGGCCTATCGATACCTGCCGGTTCTGGAGTATTACACTACCAGTGGAAATCGTCGGTGGCGGGTGCGGATCGACGGGGCGCCCATTGTAGCGTATCGGAGTGTAGCGGAGGGACGTTTGCAGCCGGCATTGCGGGCACAGGGATATCGCCTACGCAATCTATGGACACTGCCTTCGGGTAGGGTGCTTATCCATCTGGTGTATCAGGCGCAGCGGTCGGAGCGTCCCCTTGCTGCCGAGACGATTGCCACATACGTGTTCTGGCTGGATCCTGTGCAGAGGCAATGGGGCTGGCAGAAGGTAACTTTTCCGTTTTTCCGCCTGTATGCCTGGCAGGGGCGCTATGCGGTGGGAATAAGCCCCGAATCCGAGTTGCCTCACGTCGCCCTGTTTCGCATTCCAGAAACTACGGAAGGCACTTGATGCATGAAAAGTATGCGGGATGGCCTGTTGCTACTCAGCGGGCTTTTACTAGGGCTGGCAGCTCCGCTCTACTATCAGAAGCTGAGCCCGGATCCCTGGCGGCTCCTGGCAGATACCGGGCGGAGAACCCTTGTGCTGGTATACATCGGTTCGCCAACGTGCGGCCCCTCCAATGATCCCCGGTTACCTTCCTTGATGGAGGCCGTGCGCACGCGCCTTTCTGCAGCAGCAGTGGCGCAGGGGATTGCTTTTCGAGTGGTGGGGATTGCCATCAGCCGTGACGTGCGGAGTGGCCTAGATCATCTGGAGAAGGTGGGGCCTTTTCACGAGATAGCTGCAGGAGCACGCTGGCACAATCTGGCCATGCGGTATGTGCAGGAGGTGGCTCCAGGCTTAGAGGCTACCCCGCAGCTGATTTTGCTGGATTGGCGTCCGGATTCCGTTCGCCCACTCCTTCGATGGATCGGCGTAGATAAAATGGAGCGGTGGGTAGAAGCCGGCATGCCGCTTCCACGTCTGGACGACATGGCCGCTCAATCCCAGTGAAGACAGACCACCTGCTTCCTTTCTGGCGGAAAGGTTCAGGCCAGGCGCGTCAGCGTCCGGACCTGCACGCCCGATTCGGTTTCGAGGCGGACCAGATAGGTGCCGGCCGCCAGGTGAGCGCCGTCGAAGGTAAACCGGTAGGTGCCGGCCGGCCGGACGCCTTCGACAAGCCGGGCCACTTTGCGGCCGAGCAGGTCGTAGACGGCCAGCCGTACACGTTGCATTCGGTCCAGCGCGAATGTGGGCGTCGTGGTGAACCGGAACGGGTTCGGGGGCCGGCCTGCAGGGCCACGGCGGCCGGGATCGTCCGGGCGTCATGCGCCAGTGCCGTCAGTAGCAACGCAGCCGACGGTGTACCCTTTTAAGATCGCCGGCCGGGTAGCCTCCGCCTGTTATCCGACGATTAACCGGGCATTAGCGAATCGTTAACGGTGGGCTTGATGGCGCTTTTCATAAAACGCTGGCGTGTTAAGTGGTCTCGTTTTTCGATAGAAGGAAAGATTCGGCGCCTGTCGAAACAAAGCTCCGGCACTCTGGTTGGGCCGAAAAGCTGAGGGACGTTCGGGAAAGGGCGTGTGCTCCGTCGTGGTGGGCGCAACCGCGTGATCCAGGCAGCCGCCTTGCTCCGTCCCGACCCGAGCACCTGTGAAAGGCGAATGCCAGCGTATTGTTAGAAGTTATCCGAAAAATAGGTTCGGAGCAGCTCGCAATTTCTCGCGTGGTTATAGCTTGCTGTTTGAATTCGTATGCAGCACGCCCAACGCGCTCGTAGTCAGGCACGGACGCAGCGCAGTGCCGGCTCGGGTGACGCCCCTACGGCTAGCGCCTTCGTGGCTGACTACAAACGCAATTGGTGCTCGTGGTCAGGCGCGAAGCGCCGGCTTACCAGATTTCCCCTTGTTTTCCGGATGAGTTTTAAGTTCTAGACAACCACTTTGGCGGGCGCTTTCGTGCCTTACTACCGACGCGTGCCTGCTTGTAGTCAGGCACGAAGCGAAGCGGGGTGCCGCTGAGAGCCGCCGGTGCCTGATACGGGTGGTGTTGACGGCATGCCGCTTATGTCTGGCGCCTGAGGCGGACGATGAACAGGGGTAAGCCATAAATGTGCGGGCCGAAGGGGGCGTGAGATAGGGGCTACCCCGAATGCAGGTACCAACCGGCCCGAACAGGATGGCGGCCCGATCGGAATGGCGCATTCTGCTGGCGCTCTGGCTGATGGTCTTTTCAGCCAGCAGTCAGGTGGTCATCATGGCGCCAATCCTGCCGCGTATCGGGGCCACGCTGGGCATTGCCGAAGTCGAGCAGGGAAGCCTGATTACAGCCTATGCCGTGATGCTCAGTGTGATGGCGCTGGTGGCCGGACCCGTCTCGGACCGGCTGGGGCGGCGGCCGATGCTGCTGGCCGGAAGCGGGGCCATGTCGGCTGCGTTGCTGCTGCACGGCGTGGCCTACAGCTTCGCCGCACTGCTGGCGGTGCGGGCGCTGGCCGGAGCGGCCGGCGGACTGCTCAGCGGCGCGGCCGTCAGCTACGTGGGCGACTATTTCCCGTACGAGCGCCGCGGCTGGGCCAACGGCTGGGTGATGAGCGGGATCGCCTTCGGCCAGATCGTGGGGATTCCGACCGGGACGCTGCTGGCGGGACTGGCCGACTTCCGCTGGCCGTTTCTGATGTTCGGGCTCACGATGGCGCTGGCCACGCTTCTGATCTGGCGTTACGTGCCGCAGCCGCCCGGCGTGCGCTCCGAGCTGCCGCTTTCGCTTCGCAACGTTCTCCGCCGCTACTACGAGTTGCTTCGCCGGCCGGACACGGCCCGCTCGCCGCTCGTGTACTTCCTGATGTTTTTCAGTATCGGGCTTTTTCTGATTTACCTGCCCACCTGGTTGGAGCACACGCAGAGCTTCCGGACCGAAGAGATGGCGCTGCTTTTTCTCATCGGCGGGCTGGCGAACGTGGTGGTCGGACCGCTGGCCGGGCGGCTTTCGGATCGCATCGGCCGCAAACCCTTGATCGTGGGGGCCACGCTGGGGCTGGCGGTGCTGATGGCAGGTGCGCCGCTGCTGATGCAGGGCGATGTGGCCATTTACACGCTGTTTGCGCTGGCGATGGCGCTGGTGGGCATGCGGATGAGTCCGCTGCAATCGCTGTTGACGGCGCTGGTGCCGGGCGCGCGGCGCGGTTCGCTCATGAGCCTGTCGATTGCACTGGGCCAGCTCGGTATCGGGATCAGCGGCGTGGCGGCCGGCTGGCTCTACACGCAGTACGGCTACCTCAGCAATGCGCTGCTGGGTGCGTTCGCGCTGGTGCTGATGGCGCTGGTGGTGGGCTACGGCCTGCCCGAGCCCGACTTGCAGGCTTCGGTGAAGGAAGGGTAGGCTACAGCCAGCCCTGCTGCCGGTACCAGGCGATGGTTTCCTGAATGCCTTCTTCGAGGCCGATCTGCTGCCGGTAGCCGAAGTCGCGGCGGGCTTTGTCCACCGCGCACATCTTGCAGGCGTGGCGGATTTCGCGGGCTTTTTCTCGGTTGAGTGGCGGGTAGGTGCCTGTCATGCGCCCGGCCAGCTCCACCAGTGCACCGATCGGTTCTACCAGAAACGGCGGGATGTGCACGGTCAGGGCCCGGCGGCCCAGGGCTTTCAACGTGGCGTCCCGGATCTCGTGCCAGGAGTAGAACTGCTCGCTGCCGATGAAGTAGGTCTGGCCGGTGGTGATGTCCGACTCGGCGGCGTCCACCATGCCGCGCACCAGGTCGCGCACGTGCACTAGGCTCAGTTCGGGGCGACGGCCGCTGCCCACGATGGGGCACAGCCCCCGGCTGACCGTGCGGAAGAACGTGTAGATGTCGGCCTCGCGGGGGCCGTAGACGGCCGGCGGGCGCACCACGACGAGGGGAAGCCGCTCGGCGAACGACGGACCGTCGGCGCGGGGCGCCCGCAGCGCCTGCTCCATGAGCGCCTTGCTCCGGCCGTAGGCGCTGAGCGGACGCAGCGGCGATTCCTCGGTGGCCACGCCGCCCTGACAGTAGCCCACGGCCGCCAGGCTGCTCGTGATGAGCACTTTGCGGACGTTCGGGTTGGCCGTCAGCACGGCGCCCAGCAGGTTCAGCGTGGCCGTGATGTTGCCCTGCTCGAAGGTGGCCCAGTCGCGCGCCCGCGTCACGCCCGCCACGTGAAAGACCACGTCTGCGTCGCGCACGGCTTCCCAGAGCACTTCGATCCGGGAAAAGTCGCCACGGACGGGCACGATGTCGAGTCCTTCGAGCCAGCGCAGTTCCTTTCGCACCAGACAGCGCACTTCGCGGTAGCCCCGGCGCAGCAGTTCTTCTACCAGGTGACTGCCGATGAAGCCGGTTCCGCCGGTAACGAACGCAACGCCTCGGTTCATGGCACCAGCAGGTTAACGGGCCCGCAGGGCAACGACACTCTCCACATGGTCGGTGTGCGGAAATAGATCGACGGGCTGCACGGCCTCGATCCGGTACTGCTCACGGAGCAACTTCAGGTCGCGGGCCTGGGTCTGGGGATTGCAGCTCACGTAGACGAACCGTTCCGGGCGGAGTTGGCCGATGCGGCGCACTACCTTCGGATGTATGCCTGCCCGCGGCGGATCGACGATCACGACGTCGGGGCGGCCGTGCGCGCGCACAAACGCCGGCGTGAGCACTTCCAGCAGGTCGCCGGCCACGAAGGTGCAGTTCGTGATGCCGTTGGCCGCTGCATTGGCGCGGGCGTTCTCGACGGCCGATGCGACCAGCTCCACGCCCACGACGCGGCGCACGTGCGGGGCGATAAAGATAGAGATCGTGCCGGTGCCGCAGTAGAGATCGTAAACCAGGTCGTTCGGGCGCAGCGTGGCCAGCTCACGGGCCACTTCGTAAAGCCGTTCGGCCTGCTCGGTGTTCGTCTGGAAAAATGCATCGGGGGCGATCTCGAAGCGAAACGGCCCGATGCAATCGTGAATGACCCCCGGACCGAAGATCGTGTAGGTGGCTTCGCCGTAGGAGACCTGGGCCGGGCGCGTGTTGATCGTATTGACGAGCGTGGTGACTTCCGGAAAGTGCGTCTGCAGGAAGACGCCCAGCTCGGCCATGCGGGCCTCGTCGTAGCGGCTGGTGACCAGGTTGACCATGACCTCACCGGTGCGCGTGCCCGTGCGGATCACCAGATGGCGCAGGTAGCCTTCGTGCCGTCGGATGTCCCACGGCTCCCAGCCTTTCTCCTTGAAAAACGCCCGCAGCGCGTTGAGCAACCGCACGGTGATCGGCTCGGGCAGGTGGCATTCCTCCAGATCGATCACCTTGTAGAAGTTGCCCGGCACGTGGAGTCCCACGGCGAAGTGGCGGTCGAGCGGCCGGCCGCTGGCAATTTCGTCAGCTGTCAGCCAGCGGTCTGCGCTGAAGGAAAACTCCATCTTGTTGCGATAGCCGTAGAGCCGGGGAGAAGGCAGCGTGGGACGCACCTCGACGTCTTCGAAGCCGCCGTGGTGAACGAGCGCCTCATAGACGCTCTGGCGTTTGGCTTCGAGCTGGGCTTCGTAGCGCACATGCTGCCACTTGCAGCCTCCGCAGGTGCCGAAGTAACGACAGCGCGGCTCGGTGCGGAGCGGGCTCGGCTCGAGCAGCTCGACGATGCGCCCCTCGGCGTAGTTTTTCTTGCGCTTGATGACGCGCACGCGCGCCCGGTCGCCGGGCACACCGCCTTCGACGAACAGCACGTAGCCGTCCACACGGGTGAGCGACTTGCCGCGGTCGGCGAATTTTTCGACAATCAGCTCCAGCTCGGCGCCTTTTTTCAGCACGACACTTCCGGGGTGGGTCCATGATTGGGCTCAACAAACCACCGAGCCGGCGAAAGGGTTCGGTGCTATTGTTCGGAAAGCAACGAGGACCGGTGGGGTTCGACCTGGCGGCCGGCTTCTTGCAGCCAGCTCAGTGCTTGGCGGCGGTCGGTGCACCGAGCCAGCAGTTCGACGAGCTTCACCTGCCGGGCTGCCACGTAGCGGGCCACGGCCTGCAGAATGGCTGCGCCTACGGCCGGATGGCGACGCAACAGCAGTTTGAGATCAGGGCGGAACAGACCCAGCACCTGTACCTCGGTAGTCGCCTGGGCCGTCTCCATTCGAGGGAACTCGCCCAGCAGGGCAAGGTGGCCGCACGTGTCATACTCGCTCAGCCGGGCCAGCTCTTCGAACTGGCCGTTTCCGTTTTCCATGAGTAGCCGTACGGTGCCCCGGATGATGATATACAGCCCCAGGCCGGGGTCGCCTTCGAAGTAGATCACTTCATGGCGGCGGTAGGTGCGGGTGTGCAGATAGGGCAGCACCGTCTTCAGAACGCGCCGGGGCAGGTGCTGAAAGATGGGGACGTGCCGCAGCACGTGCAGCAACTCGCGCGTGTAGGCGTCTTCGCGCGGGCGAAACAGCGCCCGGTAGCCGCGTTGCAGGGTATGCCAGATACGCATGATCAGGTCGGTTAGAACGCGTGACCGATGCCAAAGTGCAGGGTCGGACGGCGCAGGCCGTCAGGCAGCAGGCCGTCCTCCGGGCGGGCCGGGTCATGCAGGCGATAGGCCACATCCAGTCGAATAATGAGATATTCCCAGGCCAGACGCAAGCCCACGCCGCCTCCCCAGCCCAGGTCCTGAAAAAAACGACCGAGGCGGAAGTGTCCGGCTTCGGGACCCGGATTGCGCGGGCCGAGCCAGACGTTCCCCGCATCGGTGAAGATCGTCCCGATCCAGTCAGCGGCCAGCACGTGCCGTAGCAGCCGCTGGCGTAGTTCCAGGCTGGCTTCCAGTTTAAACTCGCCGCCCAGCAGGTTGGTACCGTCCAGGTTGTCCGCCAACTGCAGGCGGCCGGGGCCCAGCCCGCGCAGCGGCCAGCCCCGGACGCTGTTGGCGCCGCCGCTGTAGAAACGGCGGTCGAAGGGAATCACGTCTGGCTGACCAATGGGATGCGCTGCCCCGAGTTGTAGCTTGCCGGCCAGCACGGTCCCCGGCCGGAGCGGCCGGTAGCGCCGCAGGTCCAGGCTCGCGCGCACGTAAGGACGGTAGCGCAGGCGGTTGCCCGTCACCCCGCTCCGGAAAAGGGGCAGTCCCGGCAACGTGCCTTCGTGCCGGCCCGGCGTGAACACGGTGCGGTCGAGCAGGTCCGACAGCAAGCCGCCAGTCTCGACGGACAGCTCATGCGCATAGCCGCGCTCACGGCGCAGCGGGTTGAAACGGGCGGATTGCAGGGTGTAGCGTATGACGTCGTTAATCTGAGGAACCGTGTAATCGTCGAGGATCTGGGCGCGCTGCACTGGATCCTCGATAGGGCGGAGCACTTCGTCGAGGAAGGCCGCGCGGAAGCCGCTCAGCGTGTCCGGATTGCTCAGGCTCAGGTCGAGCAGGTCCACGAACGACGTCAGCGTGGGCGTGTGCTGGAGTTCGAGGCGGAAGCGGGCCGTGCCGCGTCCCCGGATAACCAGCCGGAGCACGTCGCGACGGGCCGTGAGCAGGCTGAGTGACAGCCGGGTGCGGGCGTCGTAAAGTCGAAGCCAGCGTTCGAGCGCACCGAAGGGACGCACAGCATACGGATAGACCAGCGAGGCGGTGATTTCGAGCTGGGCGGAGGTGAGCAGCCCCTCTTCGAAGTTGCCCGAGATGGATCCGGCCGTCCGCAAGCTGAACGTCTCGGCGCGGCCCAGCAGGTTGGCGTTTTCGTAGGTGACGGCCACGCCCGTGCCCAGTTCGTTCTCGCTGCCGGTGAGCAGGCCGTTGCGTTGCAGCATGAAGGTTTCCAGGCGCATCCGATGGCGCGGCCGGGTGGTCAGCGTAAAGCGGTGGGGCAGCCGCGGGGCCGCTTCGTCGGGCAGTCGCAGCGTGTCGTGCCAGGCGGGTTCGAAGCGGACGTACGAGAACAGGCCGGTGGCCTCCAGGCGGCGGCGCGTGCTGAGCAACAGGGCGCGGTTGTACCAGTCGCCCGGCCGGAAGCGCAGCATGCGGGCCAGAAAGGACGGCTTCAGGCGGCGTTCCTGACGGCGGGTGACCACCAGCCGGCCGGAGGCCAGCGTGTCGGCGAACGGTTCCAGCCAGAGCGTGTCGCGCCGGAAAAACGGGTCAGGCTCCGGCCCGTCCACTTCGGCCTCCAGATCGCCGAAGCGAAAGCGGGGACCGGGATGAATCCGAAAGATCAGGTCGAAGGAGTCCGGACGGGCCGGAATCACGATGGCGCGGATGGAGTCGCGTGTGACGGCCGCATAGCCCGCATTCCACAGGAATTCCATGAGCCGCTGACGCTCTTCCAACAGTGTCAACTCTGAGTAGCGCTGGTTGCGGGTCCGGAGTTGACGGGAAGTATCGGTCGGCGGATCGTGGCGCAGGCGAGAGCCTGCCAGCAGCGCCCGCTGAAGCTCCGGCGGGAGCGTTTCGATGCCTTCGTAGCGGACGTGCCGCAGGTAGGTCGGAGGGCCTTCGTCGATGTGGAAAATCACGTGCAGATGTCCGGGGCGTAGCGTGTCCAGCCGGGCTTCCACGCGGGCTCGGGGAAAGCCTTCCTGGCGGTAGAAGAGCGTAAGGCGTTCGACGTCGGCCTGCACGACGGCCGGTTCGTAATAGGCGGGCGGTTCGCCGCTGGCCATTAGCGCGCGGCTCAGCAGCCCGCCCAGCTTGCCGGAAGCGCCCAGGCGATAGAGCCACAGCCACCAAGTAAAGCCGGGAATGCCGAGAAAGCGCCGATTGGCCGTTGTGTGGATGTACGGGCGAAGGGTTTCGTCAGAGAAGGAGCGGTTGCCTTCCAGGCGGACGTCGCGCACCAGCCAGGCCTCAGAAAAAAATTGCTGCTGGGTCTGCCCCCACACCGGAAGCCCACCCAGCAGCCCCCAGCCGATCAAACAGAGCAGCAATCCTTTAAGCAGACGGGGAGTGGCCGGACAGCCGACCGCAGTCCGGGTTACTCTTCCTCGTAGTAGAAGTCGTCGTCGGCCGTGGGATAGTCCGGCCATATTTCTTCAATGCTCTCGTAGGGCTCCCCGTCGTCCTCCAGCTCCTTGAGGTTCTCAATCACCTCGATCGGCGCACCCGTACGCTCGGCGTAGTCGATCAATTCATCACGGGTGGCCGGCCAGGGCGCGTCCTCCAGATAGGAGGCCAGCTCAAGCGTCCAGTACGCCATCGTCGGCACACAGGTTTGGTTAACACATTCGCTTTCCTTCCCCCTCTATGGGCCGGCACAATAGCACACCGACCCGAAAAATGCAAGAGGCTGCGTTCGCTTATATCGGCTTTTTTTCCCTATCGGCGAAAGTTGACAAGAGTTCCCGCCCAGAAGGGCAAAATGAAATTTCAGTCCAGCGAAATTCTGGAGTTTTCGGCGGCTTCGAGCAGTTGCTGATACTGGTGAGGGGTCATGCTGGGGGCTACGAACTGCAAGGGGTTCAGGGCGCGACCCCGGTTGTCGCGCACCTCGTAATGCAGGTGGGGGCCAGTCGAGCGGCCCGAGTTGCCGCTGAGGGCGATCTGGTCGCCCCGCTGCACCTTCTGACCGCGCCGGACCAGGATTTTGGACAAGTGGGCATAGAGCGTGCGGTAGCCGGTGGCCGGATGCTCCAGGATGATGTAGAGCCCATAGCCAGCACTGCGACCGGTCTTGTGTACGATGCCGTCGCCCGGCGCATAGACGGGCGAGCCGTAGGAAAGCAGAATGTCGACCCCCTCGTGCATCTTGCGCACGCGCAGGATGGGATGCAGGCGCATCCCGAAGCCCGATACAATTACGCCATCGGCCGGAAGCAGTGCCGGCATCTGCCGACGCCAGGCTTCCCGGGCCTCGGTCAGTTTCACGAGCTCCCGGTAGCTGGCGTTTTGCAGGGCGATTCTGCGCTCCAGGGCGTCCAGCTTCTGGGCGGTTTCCCGCAGCAGCATGGCCGTCGGTTTGCTGAAGCGGTCGAACTCAGCATAGGTATCGGTACCGCCCACGCCCACCTGCCAGACGTCTTCCGAGATCGGCTCGGCGTCCAGCAGCGTGCGGTACAGCGATTGATCGTGCGCCGCCAGTTCGTTCAGCCGGGCCGAGAATTGATCCAGTTTCTTGCTCAGGCGGCTCAACTGCGCCCGAAGGGCTTCGTTTTCGGCCTCCAGGGCCAGTTCCCGCGGGGTGGCCAGCCGACCCGTGTAGTACCAGAAAAGCAGTCCACCGGCTCCGAGCAGAAAGACCACCAGGCTGGCAAGTACCAGCAGACGCCGTAGAGGATGCGGACGAACCTCTACGAACGAACACGTCGTGTGGTCGAAATAGTAGTACCGGTTCTTCGGCATGATACCACCCCTTCCATGCATCAAAACTTCACGTAACACCCCACCCAATTAAAAATCGTGCCCGGCAGGAAAATCTTCAATGCATGGGTGGTCGAAGGCAGGTGGGACCTTGCATTTTAACTAAAAACGCATTGGAAAATACACGTCGGCTCTGATTGTGTCAACAGGAGGAAAGTGGACGACAGGGTAGTTTTGGTTTCCTTTTTGCGCGCCAATGGCTTATTCGTAATCCTGCTCAAAATATTCGGTGCCCCGCAATGGTACCGAGGAAGCCTTCTGGCGAATGCGTTCGCTCAGGCGCCGCGCGAAGACTTCGGCCGGGTCGTATCCGTAGTGCCGTAGCAAATGGTTCATGGCGATGACCTCGCAGAGCACCGTGATGTTTTTGCCGGGGGTGATAGGTACTTTCACCATGGGCAGGTCCACATCGAGCAGCCGGTAGGTGTCCTCGACCATCCCCAGGCGGGTGTACTCCTCTTCGGGATCCCACAGCTCCATTTTCACGACCACTTCTATCCGCTTCTGAAAGCGGATGGCGCGGACGCCGAACATGGCCCGGACGTCGATCAGGCCCAGGCCCCGCACTTCCATGAAGTGCTGTACCAGGTCGGTACCCGTGCCCATGAGCACGGTCTCTTCCTTGCGCGTGACGATCACCACGTCGTCGGCCACCAGACGATGGCCGCGTTCGACCAGGTCGAGCGCCACCTCGCTTTTGCCGATGCCCGGCTTGCCGATCAGCAGCAGCCCGATGCCATAGACGTCCACCAGCGAGCCGTGGACGGTCATCTGAGGGGCGAACTGGTCGTTGAGAAAGTCGCGCAGCAGCGCCATGAAGCGCGTCGAGGGCACCGGTGTGCGATAGACCGGAACGCCGGCTTCGGTGGCCATCTGGACCAGTTCGGGCTCCAGTTCGTTGTTGTCGGTCAGGAAAATGCAGGGAATGGGGAACTGGAGCAGATTCTGAAAGGCCCGGCGGCGCTGCTCCGGGGGCAGATGGCGCAGGTAGCGATTCTCGGTGTTGCCCAGAATCTGAACGCGCTGGTAGGTAAACAGCTCGGTGTAGCCGGCCAGCACCAGGCCGGGACGGTTCAGCTCGCTGTCGACCACCAGGCGCAGCGTGTCGTCTACCTGATTGACGCGCTCGACCGGAAGGCCGACCGTCTTCTGGAGCTGTTCGACCATGAAGGAGACCGTGATCGACTCTTTGCGATAGACGCGGTTGGGCTGGTAGGGCATGGCCAATTCCGGGCTTCAGGGTACGGGAATATGAGCCAGCAGGCGTTCGACCAGCATATCGCTGGTGACGGCTTCTGCTTCGGCTTCATAGCTGAGCACCAGGCGATGGCGGAGCACGTCGGGCGCTACGGCGCGCACGTCGTCGGGCGTCACGTAGGGGCGATGCTCCAGAAACGCGTGGGCCCGCGCGGCCAGGTTCAGGTAGATCGTAGCGCGGGGCGAAGCGCCAAACTCAAGGTACGGTCGTAGTTCGGCTAGACCATACGCCTCGGGCGTGCGCGTAGCCACCACCAGATCCACGATGTACTGCTCGACGCGTTCGTCCACGTACAGCTCGTTGAGCGCCTGGCGGGCCCGGAGCACGTCGTCGCCCGTAGCGACCGTGCGCACCTCGGGCACTGCGTTCGTGCGCGCCATACGCCGCATGATGGCCAGCTCTTCGTCGCGTGAAGGGTAATCGACGTGGAGCTTGAGCATGAAGCGGTCGAGCTGGGCCTCGGGCAACGGATAGGTGCCCTCCTGCTCGATCGGATTCTGGGTGGCCAGCACCAGAAACGGCTCGGGCAGCCGGAACGTCGTGTCGCCCAGCGTCACCTGGCGTTCCTGCATGCTTTCAAGCAGGGCACTCTGCACCTTGGCCGGGGCCCGGTTGATCTCGTCGGCCAGGATCAGGTTGGCGAAAATCGGTCCTTTCCGGATGGAGAACGTTCCATCTTTCTGGTTGAAATAGAGCGTTCCCAGCAGATCGGCCGGAAGCAGGTCGGGCGTGAACTGAATGCGCTGAAACTGCACGCCCAGCGCGCGGGCCAGTGTGCTGACCGTCAGCGTTTTGGCCAGACCCGGCACGCCTTCCAGCAGGACATGCCCGCCGCAGAGCAGACCGATCAGCAGGCGGTCGATCAGGTAGTGCTGACCGACGATCACGCGGCCCACTTCGGCCCGCAGGTCGTCCAGAAAGGCACCGTCCGCTTCGATGCGGGCATTGACGCGCGCCAGGTCGAACGAAGGCATGGATAAAGAAGATTTTCGATGGACCGCCCTATCGAAGTCGTGGCAAACGCAGGGGTTCCCGTCAGAGCAGGATCGCTTCGGGCTTGCGACCGAAATGTGTCTCGAAGGTTTGTTGCAGGCGTTCCAGATAGACAGGTAGTTGGAAGGGACGGCCGGTCACCAGCACTCCGTTGCCGTAGCCGTTCATACTGGCGCCGAAGATACCCTCCAGGCTCATCGCTTCGGCTGCTTCGACGATCAGGTCAGCCTCGGCGCAGGAAGCCTGCCAGTCGTACCGCAGGGCCGCGTGCGACATGAGCAATAGCGAGCCCAGCTTCTGCCAGTCCTGCTGTCGGATGGCTACGACCATATGGTGCACCCGGTGGTTTTCGGAGACCAGGTAGCGAAGCACCGGATGCAGCCGGCGGGGCAGCAGGGCTTGGGCGCGGGAAAGGTCGCGATAGGCCAGTTCGCGCAGGGAGGTGAGCTCGCGAAAACCTCGGCGCTGCAGAATTTCGACAATCTGGTGGGTTAGGGTACGTTGCCGGCGGTGGTGTTCGGGTGGAGGCAGCAGCGTGCAGCCGGCGTCGATCAGCAGCCAGCGCAGCACGTCCGACGGGGGTGCTTCCAGTTCGAGATGTTCAAGCGTGGCGGCGTCGATCAGCACGAACGTACCGGGTCGGGCCACCCAGGCGGCCAGCAGGTAGGCGACGCTAAAGGGAAAGCCCGTGCAGCGCTCGATAACGTCCGCCAGGGCCCGGAGCTGCGCGTCCGAGCGATCGGCGGTGGGTTGCAGAGCCTGCATCAGGGCAACGGCCAGCGAAGCCAGCCGCATCTCGCGGGCAAACGGCGGTACGGAACTGAACACCGCCATGTCGTAGGCCTGCTCGGGGCAGCAATGGCGCAGCACCGAAAAGGCCAGTACCACTTCGAGCGGCCAGTCCGGCGGCACGGACGCGTCGAGCGATAGTGTCCAGGGGGTCTCGTCCGGAGGAAACAGCAGGCGGCTGGCCTTTTCGCGGGCCGGGCGCACGCTCACGGCCGTTCCATGCGGTGCGGCCAGTAGCAGCGCAAAGCCATCGAAGTAATGCGTATGCGCGGCCAGCAGTCCCGGCGTGCCGTGCACGAAGGTCGTACGTGCGGTTTCGGTGTCGGCCGAACTCAGCCGCTGTAGCAGGGCCTGACATTGCACCCTGTGCTCCTCCGGCGCCGGGGGCGCTTCGGCCTCCAGTCGGGCGAGCACTTCCCGATAAGTGCGCAGCGGGTGTTTATCGGTGCCGTTAGCAGGGGGTAGATCCATACAGTAAAGTGTTGGGTCTGTCGGCAGAGAAGCGACGCTTGTTTTTCTGTCGATACGTTCGGTGCCAGAAACGGTTCAGCTCAGCCGATCGCCGGGGTGGAGCGGATAGCCGTGCAGGAACGCATCGGCCGGAAGCACGCGGCGCCCTTCCTGCTGCAATTCCAGAATTTCTACGGCGCCCTCGCCACAGGCCACCACCAGCCGGCCGTCGGCCTCCAGCACGGTGCCCGGCAGCCCTTCACCTTCAGCCAGGCGCGAGCGGTAGAGCTTGAGCAAGCGGTCGCCGTGCATCGTCCAGGCACCGGGGTGCGGCGAGAGGCCGCGGATGTGGTTGTGGACCACCCGGGCCGGACGATCCCAGGGCACGCGCGCCTCCTCGCGGGTGAGCTTGGGAGCCAGCGTGGCCTGGCTGTCGTCCTGGGGCCGGGGATGCGCCTCGCCCCGTTCGATCAGCCGGACGGTTTCGAGCACGGCCTCGGCGCCCAGATGCATGAGCCGGTCGTGCAGTTCGCCAGCCGTCTCCTCGGGGCCGATCGGCGTACGCTTCTGCAGGATAATTTCACCGGTGTCCACTTCGGGGCGCAGAAAGAACGTGGTGACGCCGGTCTCCGTCTCGCCGGCCATGATGGCCCGGTGAATGGGTGCCGCGCCCCGGTAACGGGGCAAAAGCGAGGCGTGCAGGTTGAAGGCGCCCAGCCGTGCCTGCGTGTACACCTCGGGCGGTAGGATCTTAAAAGCCACCACCACGATGACGTCCGGCCGCAGGTCGGCGATGGCCTCGGCAAAGGCCGGATCGCGCACGGACTCCGGTTGCAGGATGGGCGACAGCCTCAGACGCAGCGTCGCTTCTTTGACGGGGGTAGGCTGCACGCGCTGGCCGCGTCCGCGCGGGCGATCGGGGCCGGTCACCACCGCCACCGGACGGTAACCGGCCTCGACCAGCCGCTCGAGCGAGGGCACGGCAAACGCCGGCGTGCCCATGAACACAATGCGCAGCGGAGACGCGGTCTCCTGCTGTTTCTTGTTTTCATTCTTCATAGCGCCGGAAGGCTACCGTGGCATTGTGGCCGCCGAAGCCGAACCCGTTGGAAAGCGCCACGCGGATCTCACGCTGGCGCGGCCTGTGCAGCGTGTAGTCCAGATCGCAGGCCGGGTCCAGTTCCTCGACGTTGATCGTGGGCGGGACGGTCTGGTGCCAGATGGCCAGTACCGTCGCGATCGCTTCGACGGCCCCGGCCGCACCCAGCAGGTGCCCCGTCATGCTCTTGGTGGCCGAGCAGCTCAGCCGATAGGAATGCTCACCGAACACACCCTTGATGGCATCCGACTCGATCGGATCGCCTACCGGTGTCGAGGTCGCGTGCATGTTGATGTAATCCACTTCTTCCGGCGCAATGCCGGCATCCTGAAGCGCATGCAGCATCGACTGGCGCGCCCCCCGCCCGGTCGGCTCCGGCGCGGCGAAGTGATAGGCGTCGTCCGACATACCGAAGCCGATCAATTCGGCGTAGATGCGGGCGCCGCGCGCCCGCGCATGCTCCAGCGTTTCCAGCACAAGGGCACCGGCCCCTTCGCCCACCACGAAGCCATCCCGGTTCTTGTCGAAGGGGCGGCTGGCCGTCTTGGGATCGTCGTTGCGCGTGGAAAGCGCCTTCATGGCGTTGAAGCCGCCGATGCCCAGCGGCGTGATAGGCGCTTCGCTACCGCCGCAGAGCACCACATCGGCGTGGCCGTGCCGCAATAGCATCGTGGCATCGATCAGCGCGTGGTTGCCGGTGGCGCAGGCCGACACCACCGAGTAGTTCGGGCCGCGCAGGTCGTGCTCGATGGCAATCAACCCGGCCGCCATGTTCGAGATCATCATAGGCACAAAGAACGGGGAAAGCCGGCGCGGTCCCTCGCGCAGGTACAGCGCCGTCTGTTCTTCGAAAAGGCGTAGCCCGCCGATGCCACTTCCGAACACCACGCCGAAGCGCTCGCGCGCTTCGTCCGAGAGCGTGCTCGTGTCGATCCCCGCATCGCTGAGCGCCTGCCGGGCGGCCGCCAACGCATATTGGGCATACGGATCCAGTCGGCGGGCCAGCTTGCGATCCATGTAGTTGAGGGGGTCGAATCCCTTCAGTTCGCAGGCAAAGCGCGTCTCAAAGCAGGAAGCGTCGAAGCGGGTGATCGGCCCGGCACCACTTTCACCGCGCATCATGGCGTCCCAGAATTCCTGCGGGGAAAGCCCGATCGGCGTGATGGCGCCCAGTCCGGTGACAACCACCCGTCGGGGCTTGACCATATGTGTCGGCTGCATAGGGATCATCAGGTTTTATTCGGGTTCTGGAAAAGATGGACCTTTGTACGCCGGAAGCAAGACTTCCGTCCTACACCGGTGCGTAAAAAACAAAAAAGTCGCATAAAAGTCAGCCCTCGACCAGGGCTGCATGTTGGCCGCGGGCGTTTTATCTTCCGGAAAGCGCCTTCCGATCGACGCAAGCCGAGATAGCCATGCGGGTGCAGCAGGGCGATTTTACGCTGGAGATCGTCCAGGGCGACATCACGAAACAGCCCGACATGGAGGCCATCGTAAACGCGGCCAATGCGCAGCTCATGCCGGGCGGGGGCGTGGCCGGAGCCATCCACCGGGCGGCCGGACCCGAACTGGCCGAAGCCTGCCGGCCGCTGGCGCCGATCCGCCCGGGTCAGGCCGTGATCACGCCCGGCTTTCGGCTGCCCAACCGGTATGTGATTCACGTGCTGGGGCCGGTTTACGGGCGTGATGTGCCCTCGGACCAGATCCTGGCCGAAGCCTATCGCAACGCACTGAAACTGGCCGACGAGCATGGCATCCGCTCGGTGGCGTTTCCGGCGATTTCTACTGGCGTGTTCGGCTACCCGATGGAAGAGGCCGCGGAGGTGGCGCTGAAAACCGTGCGCGAAGCGGCGCCGAAGCTCAGGTACGTGCGCCACGTGCGGTTCGTGCTCTTCGACGAACGCGCCCGCAAGATCCACGAAGAAGTACTGGCTCGCCTTCAAACTGCCTCCGAGTCATGATGAAAGGCACCGGTAACGTCTCGATCTGGCTGATTCTGCTGCTCATGTGGATTCCGCTTTCGCATGGCCGGGCGCAGGTGTTCGGACACGGCGGCGGCGACCGGCTCGTCGGCGCGCCGTTTGCCACCCGGAGTCCGGTGCTGGCCCGCCACGGCATGGCCGCCACCAGCCAGCCGCTGGCCACGCAGGTGGCCCTGGACATTCTGAAAAAAGGGGGCTCGGCCGTCGATGCGGCCATTGCCGCCAATGCCGTGCTGGGACTGATGGAGCCCACGGGGTGTGGCATCGGCGGCGACCTGTTTGCCATCGTATGGGATCCGGAAACGCGGCGGCTCTACGGGCTGAACGCCAGCGGCCGCTCGCCGCGGGGGCTCTCGTTCGAAACCATGGTGGCCGAGGCCCGACGCCTGCAACCTCCGGAGCCCGGCGAGCCGCCCACGATCCCGCTCTGGGGCGTGCTGCCGGTCACGGTGCCCGGCGCGGTGGATGGCTGGTTCGAGCTGCACGCCCGCTTCGGCCGCCTGCCCATGCGCGAGGTGCTGGCTCCGGCTATTCGCTACGCCCGCGAGGGCTTTCCCGTCTCGCAGGTGATCGCCTACTACTGGGCCCGGAATCTGGAGCGGTTTCAGGAAAACCGGCACCTGATCCCCGAATTCGACAACGCGCTCCGGACCTTCTTCCCCGGCGGCCGGGCCCCTCGCGAGGGGGAAATCTTCCGCAACCCGGATCTGGCCCGCACCTACGAGCTCCTGGCCGAACAGGGCCGGGATGCCTTCTACCGGGGCGTGATCGCCGAGACGATCGACGCCTACATGCGCCGCATCGGGGGCTATCTGCGTAAAGAAGACCTGGCCGCCCACCGGAGCGAATGGGTCGAACCTGTTTCGGTCAACTATCGCGGCTACGACGTTTACGAGCTGCCGCCCAACGGCCAGGGGATCGCCGTGCTACAGATGCTCAACATTCTGGAGGGGTTCGATCTGAAGGCCATGGGCTGGGGCAGCGCCGACTATCTGCACGTCATGGCCGAGGCCAAACGGCTGGCTTTCGAGGATCGTGCCCGCTTCTATGCGGACCCGGACTTTTATCAGGTACCACTGGAGCAACTGCTCTCCAAAGAATATGCGGCCGAGCGTCGCCGCCTGATCCGGATGGACACGGTGATAGCCGAGGTGGGACCGGGCCTGGATGAACCGCTGCCGGACGGCGACACGATCTATCTGACCGTGGCCGACTCGTCGGGCATGATGGTCTCGCTCATCCAGAGCAACTACACGGGCATGGGGAGCGGCCTGGTGCCCGACGGGCTGGGCTTCATGCTGCAGGATCGCGGGGCGCTCTTCGCGCTGGTGCCCGGCCATCCCAACGCCTATGCGCCCGGCAAGCGGCCTTTCCATACGATCATTCCGGGCTTCGTGATGAAAGACGGCGAGCCCTGGCTCAGCTTTGGCGTGATGGGCGGCGACATGCAGCCGCAGGGGCATGTGCAGGTGCTTACGAACCTCATCGATTTCGGCATGAACGTGCAGGAGGCGGGCGATGCGGCCCGCTGGCGGCACATCGGCGGCCGCACGCCGCTGGGCACGAACGAAGGTACGGGCGTGTTGCTGCTCGAAAGCGGCTTTGATCCGGCCGTTGTGCAGGAGCTGGAGCGCCGCGGCCATCGCGTCCGGTTCACGCGCGGGGCGTTCGGCGGCTACCAGGCCATTCTGCGCGACTCGCTGGGCGTCTATCACGGAGCTTCGGAAATGCGCAAGGATGGACAGGCCGCAGGCTACTGAGTCGATACCGGTGTTTCGTATTGGGCTGATCGGCGGCGGCCGGGAAGCCCGCAGCCTGCACACTGCCCTGCGCGCGCTCTATTCGGATCGTTCCATTGCCCGCTTTTCAGAAAGCACACTGGACGTGCCAGACGCCCGGCTGGCCGCCTGGATGCAGGCGCTGGAGGTGGTCTTTATTGCCACGCCTCCGGCCGAGCGCTTCCGCGTAACGGAGATCGCCCTGCGGGAAGGGATGCACTGCTTTGTGGCCTGGCCACCGGCCCCGGCATTGCAGGATCTGGAGCGACTGGTCCGGCTGGCCGAAGAAGCCTGCGTGGAGGTGGGTGTCAGCCGGCCCCTGCGTTTCCATCCGAAGTTGCAGAACGTTCGGAACGGCGCGCCGCCCGCACTGCTCGTTTACCGCCAGCAGGTGGGCGGGCGCGGCGTGGTGCCCTGGCACGCCCGACTGGCCGAAGCCGTCGATCTGTGCTGCGCGCTGGCCCGTTCCAGTAGCGTGCTGCGTATCGAAGGGGAAGCCGTCCGGGGTGGTCCTACCTGGCTCGAAGCGGTAGCCTTCGGACTGCGTTTTCACAGCGGTACCTATGCGCAGGTGCTGATGTGGCGTAACGGCGACGATACCACACCCGAACTGTACCTGGCGCGTACCGGTTGGCACCGCTGGCTCCGACTCGAAGCATCCGACGATCGCCTGACGAAGGCCGAAGTCCTTGCCTTTCTGCAGGCGCTGGCCGGACGCCAGCCGGCCCCGGTCTCGCTCTTGGAAACCCTGCAGGTGCTCCGGATCGTCGAACGTTTGATGAGTCGGCTGCGTTAAGTATGGCCCCCGCAACCACCCGCATGATCATGACGGTCACGGTTCGGCCGCTACCGCTGCACGTACAGGAACGCCTGGAGTCGCGTCCCTACGCGCCTCTGCTGCGTCGGATCGGCGAGCTGGGACAGCAGCACGAAATCCCGGTCTATGCCGTGGGCGGTGTCGTACGTGATCTGTTTCTGGATCGACCGACTACCGACATCGACTTCGTGACGGTGGGTCCCGGAACGGGGATTCGACTGGCCCGCCTCGTGGCACGCGCTCTGGGGGGGTGCACCGTGCACGTCTATGAGAATTTTGGTACGGCGGCCATCCGCGTGCCCACGCCGGACCGCAGCGGCAGCTTCGTGCTGGAGTTCGTAGCGGCCCGTCGCGAAAGCTACCGCAAAGACTCCCGTAAGCCCATCGTCGAAAACGGCACGCTCGACGACGACCTGCGCCGCCGCGACTTCACCATCAACGCGATGGCCATCGACCTGTGGCCCTCCCGCTGGGGGACGCTGATCGATCTGTTCCACGGGCGGCGCGATCTCCGGCAACGGCTGCTGCGCACGCCGCTCGATCCGCGCCAGACCTTCGAGGACGACCCGCTGCGGATGATCCGGGCGGCCCGTTTCGCCGCACAACTGAACTTCCGCGTAGAGCCCGACACGTTCGCGGCCATGCGCGAAAAGGCGCACCGCGTCGAGATTCTCAGTCAGGAGCGCATCACCGACGAACTGCAGAAGATCCTGTGTGCGCCGCAGCCTTCCATCGGCTTCAAAATTCTGGAATCCACCGGCATTCTGGCGCGCATTTTTCCCGAACTGGTAGCGCTCAAGGGCGTCGAGACGATCGACGGGCATCGCCACAAGGACAACTTCTACCACACGTTGCAGGTGGTAGACAACGTGGCCCGTATGACGGCCAACCGGCCCTGCGAGGACGACGCCGTCTGGCTGCGCTGGGCGGCCCTGCTGCACGACATCGCCAAGCCGGCCACCAAACGTTTCGTGCCGGGCACGGGCTGGACCTTCCACGGGCACGAAGACCTGGGCGCCCGCATGGTGCCCCGCATCTTCCGTCGCCTCAAGCTGCCCATGGACGAGCGCATGGCCTACGTGCAGAAGCTTGTCCGCCTGCACCACCGACCCGTCGCACTCGTCGATGAGCAGGTGACCGACTCGGCCATCCGACGCCTGCTCTTCGAGGCCGGTGACGAGCTGGAAGACCTGATGCTGCTGGTGCGTGCCGACATCACCTCCAAA
>WFPM01000170.1 GCA_015487635.1 Rhodothermus sp.
GGCCCAGGCTGTCGTACACTACCACGCGCCCCAGTCGAAAGTCCGGCACGTAAAGTCGGAACGGGTGCAGGGTGATTTCAAGCGATCGGAACTCGCCCAGGAAGAGCGTATCGGGCTCCTGCAGGTGGATCGTATCGACCGGCACCAGCACGGCCCGGAGGCTTCCTTGCTCCGCAGCTCCGCCGCATCCGAGCCAGAGCAGCAACAGCCCGATCGGCCAGCAAACGCGTCCCGACATGCCTGTGAAGAACCGAAATCAGATTCAAGCCCTCACGATACATTAATTCACTGCGGGTGCCGGGTATTCCCGCGCTACTCACTAGAAGTCATCCGAAAAAGGTTCTTAAGAAGATCATGAGGCACCCGAGCAACACAAAACCCAGGTAGTTTTCCGCGTAGCGCTCATGACGCATTGCAATCCGGCGAAAATGCCCCAACCACGCAAACAACCGCTCTACTTTCCAGCGGCGTCGATAGCGACGAAGCTTACGCCCATCCTGCGTCTTTTTCCGCTTCCGATTGCGCCGATGCGGGGCAATCATCTCGATACCCTGTTGCGCCAATGCCTTATCCAGCGGATCACTGTCATAGGCCCGATCCCCGATCAAACGTACCGGCTTGGCCTTGGTAAAACGCGCCGCCAGAGTGGCTTCGACCAACCGGGTCTCGTGCGGCGAAGCACTGGCCAGCAGTACTGCCAGCGGCATCCCATTGGCATCGGCTATTGCCATGAGTTTGCTTCCTTTACCTCGTTTGGCCAAGAGCCCACACACGTCCCCCCTTTTTAGCGGCAACAAAGCAGGCATCGATAAAGCACTCCGAAAGCTTGAGCTTGCCCTGTTGGTGGAGTTCTTCGGCCAGCAGCTGCAAAATGCGTTGGAGGGTGCCGTTTCGGTTCCACTCCTGGAAGCGATCGTGGCAGGTGGACCTGGGCGGAAAGTGGGCGGGGAGCTTAGCCCAGGGAGCGCCGGTCTGGAGTATCCACAGGATAGCTTCGAGGATCTCGCGGTCGGCGCGTCGGGGGCGGCCGCGTCGATCAGGGCGTTTAGGAGGGGAGGCGATCAGGGGCTCGATGCGTGCCCATTGTGCGTCAGTGAGTTTCATGAGGCCGCTCCGATTATCGTAGAGATTACAAAGTATCCCTATTTTCCGGATAAGTTCTAAGCAGAAAGGCCCAGCGCTGGAATACACGCAGGTGCCTGCCGCCATCGCCAGCCGCCGTCCATAAACACCGCTTCCCCTTTCAGGGGGAGCTGCCGCGAAGCGGCTGAGGAGGCCACAAAAATGCCCCCTTCAAGGGGGAGCGGGCCGGAGGAGGTCTGCCTGAAACAACCGCCGACGCCCGCAGGCGCAAACCCAGGTGCCGAAAACAACTGGAAATCACCCTCCCCCTGACCCCCTCCCTGGCAGGGCTTACCTTTACCCACAAATCAGGAGGGGTGAAAGGCAAGCCAGGCGGCGGCAATATCGCTAAGACGTTGCCAACCACGCCAGAGCACCGTGACGCCTGGAGGGCCAACGTTCTTACGGGCCAGAAAGCCGCCCAGCCGCGCAATCCATAAGACCAGCTGGCCCACCGTGGGCGGCCGGGCAGGCACCTGCCGGGTCCTGTGATGGAAAGCATACAGCGCCCGCCATTCATGCGCGGCCAAAACCAGCGTGCAGGGCGCCTCCGGCGCATGACGCGCCACCAAGGTCATCCAGAAAAGACGCCAGGCAATGATGCTCAAAAGGGCCAAATAGGGCAACAAACGCTCCACATGGGCCAACTGAGCCTTCTCCACACAACAGCCCGATTGGAGCACCTTGTGATCGACTTCAATCTGCCAGCGCAGGCCATACCACCGGATCCGCTCCACCGCCTCGGCAAAACGATGCACCGGCACCGTCGTCAAAAGCAGCCAGCACAAAGGCGCGCTGTCCGGAGCTGGGGCCTCCTCTTGCACCAGCACCGCATAGAGCGAGATAGCGCCCATCGTTTTGCGTAGGTGCCGCGAGGCTTTCAAGGTCACGGGGGCAAAGCGCACCGTGACCAGGGCCTGACGTCTGGGTTTCCCCTGGCGGGCCGGGACCACCACCTGCAACTGACCGCTCACCGCCTGCCGGCCCATCACCTCCCAGAGCCGCCCCACTTCGGGTTCACAGACCGAGCGGTTCTGGGCAGCCCGTACCAGCAGGTCCACTTCCAGGGTGCGGGCCTGGTCAAACAGCGCAAAAAGATCCGACGCGCGGTCACCGATGGTGATGAGTTGGGCCTCCGAGGGAGCCACCGCCAGCGTCTGTTCCAGCGCGTTGAGCCACTTTAGAGCTTTCCTTGGCTTCGATGGCCAGCTTGCGTCGTGCTTCTGTCGTGCGCTTGTGGGCCCGGGGCGGACGCGCCCAGATCGCCTGGCTGGCCAATCCGAGCGGAAGGCCCTCCTCGGTCATGAGCAGCGCGGTGTGCATGACCAGGCCCGACAGCTTCTGCTGCGCGGCGCCAATGGGCCCCAGTCCTTTTGTGCTCGGGGGATGGGTGTAGTTCAGGTAGGTCGTATCCTGAAGGGCAAAGAGCCGTTGGTGCCCTCGGGCACGTTCCCGCGTGCGGCGATCATGGGGCGCGCGAATCTTTTCGGCACTCGTTTTGGCATGCGCAAAGAGCCGGTAGGCGGCCTTGGTGTCGGCCCAAGCGGCACAGGCCTGATTGATCGACCCCGAAGGCCTGGCCGCCAGTTGGGCGCCGGTGTTGAGCAGTCGCCGGTCCAGCCGCTTATCGCCCAGCGCAATGTCGTGTAACTCATCGACCAGCCAGGCGGACAGCTCCTCGAGCTCAGGGTTTTCCGTAGCCATCTGGGGTTTCTCTTTGATTGTTTTGATGGGGTAAAAGGTTAACTTAAGCATTCTCCTGCTAATCCCAAAGCACTTGTGGGTAAAGGTAAGCTGGCAGGGAGGGGGAAGTACCTGAGCAGAAAGGCTCAGTGTTGAGACGTGCACAGGTGCCTGCCGCCACCGCCAGCCGCCGTCCGAAGACCCCGCTCCCCCTTCGAGGGGGAGCTGCCGCGAAGCGGCTGAGGGGGTCCACAAAAATGCCCTTCAAGGGGGAACGAGCCCGAAGGGCTGGAGGGGAGTGATAAGGGCTACCGACGCCCATGAAACCTTGATACCTGTCCATCAAGGGGCCGTCCCGGAAAAAGCGCCCTTTCGCCTTCATTTCGTGGCCTGCGCCAGGCGGGTACAAGCCCCGTAATCATCTTCTCCGAACGACACCCCGACAGCAAACAAAAAACGCCCGTAGCATTGCGCCACGGGCGTTTCCGATTGCTCATCCGATAGTTCAGGCGGTAGCGGCCAGAGCCTCGTCCGGGCGCGCGGAGGCCGTGCCGGCCACCTCCTCGAAAAGCCGATCGTAGGCTTCCACGTGCCGCTTCCAGTCGAGGTGTGCCGGGATCTCGCGGAGCCGTTCTGCCGGCAGCGGCCGCTCCTCGCCTTTCAGCAGGGCCGACAGCAGCCGGTAGAGTTCCTCCTCGTCCTCGTACAGCGTGGGCGCGTGCAATAGGGGCCGATGCAGCGGCTCGGGGATCAGCTCCGGATAGCTCAGCCGGTTGGGAAGCAGCGGATGGCATCCGCAATAGATTGCTTCCAGCACCGCCACGCCAAAAAACTCGTGGCGGGCCGTCGAGACGATGAGGTCGGCCCGGTGCAGCAGCCGGCTGTACTCTTCAAAGTCCTCGGCGTAGCCGTAATGCAGAATGCGGTCGGCGTAGCGCTCGAAGGCTTTGTCCAGCTCATAGGGCTGCTCTTCGAAGCGCTCGCCCGCCAGAATCAACCGAAAGCGGTGGCCGGCGTCGTCCAGCCGGTTCATCACGCGCAGGAAGACTTCGGGCGCCTTGTCGTACTCCCAGCGCTGGTTCCAGAGGATGATAGGCGGCGGCATGCCCGGTCCCCAGTAACGGGGACGTCGATCGCCTGCGTACTGATCGTGCGCCGACAGGTCGATGCCCGGGTAGAGTACCGACGCCTTGGCCCGAATTTCCTGCACGGCGTCCAGGTGCGTGTAATCCGGAAAGGCCCGGAGCAACTGCGGCAACGCCTCCAGAAATTCCTCCATGTGAAAGCGCGTGTTGAACAGCACCCGGTCGGCCGCCAGGCACGACAGGTAGTTGA
>WFPM01000171.1 GCA_015487635.1 Rhodothermus sp.
ACAAAGTCCTCCAGCTCAATGGTGAGGGCCACCAGTCCCAGGCCGGGTTGAATCGTTGCGTTCACCTCGACGATCTGGCCCGTCTGCAGGTCGGCCAGAGTGATGGGGGTGCCATCGTGAGCCAGAATCTGAGTGTTGGCATTCACGAACACGGTCACGCCGGCCACGACCAGGCTATCGGCTCCCAGCGCTTCGATTGTCCCCTTGAATTCCACCTCCTGCGCGTCTTCGCCGCTCAGCACCCGGATGCGCATAGCCCAGTAGGTGCCGTCGGGATGCACCACGGCGCGCACGCGCACCACCGTACCGACCTGCAAGTCGCTCAGCGTGGCCTGCTGGCCCTGTGCGTCGATCACGTACACGCCGGGACGGGCGTGGAAGACCAGACCCGCCACGGTCAGCGTGCTGTCGGTCAGCGCTTCGATGGGCCCTTGCACATCCACGACCGGATGGAACGCCTTGCGCACCTTGATCATTGTGGCCAGCAGCGTGCCATCGGGCTGGCTCAGGGCCTCGACCTTGACCAGCATGCCTACCTGCAGATCGGCCAGCGTAAGCGGCTGATCCCAGGCATCTTCGATGATCGTGTTGTTGTTCACCTGGAAGGTCACGCCAACCACGATCAGACTGTCGCTGCCGATTGCCTCAATGCGGCCCACCAGCTCAAATTCCTGTTCATCGACGTCATCCACTTCGATTTCCAGCGCAAAGAGCAGCTGATACCGCGGGTCGAAGTAGCCTTTGACTTCGATGAACTGGCCCACCTGCAGGTCGGCAAACGACAGCGGCTGGTCATCTTCGCCGTAGATGCGTGTCAGGTTGGTTACCCGGAAGGCCAGCTCGCCCACGGTCAGCGTGCTGTCGGTCAGCGCCCGGATGAATCCCTTGGTTTCCACCTTCCTGCGATGGACTTCGATCTGGTCTTCGTCATTTTTTACTTCGATCTTAGCAGCCAGCAGTTGTCCAGTGTGGCTGACGTAGGCCTTGACCTCGACGAACTGGCCCACCTGCAGATCGGCCAGCGTGAGCGGCTGGTCGTCCTCACCCCGGATGCGCGTGCGTGGTGTGACGCGGATGTGAAAGTCGCGCACAATCAGGACAGAATCCTGAAGTTGAAGGATCGGGCCCGCGATTTCAACCTCGGGCAGATCTTCTGCTGCTTCGCCTCCGTGCAGTTCCGTTTCGATCCGGAGCGCGATGAACTGTCCGTTCTGGATTTCCCCTTCAATTTCCACGAAACGGCCGATTGCCAGGTTGCCCTCAATTTCGGTCTGGGCCGTCAGCCAGAACGTGAACCCCAACACGACCAGGCTGTCTTCGCCGAGGGCGTGGATGCGTCCGCGGGCTTCCACGCGGTCCGCCCGGTCTTCTGAGAGTTCCAGTTCGATTTTGTGTGCGTAGTAGAAGCCGTCCGAGCCCAGGTAGCCTTCGACCTCCACGCGCTGACCCGCGGTGAGCTGCCCGAAGGGGATGGGTTGCTCCATCAGGTTGTAGATGCGCGTCAGCGCGGTCACCCGGAAGGTAATGCCGTGCAGCGTCAGATCGGCTTCGCCGATCGCCTCAATGGTACCTTCCAGCGAAACGCCGGGTCGATCGTCGGCGCGGGCGATGCCTGCCAGCAGTCCCAGCAGCAGAGCTACGCCCAGCGTGGTAGCAATGCGTTGCATGATCGCCTCCCTCTGGTTTGGTGAAACACGACACGCGACGCCGAATAGGTGCCGCAACAAGAATGCCAGTTAAAAACCTGCACAGCTCAGCCCGGAAATCCATGAGCACCTGCGAAAAAGCCGGCAAGAGCTGTGCATGATGTGCACATGCCGGTTCAACAAAGGATTAAAGGTCGGGCACGTTTTTCTGCGCTATCTTCGGAGGGATCCTGCCGGAACTCCCGGCAGGGCCTCAGGTTGAGAGAAAACGCTGAGCTGATGTGCGTCTGAAACGGCCGGAGTCATGGCAGGAGAGCCGCTGCTGAAGACCGAGCGGGCGCGGAAGGTCTACGATCCGCAGGAGATCGAACCCCGCTGGTATGCCTACTGGGAGGCCAACAACTTTTTCCGGGCAGAAATCCGTCCCGATAAGACGCCCTTTGTGATCATGATGCCGCCGCCCAACGTAACCGGGCGGCTGCATATGGGCCATGCGCTGCAAGACACGATCCAGGATGCGCTGACGCGTATCCGGCGTATGCAGGGCTACGAGGCGCTCTGGTTGCCGGGCATCGACCACGCGGGCATTGCCACGCAGAACGTGGTCGAGCGCGAGCTGCGCGAAAAGGAGGGCAGGACGCGGCACGACCTGGGCCGCGAAGCCTTCCTGCAGCGCGTCTGGCAGTGGAAGGAGGAGTACGGCGACATCATCCTGCAGCAGAAGCGCCGGTTGGGCGACTCCTGCGACTGGTCGCGCACGCGCTTCACGATGGACGAAGGCTTCACGCGGGCCGTGCAGGAGGCCTTCATCCGGCTTTACAACGAAGGGCTGATCTACCGGGGCGACTACCTGGTCAACTGGTGCCCGGTCGACCAGACCGCCCTGTCGGATGAGGAGGTGGACAACGTCGAGCAGGACGGCCATCTCTGGTACATCCGCTATCCGCTGGTTGACGGCAGCGGCTACATCACGATCGCCACGACGCGTCCCGAAACGATGCTGGGCGACACGGCCGTGGCCGTGCACCCCGAAGATGAGCGCTACCGCCACCTGATCGGCAAGAAGGTGCGGCTCCCGCTCATCGGACGCGAGCTTCCGATCATTGCCGACGAGCATGTCAGACGGGACTTCGGCGCCGGTGCGCTCAAGATCACGCCCGGCCACGATAAGAACGACTTCGAGATCGGCCAGCGCCACGGCCTGCCGATCATCAACATCATGAACCCGGACGGCACGATCAACGAAAACGGCGGGCCGTATGCCGGGCTGGATCGCTTCGAGGCCCGCAAGCGCATCGTCGAGGACCTGCGGGCCCAGGGGCTGCTCGAAAAAGTGGAGCCCTACCGCCACACGGTGCCCATCTCCAGCCGCTCGAAGGCGATCATCGAGCCGATGCTCTCCCGGCAGTGGTTCGTGCGGATGAAGCCGCTGGCCGAGCCGGCCATCGAAGCCGTGCGTCGGGGCGAGATTCGGTTCCATCCGGAGCGGTGGGCCAACGAGTACTTCCGCTGGATGGAGAACATCCGCGACTGGTGCATCAGCCGGCAGATCTGGTGGGGCCACCGCATTCCGGTCTGGTATTACACGGACGAAAACGGCCAGATCGACGAGTCGAAGGGCTTCGTGGTGTCGATTGAGCAGCCCGAGCCCGGCATGGTGCAGGACGAAGACGTGCTTGACACGTGGTTCTCGTCCTGGCTCTGGCCGTTCGCCACGCTGGGCTGGCCCGATCAGACGCCCGACCTGGCGTACTTCTATCCGACCACGGTGCTCGTCTCGGGCTACGACATCCTGTTCTTCTGGATTGCCCGCATGATCATGGCGGGAATTCACTTCACGGGCAAGATTCCCTTCCGGGATGTGTTCATCACCGGCATGGTCAAGGACAAGTACGGCCGGTGGATGTCGAAAAGCCTGGGCAACGGCATCGACCCGCTGGAGATGATCGAACAGTACGGGGCCGATGCCGTGCGCTACTCGCTGACGGTGCTCTGCACGCAGGGGCAGGACATCAAGCTCGACCCCTCCAAGTTCGAGATGGGGCGCAACTTCGCCAACAAGATCTGGAACGCCTTCAACGTCTTCGGTCAGTTCATGGAGACCGACGATGAGGGGCGGCCCCTGCGGGACTATCGCCGGCAGCGGCGCTTCGCGGAGCTTTCGCTGGTGGAACGCTGGATGGTGACGCGCCTGAACCAGGCGATCGTCATGGTCAACGAGGCGATCGATCGCTACCGGCTCAACGAAGCGCTGCTGACCATCTACGATCTCTTCTGGGGTGATTACTGCGACTGGTACCTGGAGCTGATCAAGCCGCCGCGCGGCCAGGCCATGGACGACGAGACGATTGCGCTGGCCGTCGAACTCTACGAAAAGATGATCCAGCTTCTGCATCCGTTCATGCCGTTTATCACGGAGGCGCTCTGGTGGCGGTTGCGGCCGCGCGGCGAGCGGGAGGCCTGCATTGTGTCGCGCTGGCCCGAGCAGAACCCGGACGAAATTGACGAGACGGCGCTGGTGCGCTTCGGCCGCATTCAGGAGATGATCTCGGGCATCCGGAACGTGCGGAGCACCTATGGGGTGCCGCCCGCCCGGGAAATCCGGGCGCTGATCAACGTGCCCGAAGCCGAACGCGACGAGGTGGCCCACCTGGAGGCGCACCGCGATTACTTTGCGCGACTGGCCCGCGTGGGCGAGCTGACCATCGGGGTGGGGCTGGAACGGCCGAAGGCCAGCGCGACCGTGGTGGTGGGCCGCTACGAGGTGTACGTGCCGCTGGCCGAGGTGATCGATCTGGAGCAGGAGCGGTCGCGGCTGGCAAAAGAAATCGCGCAGAAAGAGCGGTTCCTGGAAAGCGTGCGCAAAAAGCTCCAGAACCCCCAGTTTCTGGAAAAGGCGCCGGCCGAGGTGGTGGCCCGCGAGCGTCAGAAGGAGCAGGACGCCCGGGCCGAACTGGAGCGCCTGCAGGCCAATCTGGCCGCCCTGAGCTGAATCCGTGCTGCACCGAACATGCGTACGTCAACCGAGACGCCGCTTCAGGGCCGGCTCCGGCACCGACACCTGCTGGGGCTGGCCACCTATTCGGCCGAGGAAATTCAGCTGATCCTGCAGACGGCCCGCCAGTTCCGGGAAGTGCTTGAGCGTCCCATCCGGCGCGTGCCCACGCTTCGAGGTGTGACGGTGGTCAACCTGTTTTTCGAGCCGTCCACGCGCACGCGCATCTCCTTCGAGCTGGCCGAAAAACGGCTCTCGGCCGATGTGGTCAACTTTTCGGCGGCGGGGTCCTCGGTGGTCAAGGGCGAAACGCTCAAAGACACGGCCCGCAACCTCGAGGCGATGAAGATCGACATGGTCGTCATCCGGCATCGCTCACCGGGGGCGGCCCATTTTCTCACGCACTGCATCGACGCGGTTGTCATCAACGCGGGCGACGGCGCCCACGAGCACCCGACGCAGGCGCTGCTGGATCTGCTGACCATTTCAGATTACTTCCCGTCGTTCGAAGGGCTGAACGTGTCGATCATCGGGGACATCGCCCACAGCCGGGTAGCCCGCTCGAACATCTATGGCCTGAAGGCGCTAGGGGCCAACGTAACGCTCTGCGGGCCGCGCACGCTCATGCCGGTGGGCATCGAGGAGCTGGGCGTGCGGGTTACTTACCGGCTGGAAGAGGCGCTGGAGGGCTGCGACGTGGCCATGGCGTTGCGGCTGCAGCTCGAACGTCAGACGGCTGGCCTGTTCCCCAGCCTGCGCGAGTACCATGAACGCTACGGCATCAAACTGGAGCACCTGGAGCGCTATCCGGATCTGCTCGTCATGCATCCGGGACCCGTCAACCGGGGGGTTGAACTGGCCAGCGAGGTCGTCGATCACGAACGGGCCATCATCCTGAACCAGGTTACCAACGGCGTGGCCGTGCGCATGGCCGTGCTCTACCTGCTGGCCGGGATGTCCGAAGCCGCCGAATAGCGATCAGGCTTCGAGCGGCCGACCGGTGCGCAGCGCCGTTTCCACGTAGGTGCGAATGGCCTCGGCAATGTAGGCCTGCTGCTCCGACGTCAGCTCGGTATGCATGGGCAGCGAGAGCACTTCGCGGGCGGCTTTCTCTGCTTCCGGAAGCGTATCGTGCGGACCGAAGTCCGCAAAGGCCGGCAGGCGGTGCAGCGGAACCGGATAGTAGATGGCCGTGGGAATGCCGTGTCGCTGCAGGTAGCGCTGAAGCCCGTCGCGGCCGCCGGGCACGTCCGGGTGAACGCGGATCGTGTACTGATGAAAAACATGCGTGCGCTCCGGAGCGCGCCAGGGCAGCGTCAGGCCCGGACAGTCGGCCAGCAGCGCATCGTAGCGGGCGGCGGCTTCCCGGCGGGCCTGCGTGTAGGCGTCCAGACGGCGCAGTTTGACGCGCAGGATGGCCGCCTGCAGCGCGTCGAGTCGGCTGTTGACCCCGATCAGCTCGTGATGGTATTTACGGCGGGCGCCGTGGTTAGCCAGCATCGACAACCGCGTGTGCAACGCCGGATCGTCGGTGAGCACGGCCCCGCCGTCGCCGTAAGCCCCCAGGTTTTTGGACGGGAAGAACGACAGGCAACCGATATGTCCGAACGTGCCGGTTTTCCGGTCCCGGTAGGTGGCCCCGATGGCCTGGGCGTTGTCCTCCACGACAAGCAGATGGTGGCGTTCGGCCAGCTCCAGCAGTGGAGCCAGCTCGGCCGCCTGGCCGAACAGATGCACGGGTACGAGGGCGCGGGTGCGGGGTGAGATTCGGGCTTCGACGCTGGCCGGATCCAGGTTGAACGTCCGGGGATCAATGTCGGCAAAGACTGGCCGGATGCCCAGCAACGCCGCCGCCTCGGCCGTGGCCACGAACGTAAAAGCCGGTACGATCACCTCGTCGCCCCGCTTCAGGCCCAGCGCCATGTAGGCCAGTTGCAGCGCATCGGTGCCGTTGCCCACGCCCAGCGCGAAACGGCAGCCCAGGTAGGCCGCCAGCTCTTCTTCGAAACGGGCCACGACCGGTCCGCGGATGAACTGACCGCTTTCCAGCACTTCTTCGATAGCGGCAAGAATTTCGTCACGGATGGCCCGGTACTGGCCGACCAGATCGACCATCTGCAGGGCAGGGGGTGCTTCCGACATAGCGTTTCGACGGCCTGGTTCCAATGGCGGCAAGATACAAAAGGCCAGAACCCGGTACGTGGAAGTTTCGTTGGGAAGATGTTCCCGAACACCAATCAAAACGTGCTATGGCAGGCCTGTTACAGGTGCAGGGGCCGGTTTCCATGCCGACCGGGCTGGAGTGGCTACCGATCGCCAGTGTGCTGGTCCCTGCTATACTGCTGATCGTGCTGATTTACTTGGCCCGTCGGGTTACCTGAACATGCGGAAGGCCCGCCAGATGGCGGGCCTTCCGGGTTTATAAATCACAGACCTGTCTATCTATCGCGACGAGGAAAGCTGCGACAGGTAGTGCTCGGCCGGCGCCTTGTAGCTGCCGTAGAGCGCGTTGCTGAACGCTTTGCGGGCGTTTTCTTTGTCGCCCATCAGCATGTAGGCCTCGCCCATCACGAAGTAGATCTTGGCCTTGTCTGTGCGGCTGCCCCGGTGCAGCTCCAGCGCTTTCTGGGCCATCTCCACGGCCTGCTGATATTTACCCAGGGTCTTCAGCGCCTCGGCGTAGTAGTAGTACACGTCGGCGTCGGGTGAGACATCCTCGATCTGCAGCAGTTCGTCCAGATACTTGATAGCTTCCTGCGCATCCGAAGGCTGCGGGTTGCCACCGTTGCGGGCCAGTGTGCTGGAGGCCAGGTAGAGGTAATGGTCCCGAATGGCTTTTTCGGCCGCCTGCAGCGTCTGGCGATCCTGAGCCTCCTTGCCGACGGCCAGCGCCTGCTTCAGCGTCTCAAGCCCTTCCTCATAACGCTCGAGCTTGAGCAGCGCCAGCCCTTTGCCCAGGTAATTCTTGGGATAGGACGGATCGTGTTCAATACCCTTCGTGTAGTGTTCCAGGGCCTTGTCGTACTGCTCGTTGCGATAGGCCCGCAGGCCGAAGTTATAGTCGAGCTGGGCGACAATACGCAGGGCTTTCTGGGCGACCTCTTCGTCCTCGGCCTGGCGGGCCATCTCGGCGGCCTTCAGAAAGCCCTCGTACGCTTTCTGATACTGCTTGGCCCTGGCGTCTTCCAGCGCCTGGTTGAAAACCTTCTTGTACTCCTCCGACTGCTGGGCGCGGGTGGTTACGGGCGTAAGCACAAGCACCAGCAGCACTGTGCCCAGCAGGAAAAGCCCGGAACGGATCGCGCGCATGCTTCCTTTCTGCATCATCGTTCTCTGGTTGGAGTGTTTTGAAATTTCAACACTTGGGGCCAAGTCGCTCTTGAAGACAGGGTTTAAAGATACAAGTTCCAACGGTAAAAAGAAAGATCATCGGTTTTTTACTAAAATTGCACAATGTCAGAAGTTAGGCCCGAGGGTCCGTTCCCGGTAGAAGGTTTCGATCATTTCGACTGCCTCTTCTGGCGCATCTGTGAGCGTGAACAGTTCGAGATCCTCAGGCGAAATATTGCCGGCGGTCAGCATCTCGTTCTTGAGCCAGTCGAGGAGCCCTTTCCAGTAGTCGGTGCCCATCAGGACGACCGGAAAGCGGGTAGCCTTGCCGGTCTGAATGAGCGTCAGCGCTTCGAACAGCTCGTCCATCGTGCCGAAACCGCCGGGCAGCACGATGAATCCCTGCGCGTACTTGACGAACATCACCTTCCGCACAAAGAAAAAGTCGAAGTTGATCAGCTTGTCGCGATCGATGTAGGGATTGCTCTCCTGTTCGTGCGGGATGACGATGTTCAGTCCTACCGAGACGCCTCCGGCCTCCTTGGCGCCCTTGTTGGCGGCTTCCATGATGCCGGGGCCACCGCCGGTAATGACTCCGAAGCCGTGCTCGACCAGACAGCGGCCCACGGCCTCGGCCATCTGGTAGTAGCGGTGGCCACGCGGCGTACGCGCCGAACCGAAGATCGACACGCACGGACCGATGCGCGAGAGCGTCTCGAAGCCCTCGACGAACTCCGACATGATCCGGAAAATACGCCAGAGGTCTTTGATCTGGCGCTGGTGCCAGGCCAGCGCTTCGGCTTCCGAGAGTTTGCTGAGCGGATGACGGGCGTGTCCGTCGGTTCGTGACAGCGGAAACGGCTTGTCCATGGCTCCTCAATACGACTGTTGCACTTCTTTCCGGTAGGCCTCACTGGCAAAAATCGCGATTTCGACGCGGCGGTTAAGCTGACGTCCCTCTTCGGTAGCATTGGAGGCGATGGGTTCGGTTTCGCCCTTCCCCATCGTGCGGATGCGGCTGGGACGGATACCCTGCTGCATTAGAAAGGCAGCAGCCGCCTCGGCGCGTCGCTCCGAAAGGCGCTGGTTGTATGCCTCGGGACCGGTGCTGTCGGTGTGACCCACGATGAGCACCTCGGTTTCGGGGTATTTTTTCAGGCTTGCGGCCAGCCGACGGAGTTTTTCGCGGGCTTCCGGACGCAACGTGGCCGAATCGAAATCGAACAGGATGCCCGCCTCGAAGGTGACCAGGATGCCTTCACCGATGCGCTCGATCCGGGCGTCCGGCAATTCTTTTCGCATCTCGGCGGCCTGGCGGTCCATGCGCTGGCCGATGATGGCCCCCGCTGTGCCGCCCACGATGGCACCCAGAATGGCACCGCGGGCCGTGTTGCCCGTCGCCTTGCCGATGGCGCCGCCGACTACGGCCCCGGCGCCGGCCCCGACGATGGCCCCTTTCTCCGTATTGCTCAGCCGGGCACAGCCGGCCAGCAGCATCAGCATGCACAGAAGGTAACTCGTGGGGCGCATAGCGCGTGCGTAACGTCTGATTTCGGGAAAAGTCTCGAACAACCGCTCCGTAAATCAACTTCGATGCCGGAACCATGCTTTTTGTCGAAAAACAAAGGAGTGAATGCGCTGGAGCGTACGCATTCCTGCGGTCGGTGTCCTATCTTTGAGGCCAGGTTTTCGGATCAACGAAGGCAACAGGTACCATGAAGCTCATCATTCCCATGGCCGGACGGGGGACCCGCGTGCGTCCCCATTCGCATGTGACGCCCAAGCCACTCCTTCCCGTCAAAGGCAAAAGCATGGTGGAGCGCATCGTGGACACGTTCAACCGGGTGTTGCCGCGCCATCTGGACACCGGGGTTTTCGTGCTCGGGCCGGACTTCGGCGAGGAGATTCGTGCGCAGCTCCGGGACATCTGCGCCCGGCACCA
>WFPM01000172.1 GCA_015487635.1 Rhodothermus sp.
ACGTGCAATGAGCTATCCCCTGCGCAATATCGCCATTGTGGCGCACGTCGACCACGGCAAAACGACGCTGGTCGACGCCATGCTCTGGCAGAGCGGCATCTTCCGGGCCAATCAGGAAGTCCAGGAGCGCGTGCTCGACTCGCTCGATCTGGAGCGCGAGAAGGGCATCACGATCATGGCCAAAAACACGGCCGTCTGGTACAGAGATGTCAAGATCAACATTGTGGACACGCCCGGCCACGCCGACTTCGGCGGCGAAGTGGAGCGCACGCTGCGCATGGTGGACGGCATCATGCTGCTGGTGGATGCGGCCGAAGGTCCCCTGCCCCAGACGCGCTTCGTGCTTTCCAAAGCGCTGGCCCTGAAGCTGCCGGCCATCGTGGTGATCAACAAGATCGATCGACAGGACGCCCGCCCCCGCCAGGTGCTCGACGAGATCTACGATCTGTTCATCGATCTCGACGCCACCGAAGACCAACTCGACTTTCCCGTCCTGTACACCGTGGCCAAGGAAGGCCGTTGCACGCACGATCCCGACGCGCCGCTGACCGACCTGCGGCCGCTCTTCGAGGCCATTCTGGCGCACATTCCACCGCCTCAGGGCGATCCGAACGCCCCATTGCAGCTACTGGTAACGCACGTCCAGCCCGATCCCTATCGCGGGCCGCTCGCCATCGGCCGCATCGTGCAGGGTACGCTCCGCAACCGCCAGCGCGTGCTGCTGTGCCACCAGGACGGCCGCCGCACACCGGCCTCGGTGACGGCCCTTTTCGAGTTCGAAGGCCTGCAGCGCGTCGAAACCGACACGGCCGGCCCGGGTGCCATCGTGGCCGTGGCGGGCATGCAGGGCATCGGGCTGGGCGAGTCGATCACCGACGCCGATGATCCCCATCCGCTGCCACCCCTCCACATCGACGAGCCCACGCTCTCGATGGAGTTTCGCGTCAACGACGGCCCGTTTGCCGGACGCGAAGGCCAGTACGTCACCTCGCGCCACCTGCGCGAGCGCCTCTTCAAGGAAGCCGAAAACAACCTGGCGCTGCGTGTCGAGGAGACGGACTCGCCCGATGCATTTCTCGTCTACGGCCGTGGCGAGCTGCAACTGGCGATCCTGATCGAGCAGATGCGCCGCGAGAGGTACGAGTTCACGGTGGGCCAGCCGCGTGTGCTCACGCGCCGCATCGACGGCCGGCTCCACGAGCCCTACGAGCGCGTGCTGATCGACGTGCCCGAGGAATACATGGGCGTCGTCGTGCAGAAGCTGGGCATACGTCGGGGCGTGCTCACGAAGATGATCAACCACGGCACGGGGCGCGTTCGGCTCGAATTCGAGATCCCCGCCCGCGGACTGATCGGCTACCGGAGCGAGTTTCTGACCGACACGAAGGGTACCGGCCTGCTCAACCACCTCTTCGACGGCTACCGCCCGTGGGCCGGCCCCATCACGCACCGGGCCACCGGCGCGCTGGTGGCCGACCGTCCGGGCCGCGTGACGGCCTACGCCATGCTCAACCTGCAGGAGCGCGGCGAGCTGTTCGTCGAACCCGGCGACGAAGTGTACACGGGCATGATCGTAGGCGAACACTGCCGCGAGGGTGATCTGGAAGTCAACATCACGCGCGAAAAGAAGCTCACGAACATGCGCGCGGCCTCGGCCGAGGGGTTCGAAAAGCTCGTGCCGCCCCGGAAGCTCTCGCTCGAAGAAGCCATCGAGTTCATCCGCGAAGACGAACTGATCGAAGTCACCCCGAAGGCCATCCGCCTGCGCAAACGCTACCTCGACCCCCACGAGCGCAAGCGCCACGCCCTCCGCCAGCAGCAGGAAGTGGCCTGAAGTTGGAAGCAATGCTGCACCGCCGGGCTCAGGAAGTACAGGTTACCGACAAAAAACTGATCGTCGCGCTGAAAGACGACCGCACCATTAGCGTTCCACTGACCTGGTTCCTCCGGCTGCTGCATGGTACCCCCGAAGAGCGGACAAACCGGCATTTCATCGGCAACGGTGAAGGCATTCACTGGCCCGATCTGGACGAAGATATTGAGGTAGCCCATTTGCTGGCCGGCATTCCTCCTCAGGAAAGTCAACACGCCCTCCAGCACTGGCTGCAGCAGCGACGCAAGCATACAACCTCACGTCAGGACAAAGCATAGCGCCTGTGCGCGTTCTATCCGACTGCTTGGTCATTTAGGCCGAATATCTGAATCGCAGTGTAGAGGCACTC
>WFPM01000173.1 GCA_015487635.1 Rhodothermus sp.
ATGTGCTGGCCCTGGAGTACACCGAAATCAAAGGCCGAAAGGCCATTGCCTCACTGGCGCGGCTGTTCGATGTGAGTCGGGTACCGGAGAGCGGCTTCGACCCGCCCAAGTACAGCACGCGCTACGATCATCTGGTCGATGAGGCCCTGCAGCAGGTGATGGACGAAATCCTTGAACGGGAGCCGCGGCTGACCTTCGCTCTGGTTCTTGATCTGAACACGTACGCACCGGCCCACAACCGGCGCTTCTGTCAGGACTGGACAGGCGATCCGCAGAAAGATCTGGTGGGCAATCGCGTCAAGCGTTTCTTTTTCGACAAGGGGGTGCTGGTACGCGGTGCCCGCGTGGGACTTCCCGAAGCGGCCGTGCAGCTTCCCAATAGGGCGCGGCGCGAGGATTTCCTCCGCGTATGCGATCTACGGGAGCGCCCGGAGGAACGGGACGTGTTTCTGGTGCAGACCTACGCCCGCGATACGGGCCAGGTGCTTACCGTGCTGACCGTTCCCCTTTACGTCAAAGGGCACCGCTACGGTGCCGTCGAGCTGGGCTGGGATCCGGAGCGCGTCGGCGGCTGATCAGGGATGGATGCGCTGGCCGACCTGCCCCATGGCCACGCGCAGCCGGTTGCGGGCACGCTCCAGGGCCGCTTCGGCTTCGGCCCGCTCCTCGGGCGTCTGGGCTTTCTGCAGGCGTTCAAGGGCCCGCTGCTCGGCCGCCCGCGCCCGTTCGATGTCGATCTCGGATGCCGGCTCGGCCGTTTCGGCCAGAATCGTCACCGTGTTGCCCAGTACCTCGACGAAGCCGCCGCTGGTGGCAAACGTAATCCGCTCGCCCGACGGCGTCGTCACGAAGATCGGGCCCACCGTGATGGCGGCCACCATGGGCGCGTGGTTGTAGCGCACCTCGAACGACCCTTCCACGCCGGGGGCGCGCACGCTGAGCGCTTCGCCGCGAAACACGCGTCGGTCGGGCGCCACAATTTCCACAAAGAGCGTCCGTGCCATGGTCAGGCCTCGGCTTCTTTGAGCATCTTTTCGCCTGCCTCGATCACCTCTTCGATGGTGCCGCGCAGCAGGAAGGCGCGCTCGGGCAGGTGGTCCAGCTCGCCGTCAAGGATCATGCGGAAGCCGCGCACCGTGTCCTCGATCTTGACGTACTTGCCGGGGATGCCCGTAAACTGCTCGGCCACGAAGAAGGGCTGGCTCAGGAAACGCTGCACACGGCGGGCCCGGTGCACCACGAGCTTGTCCTCTTCGGAGAGCTCGTCCATGCCCAGGATGGCGATGATGTCCTGCAGCTCCTTGTAGCGCTGCAGGATCTGCTTGACCTCCTGGGCCACCCGGTAGTGCTCCTCCCCTACGATGTTCGGATCCAGGATACGGCTGGTCGATTCGAGCGGATCGACGGCCGGGTAAATACCCTGAGCGGCCAGCTGACGGCTGAGCACCGTGGTGGCGTCCAGGTGGGCAAACGTGGTAGCCGGCGCGGGGTCGGTCAGGTCGTCGGCCGGCACGTAGATGGCCTGGAATGAGGTGATCGCGCCGTGCTTGGTAGAGGTGATGCGTTCCTGCAGCTCACCCATTTCGGTGGCCAGCGTGGGCTGATAGCCCACCGCCGAAGGCATGCGGCCCAGCAACGCCGACACTTCGGAACCGGCCTGGGTGAAACGGAAGATGTTGTCGATGAAGAGCAGCACGTCGCGGCCGCCCAGATCGCGGAAGTACTCGGCAATGGCCAGGCCCGTCAGCGCCACGCGGGCGCGGGCGCCCGGCGGCTCGTTCATCTGACCGAAGACGAGCGTGGCCTGGCTCTTCTGCAGCTCCTCGAAGTCCACCTTCGACAGGTCCCAGCCGCCCGCCTCCATCGACTCCAGGAAGGCCTCGCCGTAGCGAATGACCTTGCTCTCGAGCATTTCGCGGAGCAGGTCGTTCCCCTCACGCGTGCGTTCGCCCACGCCGGCAAAGACCGAAAGTCCTTCGTGCGCCTTGGCGATGTTGTTGATCAGCTCCATGATGAGCACGGTCTTGCCGACGCCGGCGCCGCCGAACAGCCCGACCTTTCCTCCGCGCATCACCGGCTGGATCAGGTCGATCACCTTGATGCCGGTCTCCAGCATCTCGACCCGCGTGGCCAGCTCTTCGAAGGGTGGGGCCGGCGCATGAATGGGCCGGTAGCCTTCCGCTTTGGGCCGGGGCAGGCCGTCGATGGGCTCACCGACCACGTTGAAGAGCCGCCCCCGGATCTCCGGCCCGATGGGCACCGCGATGGGACGATCCAGGTTGCGCACGGGGGTGCCGCGCGTCAACCCGTCGGTCGAGTCCATGGCGATAGCCCGCACCCGATTCTCGCCCAGATGCTGCTCGACCTCCAGCACCAGCTCGCTCCCGTCCTCGCGCTCGATCACCAGCGCGTCGTAGATCTCGGGAAGCTGCCCTTCGGGAAACTCCACGTCTACCACCGGGCCGATGATCTGGACCACCCGGCCGACCGCCTGATCCGTCTTGATCTCCATGCCGAATACTCGTTTCGTTTAGCGATCCGTATCCTGGAAAAGAGTACCCACTACCTGCAGGCCTTATAAGATAACGCTTCCTGCAGGCAATGCAGCCGTGCAACGGCGAAAACTACCGGATTGATCTCAAAGAATCCGGGAAATTTGGCAAGAACAACGGCGTAGCCCGGCCGCCTGTCGCAAGAACGCACGTTGCACCGATCTCTGCAGATTTTTACCTTGGCTCCGGGTTGTTCTGCTCACGAAGCACCGCGACCACCAATGCGCCGGCTCCTTTCCTGGATCGTCGCGCTGGGGCTGACGCCTGCCCTGATGGCGCAGCCGCTCCAGTCGCCTGAAGAGTTTCTGGGCTATCCGCTGGGAAGCCGCTTCACGCCTCACCACCGCGTGGTGGATTATTTCGAATATGTGGCGCGCACCTCGCCGCGCGTGCAGCTTGTGCAGTACGGGGAGACCTACGAAGGCCGGCCGCTTCTGCTGGCCCTCATCTCGTCGCCGGAGAACCTGGCGCGCATCGAGACGCTCCGCAAAGACAACCTCCGACGGGTCGGTCGCCTGCCCGGTACGCCGGACCCCGACGGACCGGTGTTCGTCTGGCTCAGCTACAACGTGCACGGCAACGAGGCCGTCAGCACCGAGGCGGCCCTGCTGACGCTCTACACGCTGGCGCACCCCGACAGCCAGCGCACGGGTGCCTGGCTCGAGCACGCCGTCGTGCTGCTGGAC
>WFPM01000174.1 GCA_015487635.1 Rhodothermus sp.
GTGGTAGACAACGTGGCCCGTATGACGGCCAACCGGCCCTGCGAGGACGACGCCGTCTGGCTGCGCTGGGCGGCCCTGCTGCACGACATCGCCAAGCCGGCCACCAAACGCTTCGTGCCGGGCACGGGCTGGACCTTCCACGGACACGAAGACCTGGGCGCCCGCATGGTCCCCCGCATCTTTCGCCGGCTCAAACTGCCCATGGACGAGCGCATGGCCTACGTGCAGAAGCTTGTCCGCCTGCACCACCGACCCGTTGCACTCGTCGATGAGCAGGTGACCGACTCGGCCATCCGACGCCTGCTCTTCGAGGCCGGTGACGAGCTGGAAGACCTGATGCTGCTGGTGCGTGCCGACATCACCTCCAAAAATCCCCGGCGCGTCCGTCGCTATCTGGAAGCCTTCGACCGGCTGGAGGCCCGCATGGCCGAAGTGGAGGAAAAGGATCGCATTCGCAACTTCCAGCCGCCCGTCGACGGTGAGGAGATCATGCGTACGCTGGGCATTGGCGAGGGGGTGGCCGTGGGGATCATCAAAGAGGCCATCAAAGAAGCCATCCTGGAAGGGCACATTCCCAACGAGCACGATGCGGCCTTTCAGTACATGATGGAGATTAAAGACGAGGCGTTGCGGCGGGCGGCGCTCTTCGAAGAGATGGTGGCCACGCTCAAAGGGCCTGAACGCCGGGCGCTGGGGGCCATCAAAGAGGTGATTTTCAAAGGAGAACTGCCAGCCGATCGAGAAGAAGCCCTGGCCTATCTGAACCGGGTCAAGGAAGAAGCACTGGCGCAGGCGGGAGAGCCGGTCTGATTCGATTTTCCGTGAATCAGCGATCACGTCTGAGCGGTCATTCGGGCAGAAAGGCCTGCAATCGCTCGTTGAAGTGGATCAGATTGAAGGCCCGAAGATAATCCATCAGGCGCGCTTTGATGCGTGTGCGCACGAAGGTGTCGGCGTCGAGCCAGGGCGAAAGTGCTTCGTAGAGTTCGCGGCGGGCCTGCAGGACGGCCGGGTGCGTCCACACGTAGCGGCTGCCGGTGGCCACCAGCCAGCGCTGTCGTTCCGGATCCAGCGCATCGAACGGCCGGCCTTTTTCCTCCGGTTGCAGCCACTTGGTCCAGCGCCCGCTTTCGACGACGGCCTGGCGGATGGCCTGATCGAACGTTACCGAAAGACCGCGGCGACGGGCTTCGTCCACCAGCACCTCCAGCGCTTCAAATTCGATGGCGGCCAGGCCCGGGCCCACGTTGGCCCCGCCGATGCCCGCCTTCGGGTACAGATCGAGGCGGTCCACGTCATCGGTGTAGTGCCCTTTGATGAGGGCGCCGTAGCAGCGCACCAGCGCGTCCAGCCGACGGGCACGCTCGAAGTCGAACGTGCGCGTATCGAGCCGGGTGCCGATGTCACCCACCACAAACACCGGATGGGGCAGGCCTTCTCGGTCCAGCGCCGTCCAGAGCCGGTCCAGAAACTCCGCCATGCGCGCTTCGGCCTGCAGCCCCCCGCCGACTTCTTCGGTGCCCACCTCGTAGGCGACCGGCGGCAGGTTGCGCCGAAGTCGGTAGGCTTCGGCATGACGCAAAAGCACCACCGTGCGTTCGACAATGCGGGGGATGGGGACCGGGGTGCCGGGCGGCAGCTCCAGATCGACGGTCGGATCCAGATGCAGCAGGCCGTAGCCGGCATCCAGACAGGCTTCAATGGCCCGCAGAACAGCCTGAAAAGTTTCCTCAAAGGACAACCGGTTGCGGGCATGCAGATCCTTTTTCCAAGGACCGCCGTGGTCCAGGCCGAGTACGACAGGGATGTGCCACTCCAGGCGGGCCAGTTCGTCCGCCACGAATCGGGCCAGCGTGGCGGGTGTCCATCCGGTGTAACCGCCGTCGAGGTCCACCTGGTTCAGCGTGGCGGCAAAAAGCAGCGGGGCGTTGGCCTCGGCGGCGGCCTCCAGCGCGGCCCGTGTTACCGCTTCCGAATTGGGGCAGACGGCTAGCAGCGTATGCCGGTAGGCCAGGGGCCCCAGCAGCAGTTCGGCCACCCAGCCGACAAACCCGCGCGCGTGGGTCGCCACCCGATCAAACGGAACGCTCAGCAGGGCCTGCGCCTGCATGGCAGCGGATTGCGAAGGATTCAAGAGCCAGTTATTTCGGGAATTTAAGGAAAAAGTTCTAAGTAGTTTTACGTAGTTACTGCTTGCCAACAAAAAAGGCGCTCATTCCGGAGCGCCTTCGGGTGTCAGGAACGTTCAGTCTTCTTCCTGAGCGGAAGCCGGGCGGATGTCCCACATCAGCATCTGTTCGATGGTGGCGTAGTCTTCCTCGCCGTCAGGACCGACGAACGCATAGTCGCCGAGTTCACGCTGCGAGGGAGGCAGCCGGCGCCAGCGCGTGCCCTCCTGATCGACAAACTCGTCGGGGTAGGGATTTTCCACCCGGTAGGACGGATGGTAGGAGCGGTAGGTCAGCGCGGCGCGATAGAGGGCTACGCGGCGGGCGCCCGCTTTGGTGCGGCTCTCCCCCACAACCTTGAAGGGCGCGATCTCGATCGTCGCCCGGTAGTAGCCGTCTTCCAGCTCTGTATATTCCGGACGTTTAACCTTGAACTCGTCTGGATGCGGATACGCACTGCGGTCCGTGTCGTACATGGTTCACTTCAGGTTGTGTTCAGGCAATGCAGGCGTAGCATGTACTCGCTCAGGGGGCGTTCGGTTCAACGTGGAAAATTTCATACTTCCAGGCCGGCGGGAAGGGCTTGCATTGACGACGTTGTTGCGTATTTTTGAATTGTGGCCGGACGTTCTGGCCGGGTCCCTGTTCACCAAACCGGTAAGCTTCCTGACCATGCGCACCGCACCCTTTGCGCCGGATCGGCTGCCGCTGCAGCCCCTCTGGGCCTTTGAAGAGGAAGAAGACTTCGACTTTGAAGACGAAGACTTTGAAGAAGAGGATTACGAAGAGTACGAAGAAGACTTCGACGAGGAGTACGACGATTTTGAGGACGATTACGAATTCGAGGAGGAAGAAGATTTTGACTTCGATGAGGAGGAGTACGACTTTGACGAAGATTTTGAAGATTTCGATGAGGAGGAAGAATTTTAAACAGGCGGGTTGAAGACGAACCGTCTTGGACGGCGGCAGGTCGTGCATCCCGGTTGATTGACCGGGGTTTTTTATTTCCGTTATGCACCTCAGACGTTTGTGGGATGTGGATGTGGTGGATGGACCGGGCCTGTCCGGTAAGTTTTGATGTATAACGGAAATTGGCCAGGGTAATGATGGTAAAGTCTGTTATTTTGGAAATATCGGCCTTTCTGTGGATAAAATGTGATTAACTCATCCTTGATTTAACGGACCTCGGGGCGCTTTATTAGAAAACCGCATCTGTGCCGGTGAGCGGCAGGGAACGCCCTCAGTATTGCCGTTATGCAGTCGCCGGCATCGAGCAAGTGGTTCAATCACCAGAACATACAGGTTTTCGGAGGCAGTCATGGCAAAGTCCCCCCGCAAGTCGTCGGCAGACACCCGGGAGCTCCGTCGCGGCCTGCGCATTGAGCGCGTGTTCTCTCAGGAAGGCGTTCATCCGTTCGACACGGTCACCTGGGAGCGCCGAACGGCCGCCATCTACAACAGCAAAGGCGAAGCGGTTTTCGAGCAGAAGGACGTGGAGTTTCCCTCGACGTGGAGTCAGCTCGCCACGAACGTAGTTGCGTCCAAGTACTTCTACGGTGATCTGGCGGCCGGCAACGGCGATCCCCGTGAGGGCAAGCGGGAGTACAGCCTGAAGCAGCTCATTCACCGGGTTACCCGCACGATTGCCGACTGGGGCAAGGCCCAGGGCTATTTCGCCGCGCCGGAAGATGCCGAGCGCTTCTACGAGGAACTAACCTGGCTCTGCCTGCACCAGTACGGGGCTTTCAACTCGCCCGTCTGGTTCAACGTGGGGCTTTATCACCAGTACGGCGTGCGCGACACGGGCGGCAAGACGATCTACGGCTGGGATTTCGAAAAGCAGCGGGTCGTGCCCGTCGATCCCTACGAGCGGCCCCAGGCTTCGGCCTGCTTCATCATTTCGGTGGAGGACTCAATTGACGACATCTGGCAGCTCATGGCCGAAAGCGCCCGCCTGTTCAAGTTCGGTTCGGGCGTGGGGGCCGACTGGTCCAAGCTGCGCTCGACGAAGGAGAAGCTTTCGGGCGGTGGCCGGCCTTCGGGGCCGGTTTCGTTCATGCGCGTGCAGGACGCCACGGGCGCCACGATCAAATCGGGGGGCAAGACGCGCCGGGCCGCCATCATGCAGACGCTGAAGGTCTGGCACCCCGACATCATGGAGTTCGTCACGGCCAAGGCTAAGGAGGAAAAGAAGGCCTGGGCGCTGATCGAGCAGGGCTACGACGGCTCGTTCAACGGCGAGGCCTATAGCTCGGTCGCCTTCCAGAACGTGAACCAGTCCGTGCGCGTCACGGACGAATTCATGGAGGCCGTGCTGGCCCGTAAGAAATTCCCGCTCAAGGCCGTGACGACAGGCGAGGTCATCGAAGAAATCGACGCCTACGAACTGCTCTACAAGGTGGCCGAGGGCACCTGGATCTGCGGGGATCCGGGCCTGCAGTACGAGGACACCATCCAGAAGTGGCACACCTGCAAAAACAGCGGGCCGATCAACTCCAGCAATCCGTGTGTGACGGGCGATACGCTGGTGGCCACCGAGGAGGGATTGCGGCGCATCGACAGTCTGGTGGGCGAAACGCCGCGGGTGGTTGGACTGGACGGGCGTCTGCATCGGACCACCCGGGTGATCGAGACAGGCGTCAAGCCGGTCTACCGACTGCGCACCCGTTGCGGTTATGAGGTGAAGCTGACAGCCGATCACCCGGTGTGGACGGAAAACCGCGGTGATGTGCCGGCCGCCGAACTGACCCGCAACGACGTCGTGCGTCTGGTGCCGCCGCGCTTCGGTCGGGAGCATCTGGATCCTGAAGTGGCCGAGTATATCGGTTTGATGGTGGGGGACGGTTGCATTTCGCATGAAGTGGCCACCTTGATGTTGGATCGGCGGGAAAGGGCTGTGGCCGAAAAAGTCGCTCGAGTTGTCAATCAGTTCGATCGACAGACCCATTTTGAAGGTGTTCGAGTGGCAGAGCGGCCTACCGGAGTTGCCGTTGCTACTGGCGCTCGAACCGTACAGGAGGTTTTGAGGCGATTTGCTGTGCTGGACGAGGGTTCGTCAGCAAAACGATTTACCGAGGAAGTCTTTCGACTGGATCGACAGAGTGTGGCAGCGCTGCTACGAGGACTGTTTACGGCCGATGGCACGGTAGCCAACTATGGTAGAAAGAGCCAGTACATCAGCCTGGAATCAACTTCGTGCGAACTTCTGAAGCAGGTTCAACTGCTTCTGCTGGGCTTTGGTATCAAGAGCAAGCTATATGAAAACCGGCGTTTGACCGATCGTGCATTGCTGCCGGACGGTAGAGGTGGGGTAAAAGAATATCGCGTTCAGCCTTTGTACAGTCTGCGCATTAGCCGGTCGAGCCGGGTCCGCTTTGAGCGAGAGATTGGTTTTCTGCCGGAGAGTCCGAAGGCGGCCGCCCTGCGCGAGCTGAATGCTACTGTGGCGGCGTACGAAGATCCGCTGGTTGATCAGGTTGTTTCGCTTGATCTGCTGGGTGAGGAACCTGTCTACGATCTGACGGAGCCGGTGACGGATCACTTTGTGGCCAACGGCATCGCCGTCCATAACTGCTCCGAATACATGTTCCTCGACAATTCGGCCTGCAATCTGGCCTCGCTGAACCTGCGCAAGTTCCAGCGGGAGGACGGGTCGTTCGATGTCGAGCGTTTCCGGGCGGCCGTGCGCATTTTCATCACGGCCATGGAGATCCTTGTCGATAACGCCGGCTATCCGTCGGAGAAAATCGCACAGAACAGCCACGATTACCGGCCGCTGGGGCTGGGCTTTGCCAACTTGGGAGCCATGCTTATGGCCATGGGGCTGCCCTACGACAGCGACGAAGGGCGGGCCGTGGCCGGCGCCATCACGGCAATCATGCATGCGGAAGCCTATGCCCGGAGTGCTGAGATTGCGGCCATCGAGCATATCGGGCCGTTCCCGGGCTTCGAAAAGAACCGGGAGCCCATGCTCGAGGTGATGCGTCTGCACCAGGCGGCCGTCGAGGACATTCACCCGAGTTGTCCGGCCTACCTGAAGGAAGCCGCCCGCGAAAGCATGGCGCGTATGGTCGCGCTGGGCGAACGCTACGGCTACCGCAACGCCCAGGCCACGGTACTCGCGCCCACCGGGACCATTTCGTTTTTGATGGACTGCGACACGACGGGCATCGAGCCGGACATTGCCTTGGTCAAATACAAGCTGCTGGCGGGCAAGGGCGACGGTATGTTCAAGATTGTCAACAACACGGTGCCCATCGCCCTGCGTCGCCTGGGTTACAGCGAGGCGCAGATCAAAGACATCCTGGCCTACATTGAGGAAAACGACACGATCGAAGGAGCCCCGCACCTGAAGGAAGAACACCTGCCGGTCTTCGACTGCGCCTTCAAGCCCTACAAAGGCCAGCGCTTCATTCACTACATGGGTCATATCAAGATGATGGCCGCCTGCCAGCCCTTCATCAGCGGTGCCATCTCCAAGACCGTCAACATGCCCGAGCATGTGACGGTCGAGGAAATCATGGACGCCTACATTCAGGGCTGGAAGCTCGGGCTCAAGGCGCTGGCCATCTACCGCGAAAACTCCAAACGCAGCCAGCCGCTCTCGACGCGCAAGGAAGACAAGAAAGGCGAGTCGAGCGGCGACGGCATGGCAACCGCCGAGCCGAAGGTGATCGAAAAGGTTGTTGAGAAAATCGTCTACAAGCCGGTGCGCAAGCGGCTGCCCGACGAGCGACCTTCGATCACGCACAAGTTTTCGGTGGCCGGCCACGAGGGCTACCTGCACATCGGCCTGTACCCGGATACTGGCATGCCGGGCGAGATCTTCATCACGATGGCCAAGCAGGGCTCGACGATCTCGGGGCTGATGGACGCCTTCGCGACGGCCATCTCGATTGCGCTCCAGTACGGCGTGCCGCTCGAAGACCTGTGCAACAAGTTCAGCCACATGCGCTTCGAGCCGGCCGGCTTTACGAACAACCCGCAGATTCCGATCGCCAAGTCCATCATGGACTACATCTTCCGCTACCTGTCGCTCAAATTCCTGGGACGTCCACAGGAAGAGCAGCAGGAAAATCCACGCGACGGGGTGGCGGCCGAGGTGAAACGCAGTGGTCCGGCCCGTGACGAACGGCAACTGGAGCTGAGCTTCGATCCGCAGCCGACCGGCACGGTGACGCCGCTGGTGGGCCAGACGATCGAAACCTTTCTGCAGACGCAACAGAAGAGCGCAGCCGACGCGCCGGAAGCCGCTGCGGTGCCGACGGTGTCGTTCCAGAACCAGGAAGATGCGCCGGCCTGCTCGAACTGCGGCTCGATCACCGTGCGCTCGGGCGCCTGCTACGTGTGCCCGAACTGCGGCAGCTCGAGCGGCTGCGGCTGATCAGGGAGTTTGCTTGCGCGGGACGAAGCGCCCGGCTCCGAGCTTTCGGACCGGGCGCTTTTTTAATTGTTGTGCTTGCTGCATGCGTAGAAGTTTTCGGAGAAACATACACCGGTTTGTAGAATCGATTTTGTGCCGGGTGGTAGGATGGGTCAGGGCAACCGGCTCTGCGAATACGGCCTATTTCCCTACGTGCTGTTTCTGACAGACGAGCGTATTTTCCATGCTATCCACGTGTCGGCGTTCGAGCCAGACTTATCGGCTGGGCTCTCGACTGACCAATAAAATCATTACACTATCGGATGTATGGACGGAGTCACCAGCCCGTAAAGTAGACAGCGAAGGAAGCACTTCTGGACAGCCCTGGGCGGTAGCTCCCCGTATTCGACCGTAGCGGGCATGTGCTTGTTGGCCGAACATCGAATACCAATTGCTTATGGTGGAGTCATGTTTAGACGAAGCTGCTCAAACGCATGCAGAATCCATGGCCAGCCGTCAATCGTTTCACACGCTCCGGATCCGCCTCCAAGGCTGCCAACACCGCTTCGACTGCCCGTTGCTTCTCCGTCAAGTCCGCATACACCCGTCCCTCTACCCAACGGCGTAGCTCCTCAAAAAACCCGCTCCACCGGATTCAGCTCCGGCGCATAAGGCGGCTGACAGATCTGCCGCACCCCTACTTGCTGCGCCTTGTGGGCGTGCGCCCCGTCCTACACCACCACCTCGATTCCAGCCACCTGCCAGCTCCCAACAACCTGTGCGATAGCTTCCGCCTTCAGCCGCCTTATCCAGCTCCATAAAAGCCGGCCGCTACGCACATCGACTGCCAGCGCCAGATACGCCCACTTGTAGACAATCTGAACCGCCTGCCGTACCTTCATCCCTCGAGGCGCCCACACCCGAGCACCGGCCCATACAATCCCACACGCATCGCATCGGCCCACACCACGCACTGCGGGCCTTCACCCCGCTCGCTCGAAGGGCCTCGACAAGGCCCCCTTTTTCCACGCCGTCTGCAGCTGTGGGCTACAGCACGCGGTAGCTTCTTCCTCAGACGCAAGCGCACAAACAGCGAACGCATCCCCCAGTAGGTATAGCCCACCCCAAAACGCTCCTGCACCCACGCTACCGCATCATGGATCGTGCGAAACTGCCCCGCTACGGCTTGGGCCTTGAGCTGCTCTTGTTGCGCGCGGCGCAAGCGGGGCGGCCAGCCCTGCCGCCCTCCGCGCCGGCGGCACCGTAGTTCCGCAATCCCTCCGGCCCGATATCAGGCAAGCCAACGACGCACGCTGCGTTCGCAGAGGCCCAGCGTCGCGACCACTTCGGTGACCGGATACCCCCGGCGCAAAAGCCACAGTGCATGCCAGCGAAGCCGCAGTTCCGGTTCTGGCTCATTTCGGTAGAGCCGCAACAGCGTCGCTTCATCCTCCTGCCAAGGCATTGCTAAGCGCTTGGCCATGGACTTCTCCGCTGCTTTGCTGGAATGCTCTTAGAATTCTAAAAGCAATTGGTATTAGTGATCTCGAACGCCCATAAAAAAAGCTCTGCCCGATCGGGCAGAGCTTTTTTATTTCGGTAAACCTACGGTTGGGCTTAGAACGTGTAACGCAGCCCCAACTGCATCTGCCAGCGGGAGCTATACGTGCCAAAGTCTTTGACCAAGCGGTCAAAGAGGTCTTTCTTGCTTTTGATGTCCAGGAGACGGAAAGTGTAAACGGGAGTCAGGTCGCCATTTTCCGGATCGCGGAATTCCTCAAACTGGACGACGGCATACTGGAAAGGCCGATTGTATCGGATTCCCCATTCAGCGCCGAACAGCTCGCCCAGTAGGTTGGTAAAGTTAAAGACGTCCAGTGTGAGTTCCACCTTATGACGGCGGCCGCCGATATTTGTAAACACCTCTTGGGCAATTTTCAGATCAAGTACCGATTCAAACGGCGTACGGTCCCCGTTGCGTTCCGCATATTTGCCCCGGCGTTTCCGAAGGTAAGGATTGCCTTCGATGAACGCTTCCAGGGCCGCAGCTTGTTCTTCCGGAGTGATTGTGCGACCGCCACTGGTATAGGGCTTAAAGACCAGTTCGTTGGCATTACGGGGTACATAGAACAGCGAGACGTCCCGGGCTTCTGGTCCTTCTCCTACCATGTAGCGGCTTCGGCCAATGGTGTACGAGAAGGGGCGACCCGACTCGCCAGTGTAGAAAAGTGTAATAGTAGTGGCCAGCCGCTTAAAGAAGGTGCGCCGGTAGGTCAATTGGCCCAGAATGCGATGCCCAATGGAAAAGTCAGAGCGGGCCAGGCCGATGTTGTTTGCTCCGTTTACATGTTCGTTATAACGCCAGAGCGAGACGATCTGGGAGGAGGTTCCGTCGTTTACCGCAAACGCGTCGCCGTAGGTGTAGGAGAGGCTAGCATAGAGCCAGTTGCCGAACTCTTTCTGTAGTTGAACGGTAACGTCATACGTGTAGCCTTTCGACGTATTGGTTGCCAGCAGGATGGAGGAGTAACGGCTATCGATCAGGCTGGCCCGCCGGTCGACGCGACCCCGGCTATCGAAGCCGTAGCCATAAATTGGCCGGTTGTCCGGACCTGTAAGACGGGTATTGGTTGGCTTCAGGTTAATGTTTTTGACGAGGATATTGCTCAAGGTTTTGGTAAACTGACCCTCAAAGGTGGCAATGATGCCGTACGGCAGTTCATAGTCAATGCCCAGACTTGTACGAAAGACTCTGGGGTAGCGGAAATTCCGGGCGAAGATTTCCAAGCGACCACTGGGAATCAGTGCGTCGGAAGGAATGCCGAAGTCCGACGGACTGAGGGCGTTGCGGGGGTCGGGCCGGAATTCCAGCGGGCCACCACGGAAGAGGAAACCGGTGTTCACGCCGTTGTTGAGGAACATCCCTCCGGGCCAGACGAAGGGAACACGTCCCAGAAAGATGCCGGCGCCGCCCCGAAGCTGAGCACGTCGTTTTTCGGTGGAAAGATCGTAGTTGAAGCCTATACGGGGCGAGATATACAGGAGGGCCCGGGGAGTCTGACCCGGGCGGGCCCCTTCCAGATCATAGTAGGCAGAAACAGCCGGCAGGGTGGTTTCAAAGACGTCCGGGGCGTACCGGGGCCGTGTGGCAATCTTGGGAATGTCGAAGCGCAAGCCTGCCGTAAGGCGCAGACGGTCGTTTACTTGATATTCGTCCTGTACGTAGAAGCCAATCTGGAAAGCCTTGAAGGCCCCGATGTTATCTGCCTCGTCGCCGATGTCGCTTCCGATCAGCGAAAACCCGCGCATGAAAAACGTGTTCGCGGGCTCCACATCCAACCCATAAGCCTGGCAGGTAGGCGTTACCACCTGGCCATCCTGGGCACTGGCTGCGCAGACAGAGCGCAGGAAGTCGTCCACGCTATCGTAGAAATACCAGCCAAAGTTGAACGGAATGAAGAGGTTAGCAATGTCATAATATTCAAAGTGGGCGCCAAAGGTGAAGGTGTGCCGTCCTTTGAACCAATTGAAGTTGTTCGTGATGGTAAAAATGTCCTGGTTGAGCATGTTGGCCGTAGAAAAGGGTTCCGGCCCCAGCAGGATGTCCCCCTGACCATCTGCGATATTCACCGTGGGGAATGGTTGCCGGTCGATATCGCGGTCGTCACGGACGCGCGTGTAACCAACAATCAACTTATTGGCATAGGAGGAGCCCAGCACGCTGTTCAATTCGACCGTGGTAAAAAGCGTCCGGTTAGGGAACACTTCCGTACGGTCCAGAAATACGATCTGAAATGGCCCGCTGTCAAACTCATCGCGATTATCGGAGGCTGAATAGCTTAGCCGGGCGCTCAGTTTATGCTGGGGATTGATGTTCCAGTCCAGACGTAGTAACAGCTTGTTGTCGTCGAGCGTGGCGGCTTTGGTGCCGTATGTGCCCGGATCGTAACCCAGTTCTTCGCGAAGGACGGTCCGAATTTCATCGAGCCGGTTGGCGGATTCTCCCAGATATTCGCCGGGTACGTACGGCTGCGGTGTTTCTGCTCGAAGCAGTTCCGCATTCACAAAGAAGAAGAGTTTATTCCGAAGGATAGGGCCGCCCAGCCGAAATCCGTAGCGCTGGTTGATAAAATCAGGCAGACGTTCGCGTCGCTGGCCCGGCAGGGGTTTGGGTGTTAGGCCGGCCAGCATTTCGTTGCGTAGAAAGTAGTAGACGGAGCCTTCGTAGCGATTCGTTCCGCTACGCGTTACCGCATTGATGGCACCACCGGTAAACCCGCTCTGCGTCACATCATAGGGCGAAATGTTGATCTGGAACTGCTCAATTGCATCTAGGCTGATGGGAGGAGCGCCTGTCTGGCCACCGTTTGTTCCCTGTGCAGAGAGGCCAAAAACGTCGTTGTTGACCGCTCCATCAATAAAAATCGCGTTATACCGGTTATTCTGGCCGGCAATGGAGATGGCCGGTCCATCGTCGTCATCATTTTCCACATAGGCCTGAGGAACCAGACGGACAAAGTCTGCCAGGTCCCGGCCGACGGTCGGTGCCGTATTAATGCGTGTTTCGTCTAGGTTGACCCCAACGCCGGTGCGCGTGGCATCAAAGACGCCAGCTGCCGCCACTACCTCGACGGCTTCTAATTCCGCCACCTGGGGAGAAAGCTGAACGTTCAGCACAAAGGTCTCTCCCAGGCGCAGCATGATGTTCTCACGCACGTAGGGCTGATAGCCCACGAAGGTGATACGGACCTGATACGGGCCTCCAACCCGCATATTGGGAATGAAAAAGACACCATCGATATTGGTCGCCGTCCCATACTGAGTGCCAGAGGGCATATGAATGGCGACCACATTAGCACCGGGCAAGGGCTCACCAGCTTCGTCGCGCACGACGCCTCGCATTGAGGAGGTCGTAACTCCTTGGGCCCAGGCCGAGGCGGCTAGACTGCTTAGCGCGAGCGCCAGTACCAAGCCAAAAAGTCGCTGCATAGTTCTCAAGCGGTTCGGTTTATGGGTGACAACCTCAGTGAAAAGTTACCGTCTCAGGTAACTGAAAGAATAAATACTACCATTAATTAACAAGCCAGATGAAATCATTGTCAACAGGGTGATCCAATTTATTTAGGAGTTACGCAGTTGACTGAAGGATCAGGGTGGGAGCGGCCAGGTAATGACGGATAGCCTCCCAAGGATGGCCTGTTTCGCCTCAAAGTCAGCTGATACCGCGCTGCAAACGGGCCACTTCCTGGCGCAAAAAGACACGAATGGCCAAATCGATGTGGTTGCGCTGGGCTTTAGCCACATGGAATGGCCCCGTTCAATCCCAGTGAACTGCTTCAAACCTTGATAATACACCTCAATCTGCCAGGCATGCCGGGCATACGCAGCCTTTTCTTCCCGGGTCATGTCCAAGCAGCTGGTGGCCCAGTATTCCTCGCGACCGTCTGGGGGTACCGTCTTGAACACCTTCACCCAGCCGTACCCTTTCAGGTGCATCACACGACCTTGAGGGAGGATCGGCCAGCTCGATACCGGACGATTCTGGCGGTTGCCCTCCACCGAAACCAACCGGTTGGCCTTCAAACGCGTGAACCATTCCCATCCCAGCTGGCGCACGTACTTCAAGTTAGCCAGACTGGCATACCAACGGTCAAATGCGACCAACTTGGGCTGAAAGCCACGCGCATGGGCCGTTTGCAGCAGGGCCGAAAGTGGTCATTCCTGGTCAGGCCGTCTTCTGCCCGGTTGTAGAGGCGAAAATCGCAAGGCAGACGTGCTTGTCCTTCGGTCCACAACAGCAAGATAAGGTTGATCCCCTGGACCACGCGCTTGTGCTTGCCCGACCAATGGTGCCTCACCAACGCCATCTTTCGAGTATGGGGCTGGCCCAGGATGGTATCGTCCACCACCAACACGCCACGGTCTGGCTGGACAAAGGGGGTCACCTCCTGCCAGAGGGCTTCCGTATCCAACGGGATTCGCTTCAACAGACGCGGGTAGGCACGCGTGTGCTGGTGCGTTGAGCTCCCCTGCCTGAATCCGAGCCGCTTCGGGGGGGGGAAGACCCGTTGGGCCGCGACCCGGAAATGAATGTAATCCAACACGTCCACCTTCGGCGCGTTCACGGTTGGCCTCCCAGGCTAAAGCATTGTCCCAGTGTGCCTCCCAAAGTTACATTATCACGTTCAACTGTGTAAGTCCTAGTTATTGTTGATGTTATTGAGCACCTGGGGGATACGCTCAGGAGTTACGGCTTGTGTTCTACGGCCGAAGAGCCTTACTTTTAGCCACTAATGTGGACTTGCCTGAAGATAGCGCGAGGGGCAAGGAAGCCATACCGATAAAGAAGTTGCAGATCCACTAAGCTGCAATAGATTGAAAGCGCTTTCTATGCATGTTGCTCTGGGGAAGGTGGAGCGTCGGGGGCTTAGCGCAGGGTTTCGAGGAAGCAGTGGTGAACATCGGCAACGTGGGGCTCACGATCACCAACGCGGGCTTTGGGGGGAAAGCCAACGTGCGGA
>WFPM01000175.1 GCA_015487635.1 Rhodothermus sp.
GCCCGCAGCGCTTCCTGGAGTTTTTCCAGCGCCTCGCGCAGCTCCGGCGACTGAATTTCCTCAACCACGCGCTGCAGCTCCCGGTACAGCTCGAGCGTTTCGTCGCTTACCAGCCGGTTGGTGGCCATTTCGCGGGTGATCTGTTCGAGCTGTCGGGTGAGCGATTCGACCTGCTCTTCGAGCGCTTCCTGCTGGCGGCGGAGTTGTTCGGCCTGCTGCTGCTCCTCCCAGCCGGCCTGCCGGGTGCGCTGGATCGTCTTGCGCAACTCCTGGAAGGTGGTACGGAGCTGCTCGGCCTGCTCACGTACCGACTCCAGCCCTTCGGCCACATCATCCTGGGCGGCGTCGAGCATCTCGTAGCGTTCGGCCAGCGAGGGAAGCCGGAGGTACTGCAACGGCGTGCGGCTCGACTTGGGGCCGGAGACGCGGTCGTTGTCCCACACCTGCAGGTAGTATTCGATCACATCGCCGGGTACGAGGTCCAGTCCGTCGGCGCGCAGGTCCCATTGCTGCTGGATTTCCTGGTCGAGTGGGCGTGGTGTGGCCAGTGGTAGGGGACGGCTCGAAAAGTCGGTTTCGGGCGTGCGGAAGGTGCTTTCGGCCAGGCGCCAGTAGAGTCGCAGCGCGGTAAAGCCGAAGTCGTCGTGCACGCGCACCTGCAGGGACGCCCGTAGCGCGTCGTCGAGCGTGTAGGTGGCTTCGGGTTGCAGCAGCGTGATGGTGGGCGGGTCGTCGGGTACCAGCTCCAGCGTGTAGCGTACCGGTTCGGGGTTGGTCAGGCCGCCCGGTGCATGCAGTTCGATCCAGTAATGGCCGGCGCGGTGCAGCGTAAAGGTGCCATGCGCCAGGCTGTCGCGAACTGCCAGGGCCAGGGCGGTGCCGTCGTCGAAGCGCACCAGGGCAGAATCGACGGGCGCGGCGCCGGTCAGCACCTGCAGTTCGATCCGGGTGCCGGGTAGTGCGGAGACGTTGCCGACGTCGGGCGGCAGCGTCTGCACAGGGAGTCCGGTGTAGGACGGATAGTGCAGCGTCAGCTGCAGGCGCCGCACGAGCGGTCGTTCGCGCAGCGTGACCGTGTACCAGGGCGTTGCCGTGGGAGCAGCCTCCACCTGATAGGTCAGCGGGCGCTGCAGGTCAGGCAGTGCGAAGTAGGCGCGGCCGGTCGTATCGGGCTTCAGGAAAAACGTTTCGGGACGTACCTCGCCAGCATAGCGGAGCCGAAGCGTGAGCTGCTCGGGCCATGCCGTGCCGCGGAGCGTTACCGTGAGATGCAGCGTATCGCCGCGGGCCAGCGCGGTGTCGCCGGGGGTAACGTTCAGCGTGAAAGGCAACGGCCGCTCGAACGTGCGGCCCGGCGCCAGCAGCCGGACGAACGCGCCCCGGAAAGCGCCGGGCGCCAGCAGCCAGAGCGTCCCCACCAGCAGCAGCGGGGCCAGTGTCAGCGAGAGCAGCCGGGACGAAGGACGCAACGAGACCATCTGCTCGAAGGGGACCGGCGCAATCTGCCGGGCCAGCTGCTCGCGGGCGCGGGCCAGCAGCGTCTCCGGGGCCGGGCTCCGGCGGCCCGTTTCGAGCTGGAGCAGGTCGATCAGGCGATCGGCAATTTCAGGAAAGTGGCGGCCGATCTGACGGGCCAGGTGTTCATCACTCAGGCGACGCAGCGCCAGCAGCGGACGCCCGACGGTCCAGCCCAGCAGACCCAGCGAGCCCGCCACCAGCGCCCAGAGCAGTCCGGTGCGTAGTTCGGTGGGAAGCCACAGCAGCGTCTCCAGCAGGGCGGCAATTCCCCAGAGCAGTGCCAGCAGGCCGAGCGCCTGCAGGCCACCCTGGAGCAGACGGGCCGCCAGCAGCCGCCGCCGCGTGTGGGCCAGTCGCTGCCGGAGCGAAGCCGTGTGTGCTCGTTCGTCCATGCGTGTCGTCTAACGGATCCCTGGCATGTACCCGAGGGCGCAAGGCCGGTTTCAGCGCCGTAACAAAGTTTTTGTATTCAAGGCTTCGAGAACGTGCCCGTGCGATTTATCTTTACCTTGTAAACAATGCGATTCGGTAGTTATGTACGTACTGCATGTAGCGTTCGAGTGCGCACCGATTGCCAAGGTAGGCGGCTTGGGTGACGTACTGGGGGCATTGCCCAAGTTTCTGCGCCGGGCCGGCATTGATGCGGCGGTGCTCATGCCCCGTTTTGGTGATGCGCAGTTGCAGGACGACGCGCTGCGGGTGATTCACGAAGGGGCGTTTACCTATCGGGACCGCACCCTGTCCTACCGGCTCTGGCAGCAGGATGCCGAGGTGCTCGGATTTCCCGTGTATCTGCTGGAGGAGCCGGTTCACTTCGGGCGGCCCGGCGTGTACCAGGATCCGGCTACCGGGCTGGATTTTCCTGATCAGGCCGATCGCTTTTTCGTGTTTCAACGGGGCGTGCTGGCGGTTTTGAAGGAGGGCGTGCTCCGGCCCGATCTGCTCCATCTGCACGATCACCATACGGCGCTGCTCGCGGTCTGGCTGCGCGAAGATCCGGCCTATCGCGAGCTGGCCGAGCTTCCGATTGTGTTTACCGTGCACAATGCCGAGCATCAGGGGCGTTACGACTGGCAGGTGTGGGAGGAAATCGGCGTGCCGGTGGCGCGGCCTGAAGACCTGCAGCATCAGGGCCAGCTCAACGTCATGAAGGCCGGACTGCTCTGGGCCGATGCCGTGACCACGGTGAGTCCGGGCTACGCGCGTGAGTTGCAAGAGCGTGAAGACATCGCCGCCGGGCTGAAAGAAGTTTTTCAGCGCGTGGCGCACAAAATGCGGGGGATTCTCAACGGCATTGATCCCGACATCTGGAATCCGGCCACCGATCCGCTCATTTTTGCAAACTACTCGGTAGAGGATCTTTCCGGTAAGGAAAAAAACAAAAAAGCGCTGTGCGAATCGCTGGGGCTTCGGCCCGATCGGCCCCTGCTGGTGTTCATCGGTCGGCTCATGCAGGAAAAGGGGGTCGATCTGCTGGTGGCCGGGCTGGAGCAACTGCTGACGCACCAGATCGACGTGTCGGTGGTGGTGCTGGGTATGGGCATGCCCGCCTATCAGGCGGCGCTGGAAGCCCTGCGCTGTCGGATCGTGCGGCCCGGCGGATTTCCCCGACTGGTGTTGCGGTTTGAGTTCAACAACACGCTGGCGCACCAGCTCTATGCAGCAGGCGACATGCTGCTGATGCCTTCGCGGGTGGAGCCCTGCGGGCTCAATCAGATGTACGCCATGACGTACGGCACCGTCCCGATCGTGCATGCGGTAGGCGGCCTGCGGGATACGGTCGAGCCCTGGGATCCGCACACGCAGCAGGGCACGGGCTTTCGCTTCGAGCTGTTCACGTCCCGCGCCTTCCATCAGGCTATCCGGCGGGCGCTTACCGTCTATCATCGCCCCGACCAGTGGCGCGTGCTGCAGCGTAACGGCATGCAGCGCAACTGGTCCTGGGAGCGTTCAGCGCAGGAATATCTGGAACTGTACCGGACGCTGGTGCCGGTAACACCGTGATATACCCTCTCCCAACCACAGCCCCGGCGTTATGGAACAGGTTCAACTGGCCACGGAATTGGATCTGGAGGCGCTCCGCCTCAACGAACGCACCATCGCAGTCATTCTGGGCGGCGGGGCCGGTACGCGGCTGTTTCCACTGACGCTCAAGCGTTCCAAACCGGCCGTGCCGCTGGCCGGAAAGTACCGGTTGATCGACATTCCGATTTCCAACTGTATCAATTCGGGCATCAATCGGATCTTTGTATTGACCCAGTTCAACTCGGCCAGCCTCAACCGGCATATTGCCCAGACCTACCGCTTCGATCGGTTCCGCACCGGGTTCGTGACGATCCTGGCGGCCGAGCAGACCCCTTCGTCCCGTGAGTGGTTTCAGGGGACGGCCGACGCCGTGCGGCGCAGCATGGCGCATATCGGCGTTTTCCGGCATGACTACGTGCTGATTCTTTCAGGCGACCAGCTCTACCTGATGGATTACCGTGTGATGCTGACGCATCACCGGGCCAAACAGGCGGACATCACCATTGCAACGATTCCGGTTCGTGCTGAAGAGGCTCCGGCTTTCGGCATCCTGAAGACCGACGAAGAAGGCATCATCACCGAGTTCTACGAGAAACCCCCGCTGCACGAGCTGGCCGGCAAGGAAAGTCCGGTTGCGCCGGAGATGGGAGCGCAGGGGCGGATCTACCTGGCCTCGATGGGCATCTATGTGTTCAACAAAGATGTGCTGCGTCGGCTGCTGGAGGAAAATCCCACCGATCACGACTTCGGCAAGCAGATCATTCCCAAGGCGATCCGACAATGCCGGGTGATCAGCTATCCCTTCACGGGCTACTGGAGCGATATCGGAACGATTCGTTCGTTTTACGAGGCGAACCTGATGCTGGCACAGCGGCATCCACCGTTCGACATGTACAATCCGCAGATGCCCATCTACACGAACGCCCGGATGCTGCCGCCGGCCAAAGTGCAGAGTTCGTTCGTGCAGGATTCGATTATTGCAGAGGGCAGCGTGATCATCAACAGCCAGATCGTCAACTCCGTGATCGGCATCCGGTCGGTCATTCGCGAAAACGCTACGGTCAAAAATGTGGTGATGATGGGCGCCGACTACTATCCGTGGCACGATCCGAGCCTGCGCGACCCGGTCGAGGGACCGGACAATCCGGGCATCGGTGAGGAATCGTACGTCGAGGGCGCCATTATCGACAAAAACGTCAGCATCGGGCGACGCTGCGTCATCAAAAACCGGGATCAGGTGCAGGAAGGCGAGGGACCGAACTTTTACATCCGGGACGGCATCGTCGTGCTGCCCAAAAATGCCCGAATCGAAGACGGAACGATCATCTAATCGGAGAACGTCATGCTGCTAGTACAAGCCGGCGCCTACACAATCAACGTCGAACGGGTACTCTTTTTCCGCGAAGATAAAGGCGGGCTGGAAATAACCTTTGCGATTCCCGGCAGGGAAAACGCAGAACTTTACACACTTCGGCTCAAGGGAAAAGATGCCGAGCAGCTTCGCCAGTGGCTGGCGCGTAATGCCGAGGGGACCGAGCGGCCCGAGGCCGGCTTTGCACTGGGCGGTTGAATGAGGCGTGCGAAAAGTTCGGCAAAACGGCGGCGGCGTTTTCCTTTTAACGTGTTTTTTGGGAAATTTCCGGAATGAGACGACGGCGTTGTACCAAAACCGTTTGCTGGCGATGAAACGATATGCTGGACTTATCGGAGTACTTGTGGTGCTGGTGAGCGTGGCCGGGTGCCGGTTTTACGGCTATCCAGGCGGTGTGGCGCTTACGCTGGCGCAGATCGAGGCGGCCAGCGAGCAGGTGGCGAAGGACCTTGAACAGGCACTGGCCGAGCTGGAAGCGTTGCGGCTGCTGGCCCGCCGCGACGAAACGCTGGCGCCCTATGTGGCGCAGTACGAGGCGATCCTGGAGGCGCATCAGCGGGCCGTGCTGGAGTTTGAGCACTGGCAGGAGCAGGTGGCGGCCCATCCCGACGATTATCGTCGGGCCAACCGTACACTGGGTGCCATCACGGCCCATCACGAGGCGCTGCTGCAGCAGTACGCGGACGTGGCTTGGGCGGTCGCGCAGCACGTGAATCCAGCGCTGCTGACCCGGGCCTACACGTCGAGTGGTCCCCGGTTCTTTTTCTATGTGGTACCGCCACAGTATGCCCGCCAAGTGAACGAGCGAACCGTCCCGCCGCTGCAGGTGGTGCGCTACCTGGCCACGCAACTTTCCTGAAGTCGAACAACAGGCCCTGAGGGGCCCGGGCTATGCAGCCCTGGAAGCGGTTTTGGGCACTCTGGCTGCTGGTTGGTCCGGCCGGCGCACAACCGGTCACCGACACAATCCGGACCTACACGCTGGATCCGGTCGTGATCACGCTGGAACAGGAGCAGGAAGCGCCGTTCTCGTCGGTGTGGCGCGTGTCGCTGGCCGAGCTGGCCATGGAAGACGCCGTGAGCCTCTCGGAGACGGCCGCGTTGCTGCCCGGCGTGTCGGTGCAGACGAACTCGCGGGGCGAGACGCTCTTCTATCCGCGGGGTAGCGGTGAGCGCCAGGTGGCCGTCTTTCTGGACGGTGCCCTGCTGACAATCCCCTGGGACTACCGGTACGATCTGGATCTGCTCCCCGTCGCGGCGCTGGGGGGTGTGACGCTCGTTCCTGGCAACGCGTCGGTGCTCTACGGCACGAATGCGGCCGCCGGGGTACTCAGCCTGCGCTCGCGTCTGCTGGTACATCCGGGACGGCTGACCGAACTGAACATGTGGGGCGGCGCACCTGCTTCGGTGCAGGCCAGTGCTGTGCATCTGGCGCACACGGGGCGCTTTGCCTACACCGTGGGGCTTGGCTACGCCTATCGCAGGGGATTGCCGCTTCCTGATGCCGACCTGCCTTACAGTCAACCAGATCCAGACCTGCGCACGAATACGGACCGAAGACTTTTCCATCTGCTTTCGCGCGTTCAGACGGGGCAGGCCGGTCGTCGGATCGGCGTGACGCTTTTCCACATGCAGGGAGCGCAGGGCGTGGCACCGGAAAGCCACCTGAACCCGCTGGTCTCGTCGGTGCGCTACTGGCGCTATCCGCTGCAGCAGCACACGCTGGCGATTCTGAACGGCGAGCGGGCCATGCGGTCTGGCCTGCTGGAAGGAGCTTTCTGGGTCGGACTATTCCGGCAGCATATCGAGCAGTATCGGGACGTCCGCTACGAAACGCGCCAGGCCCGGGAGGAAAACGAAGACTGGACGGTCGGGGGAAGGCTGGTGTGGCGACGGGCCATGGGCGACGGACAAGCGAGCCTGGCGCTCAACTGGGTGGGCAGCCGCCACGGACAACGAGAATACGCCTATGATGAAGCCGGCCGGTCAGTAACGGTGCGTCTGCCTACCCTGTACTACCAGCAGCATCTGCTGAGCGCAGGGGCCGAGTTGGTGCAGTCCCTCGGCCTTGGTATCGACGGCGTGGTGGGCCTCAGCTACGATGCCATGCTGGCGCCGGAGACCGGCGATAAGCCCCCGCGCGGTCCCATGAGTGCCTGGAGCCTGGGCGTGGGGCTGCGGCGTAGCTGGCCGAAAGGTGTGGAGGGCTTTCTGACGGCTTCGCGCAAGGTGCGCTTTCCCACCATGCGGGAGCTGTTCAGTGGAGCGCTGGGCCGTTTTCTGATCAATCCGGGACTTCGCCCCGAGACGATCTGGATGGCCGAGGCCGGATTGCGCTTCTTTACGAACCAGGGCTATGCCGAGGTGGTGGGGTATGTAAACCGCACGTTCGATACGATCGATCAACGCACCGTGGTCGTCGACGGCGAGCGCAAGCGGCAACGGATCAACCTGGAGGGTAGCCGGGTCTATGGCGCGGAAGTCCGAGGGGGATGGGCTTTTCTTCGGAGCTGGGCGGTGGAAGGATACGTGGCCGGACTCCACAGCCGGGCGTTTCTGCCGGGGCCCGACCGGCCGCTGGTCGAAAAGCCGGAGTGGCTGGCGACGCTCACGCTCCGCCGCCTGCCGGGGCTCGGACTGGCCCCGCTCGTGCAACTGCACTATCGCGGGCGCGCCTGGGCGCTGGATGAAGCGAATCAGTTGCAGGAGCTCCCCGATGCGCTGCTGCTCCACGTGCGGCTGGCCTACCGGCTATCGGTCGAGTATGGCCAGGTGGAAGGCTTCGTGCGCATCAACAACGTGACGAATACGGCCATCTGGCCGCAACTAGGACTACCCGGACCCGGACGAGAACTGCGACTGGGTGTGCAGGTGTGGTTTTAGACCTCGCCGTTTCCGTGCCCGTTCCCTTTCAGTAGCATGTGCAGGTAACGCTCCATGTCGTCGCGCTCGGTCTGGAGCCGCTCGACGATCTGCGCTTCGGTAAGGGTATAACCCAGCAATAGACGGGCCTGCTCGGGAAGCAGCACGGTTTCACTGTGCCCCAGGTGGAGTTGCTCGGCCACGGCACTTCCGGTAGCCACCAGGGCCGCCTGGGTTTTCAGTTCAGGCGTCGGTAGCTCCTTCGGGTTCGCCAGTTTCCCCAGCACAAGCCCCAGTTCTTCGGGCAGATTCCACTCGGTGGCTGCCTGTTCGTTCAGTTCCAGATAGCTGACGCCGAAGATCGTTCGCTCGGCTTCGGCCGAAGGCAACGCTCCCTCCTCGTTCGTGTACCAGAGCGCTTCGTAGTCGTCGGGCCGGTTGTAGAGCAGAATCAGGCGGCCACTGGCATGGAGCAGCCCGGCCGTGAAAACACGCCGTGCAAAGGGTAATCCCAGCCACTGCGTCAGGCGCTGCGCATAAACGGCGCCGCCGACGCTCAATCGCATCAGATCCTCGAAGATGAGCTCCTGTTCGGAGTTGGAGACGGCCTCGCGCAGTTGCAGCATGGCGGCCGTCAGCACGATGTTGCTGACCTCCAGAAAGCCCAACAACGCGATGGCTTTCTGGATTTCGGTCACACGCCGTCGCAGGCCGTAGTATGCCGAATTGATGCGTCGGAGCACCAGTTGCGTGACGATGGGGTCGGCGTGGACGATCTCGATCAGCTTTTCCAGGTTGGGCTCGGCCGTGTCGTCGCTGAGCAGGCGGGCCACCTCGGTGGCCGTGCGGGGAAGCGGCGGAAAGCGAACGTTCAGGTTCGCCTGAAAACGGGTGGCGGGCACCGGCCGCCCCGATGGTGTCATGGAATGCTGCATGGTCAACGACGGCCCGGGGGAATGCATTGGTTCTGCTGATCAACGAACTAACGGCCCACGATGCTCCTATCGATAATCGGCTGAAAATGTAGTTACTAAAATCCTACGGATTGTCTGCATGAAAATCAATCAGGTAGCGTCCGATTGTACACTGCATACAGCGCAGTTGCTGGCAGTATTTTCGGTAGAGTTGGTGAAGGGCCTGCGAAAAAAACGCATCGGGTGGATGGTAACCCGGCCGGGCAAAGCGACGGGTAATCTGATCCTGCTCGGGAGGCAGGGCTTGCAGCAGCGAGATGAGCCGGGGCGCAAGCGAGGCGTTACGTGCCAGCAAAAAAGGCACGATCACGTTCAGAAGCAGAAGGTCGATGCGCTGGCGGCCCGGAGCGACGCGGGTGCCGGGCGGACGGAGCAGCCGGCGCAGAGCGGTCAGCGGTTGCGGTTGCTGAAGCGCCGCTTCGAGTCGGGCGATCGGATCCTGGCGCAGCCATCCGCCGGGTGCCAGCCAGGCAGCCGCCTGCAACAGACGGCGCTCGGGACGATTGGCCGGCCGCAACCCGCTGCGCTGCCAGAGCAGCGCGGGCAGAGGCGCGACGTTCAGATCCGGTTGCAGCCGGGCAAAACGGGCGCGCAGCATTTCGCGACGCGTGGCCGTAAACAGACGATCGGAGGGAAGTCCTTCCAGCAAACCGGCCGTTCCCAGCAGGGCTGCCTCGACGTCCCCGGCGGTAGGCAGCGTGCGCAGCACGGCCAGCGATAGCCGCTCAGCCAGCATACGCATGGGCTCGGCATTGGGAGCATAGCCCAGCGCGGTCAGGAGCAGCTCGTAGAGCACCTGATCGGGTGGGACTTCCTGCCATCGCCGGCGGATGTTGTGGGCGTGCTCCCGCAATCGTTGCCAGCCCAGCGCTTCGAGCCAGGACGTGCGCACGGCTTCCGGCACGGCGTTCCACTGCGGGGCGCAGGGTAGCGGCAGACGCGGACGCCGGTAAAAGGCGTAGAGCAACTCCCGGAGCGGTCGGGAAAGATAGGGGACCAGCACCAGTTCGGGCAGCGGCGTGCCGTCGGCGCGGCGGAGGCGGCCGGTGGCGGCGTCCGCTTCGAGCACCACGTGCAGGATCACGCTGTTGTAGCGCGGGTCGTGGTGATGGCCGTGTGCCGTCCACTCGGCGGAGCGAACGTGCAGCTCGACGCTGCCATACCAGCGCGTGCCGTTGATCAGCAGACAGGCGTTGAGAAAGTCCGGACCGGCCTCGGCGTTGGCCTCTCCGGGGTGGAGAATCTTCACCGATTCGCCCGTCGTCGTCCGGAGCGGCCTGGTGGCCAGCAGACCATAGGCCCACAGGTCGTGCAGCAGCGCTTCGGGAGGGCGCCTGTGCATATGCGGCGTTTTTGTAGAAAGACACAGGACGCCGCTTGCTGCAACGTCAGCTCGGACAGGCTTCCAGCAACTGGTCGCGCAGTTTTTCGGCTTTTCGGGCGGCCGCCTCAGCGAAATCTTCGCGATCTGATGCGTAGAGGATCTGCCGGCTGCTGTTGACCAGCACCGGACTGCGCCGCGCCACCTGCAGGATGGGTTCGATGGCGCCGCCCTGCGCGCCGACACCGGGAATCAACAGCGGTAGCCCCGCACATGCCAGATGCACGGCGGCCAGGGCATAGGGGTCGGTGGCCCCCACCACCAGTCCGGCCGTACCGGGCAGTTCCTGATTCCAGCGTGCGACGGCACGCGCGACCGCCAGGTAGAGTGGCTCGCCGTCGCAGCGGCGCTCCTGAAAGTCGCGGGCGCCCGGGTTGGACGTGCGCGTCAGCACGAAAGCTGCACGTCCTTCATACTCCAGAAACGGCGCCACCGCATCGCGCCCCATGTAGGGCGAGACCGTGCAGGCGTCGAACGGCAGCCGCTCGAAGACGGCCCGCGCGTAGAATCGAGCCGACGAGCCGATATCGCCGCGCTTACCGTCGGCAATGGCCAGCACGTCGTCGGGCAGGTGTTGCAGCGTCGCCTCCAGCACCGGCCACCCGTCGCGGCCCAGCGCCTCGAAGAAGGCCAGGTTCAGTTTGTAGGCGCAGGCCACGTGGCGGGTGGCGTCGATGATGTGCTGAAGGAACGTGCGCACGGCTGTGGCCGGGTTCGACTCTCCGCGAAGCGGCCGGGGAAGCCGGGCCGGATCCGGATCGAGCCCCACACACAAAACGGTCTGTTTGCGACGCTGCAGTACGCGCAGGCGGTCGGTAAACGTCATGTCGGTAGCACTGCTGAAAGCGTACCTCAAAGATACGACGCCTGGCCATGGTCCGTGCGAATTGCCGGAAAAGACCTGAATTTTTAACGGCGCAGACCGGAACCCCACTTTTTGCTAACAGGTTGGCTTTAAGCGCGTATGACAGGCGCTTTTTTTGCCTGTTAATTCCAGAAGCGCTTTCTAACAGAAAATCAAACCTGCAGCAGCCATGTCGTTACTGAGCCGCCTGAAGGGCATCTCGGCGCAGGACCGCCGGATGATTGAGGATATCGAAGCCATGCTGGGCCCCGAGCCCGAAGAAATGGGCTTCATGAAAAACCTTTTCTGGGGACGTTTTCGCGAAGACCTGGTTTTCCCGTATCCCGAAGAATCGAAAGAGGAGCGGGAAAAGTGTGACGCGCTGTTGGCCGAGCTGGAGGCCTACCTTAAAAACGAGCACCCGTCTATCCTGATCGACCAAGAACAGTACATCCCGGACTGGGTGCTGGAGCGGCTCTTCGAGATGGGCGTGATGGGCCTGACCATCCCCGAGGAGTACGGCGGACTGGGGCTCGGTGTGACCAGTTACAACCGGGTGCTGGAACTGATCGGCCGCTACTGCGCCTCGACGGCCGTGGTCGTCTCGGCCCATCAGTCGATCGGCTGCAAGGCCATCATGCTGTTTGGGACCGAGGAGCAGAAGCGGAAATATCTGCCGATCGTCGCCCGGGAAAAGCTGGCCGCCTTCTGTCTGTCGGAACCGAACGTGGGCTCGGACGCGGCCGGTCAGCAGACCCGTTGTGAGCTGAGCGAGAACGGCAAATACTATATCCTGAACGGCGAGAAAAAGTGGTCCACTTCAGGCGCGCTGGCCGGGGTGCTGACCGTGATGGCCAAGCAGCGGCTGAAGAATCCAAAGACCGGCAAGGAGGAAGACCGGGTGACGGCCCTCATCGTCACGCCCGACATGGAGGGGGTGGACGTGTTCGAGAAAAACCGCAGCAAGGCCGGTATCCGGGGCACCTGGCAGGCACGCATCCGCTTCACAAACGTGAAGGTCCCGCGCGAAAACCTGCTCCACAAGGAAGGCAAGGGGTTGAATGTGGCGCTGAGCTGTCTCAATTACGGTCGCTGCACGCTGTCGTCCGGCGTGCTGGGTGGAGCCACCTGGGCCATGGAACAGAGCACGAAGTGGGCCCAGACCCGCTACCAGTTCGGCCGCCCGATTGCCGACTTCGAAGCCATCCAGCAGAAGATCGCCAAGATGGCGGCGCTGACCTACGGCATGCGGGCCATGCTCTACATGGTGACCGGCATGCTCGACCGCCAGGACAAAGACATCATGGTTGAAACGGCCACCGCCAAGGTCTTCTGCTCCCAGATGGGCTGGGAGGTGATCGATGAGGCACTGCAGATTATGGGCGGCGAGGGCTACATGACCGAAAACGAAATGGAGCGGGTCTGGCGCGACAACCGCATCCATCGCATCGTCGAGGGGGCGAACGAGGTGATGCAGTCGTTCATTTTCGCCTATGGCGGTAAGCAGCTCGCCGAGCAGATGCTGGCCATCAAGCAGGCGCTGGGCTGGGACCGTGACCAGTCGCCGGTGGAGAACCTGCAGCGCATTCTCAGCAATGCACTTAACCCGCGCCTGCTGAAGCGGGCGTTGCCGCTGGCGGCCGAGCTCTTCCTGGGCTTCCGTCCGCAGGCTCCGCGCATTCGGAACATTCATCCAGAACTGCGGCCCTGGGCCGACCGCCTGGCCCGCCTGGTGCAGCAGCACACCCACTATTTCAAGCTGGTGAGCAAGTGGGAGGGCGATGCCATTGTGACCCGGCAGGCGCAGCAGGCCCGTTTGGCCGACAACGCCATGTACCTGTTCGCGCTGAGCGCGGCGCTGTCGGACATGGATCGCCAGCTTCGCAAAGGGGCTTCCGGCGTGGCCTTCGAGAAGGACCGGGCCGCCTTCGAGCATCTGTTCGATCTGCTGGAGATCCGGATTCAGCAGAATCTGGGCCTGCTGCGACGCAACGGCGACGCCAGCATGCGTCGGGCCGCGCAGGCCACGCTGCGGTACGTCGATACGCTGCCCAACCGCGACTACTACATTCATGAGGCTTCGCCTGTCGCGAAGGGAACGGGCAAGCCCGTACAGAAAGAGCATATCAAGCAATTCCCGGGTGACCGCTACGTGACGACGGGCGGCGATGGGGCCCCCGCTGAATCGTCACCCGCCCGTTCGGAAGCGTAGCGGTTTTTTTTCGGGGATGCCTCCAGGCAGGGCCGCCGGCTACCGTGCCGGCGGCCCTGTATTATTTATCGAGAGGCCGACCCGCTGCAAGGCTGCGGGAAATCCACAAACAGAGCAATTTAGCGCGTTGCGTGAAGGGGCGCGATGGTGGTACCTTACAGCCGTTCCAGGATGCAACGACAAGACGCCTGAATCCCAATGGCGGCGAATCGGAAGGAAAAGCCGGTGGGGCAGACGCCGCTCATGCGGCAGTATTACAAGATCAAGTCCCGCTATCCGAACGCGATTCTGCTGTTTCGGATGGGGGATTTCTACGAGACCTTCGACGAAGACGCACATATCGTCAGCCGGGTGCTGGGCATCACGCTGACGAAACGCGCCAACGGCCAGGCGGCCGACGTACCGCTGGCTGGTTTCCCGCATCACGCCCTGGATAACTACCTGCCGAAACTGGTACGGGCGGGCTACCGGGTGGCCATCTGTGAGCAGCTCGAAGATCCCAAGTTCGCCCGTAAGGTCGTCAAACGCGACGTCGTCGAGGTCGTCACGCCGGGCGTCTCGTTCCATGAGTATCTGCTCGACCCCAAACGGGCCAACTACCTGGCCGCCGTGGTCTGGGGTACCGAACGGGGCGAACGCGATCGTATCGGCTTTGCCTTTCTGGATGCCTCGACGGGCGAGTTCTCGGTCACGGAGGCGCCGGCCCATCGCCTGGAAGATCTGCTGCAAACGATCCAGCCGGCCGAGGTACTGGTCGACAAGCGGCAGCGCGATCGGTTGCAGCGCATCCAGGGGCTTTCGTTTGTCGTTACGCCGCAGGAGGACTGGGTCTTCAGCTTCGACTATGCCTATGAGGTGCTGCTCCGGCATTTCAAGACACACTCGCTCAAGGGCTTTGGCGTCGATGACCTGCGGCTGGGGCTCCGGGCGGCCGGGGCGGCGCTGCACTACCTGGGCGAAACGCAGAAAGGCCGGCTGCCCCACGTGCGTCGGCTGACGCGCTACGTCACCGACGAATACATGGTGCTCGATCCGCAGACGAAGCGTAACCTGGAGCTGGTCGCCTCGCTGCAGGACGGCACGCAGGAAGGCTCGCTCGTGCAGATCCTCGACGAGACGCTCACGCCGATGGGCGGCCGACTGCTGCGTCGCTGGCTGCTGCGGCCGCTCAAGAACGTGCGTCAGATCGAAAAGCGTCTGGAAGCCGTCGAGGCGCTCGTGCGCGATCGCCGGCTCCGTGAGCGCCTGCGCGAGGAGCTGCGCCAGGTGGGCGACCTGGAGCGGCTGGCCGCCCGCGTCTGCACCGGACGCGCCACGCCGCGCGACCTGATGCACCTGCGGCTGACGCTCGAACAGATCCCGCCCATCAAGCAGGCGCTGGCCGACGTGGCCTGCGATACGCTGCGCCGGCTGGCCGAACAACTCACGCTCTGCACGCAGGTGGTCGAGCGCATCCGCCAGGCGCTCGTAGACGATCCGCCGGCCTCGCTGAGCGACGGCGGGGTCATCCGCGACGGCTTCAACCCGGAGTTGGACGAGCTGCGCGAGATCGCCCGTTCCGGCAAAGACTTTATCGCCCGCCTGCAACAGAAAGAAATCGAGCGCACAGGCATCCCCTCGCTCAAGGTGGGCTTCAACAAGGTGTTCGGCTACTATATCGAGGTCACCAACGCCCACCGCAACAAAATTCCGCCACATTACATCCGCAAGCAGACGCTGGTCAACGCTGAGCGCTACATCACCCCGGAACTGAAGGAATACGAGGAAAAAATCCTTTCGGCCGAAGAAAAGATCGCTGGCCTGGAGGCCGAACTGTTCAACCGGTTGCGTCTGGAGGTGGCCGAGGCTACGGCCGAGCTGCAGCTCAACGCGTCGCTGCTGGCCATGCTCGACGTGTTCTGCAGCTTGGCCGAAGTGGCCGACCGTTACGACTACACGCGGCCGGAGCTGCACGAGGGCACCGAGCTGCTCATCGAAGAAGGCCGGCATCCGGTGGTCGAGCGTACGCTGCCGCCCGGCGAGCCGTTCATCCCGAACGACATCTATCTCGACACGCATTCGCAGCAGATCCTGATCATCACAGGACCGAATATGGCCGGCAAGAGCGTGGTGCTGCGCCAGACCGGCCTGATCGTGCTGCTGGCGCAGATCGGTTCGTTCGTGCCGGCCCGCCGCGCCCGCATCGGGATTGTCGATCGCATCTTCACACGCGTGGGCGCTTCGGACAATCTGGCTGCCGGCGAGAGCACGTTTCTCGTCGAGATGAACGAAACGGCCAACATTCTCAACAATGCCACGCCGCGCTCGCTGATTCTGCTCGACGAGGTGGGGCGGGGTACTTCGACGTTCGACGGGCTGTCGATCGCCTGGGCGCTTGTCGAGTATCTGCACGAGAACCCCTCAGTGGCCGCGCGCACGCTGTTCGCCACGCACTATCACGAGCTGAACGAGCTGGCCGAGCGCTTCCCGCGCGTGAAGAACTACCGCGTGCAGGTCGAGGAGCACGACGGCAAGGTGATCTTTCTGCACAAGCTGGTGCCGGGCGGCGCCGACCACTCCTACGGCATCGAGGTGGCCCGTATGGCTGGACTGCCCGAGCCGGTCATTACGCGCGCCCGTGAGATCCTGCGCCATCTGGAGGCGCAGCACCTGGTGGTCGAAGCGCCGGCCGGCGACGGCGAACCCGTGCGTCCGGTACGTTCGGCCCGTCGCGCCCGCATTCCCGCCGATACGTCGGCCTTCCAGCTTTCGTTGTTCGCACAACCCGAGCCCGATCCGGTGGCCGAAGAACTCAAGGAACGACTGCGTCGGATCGATCCCAACCGTATGACACCCATTGAGGCCCTGCTGCTGCTCGACGAACTCAAGCGGCTTGTGGAACGCCATGATTCGTGATTTCCTGGGCGCCTATCCCCGATTTGACGCTACCAACTTCATCGCGCCGAACGCTGCGGTCATCGGCGACGTGACGCTGGAGCCCTACGCCAGCATCTGGTACGGTGCCGTCGTCCGAGCCGACGTAAACTGGATCCGGATTGGCGAGGCCTCGAACATCCAGGACGGGGCGATCATCCATGTCACGCGTGGGACGGCCCCCACGCTCATCGGGCCGCGGGTGACGGTCGGGCACGGCGCCGTGCTGCATGGCTGCACCGTGGAAGAAAACGTGCTGATCGGAATCGGGGCCGTAGTGCTCGACGGGGCCGTTATCGGACGCGACACGATCGTCGGGGCACGGGCGCTGGTGCCCCCCGGCACGAAGGTGCCGCCGCGTTCGCTGGTGCTGGGCGTGCCGGGGCGCGTGGTGCGCACGCTTTCCGAGGAAGAGGTGGCCGGCATTGCCCGTTACGCTCAGAATTACCTGGAATACAGCGCAATCTATCGGGGCGAGGTGCAGCCCGAACGCAATCCGTTCTACGAGCCTCCGGAAACTCCCGACGGCCGGCCGGGTTAGCGCCGGGCCCTGCCGTGTCATCAACCAGATCGAAGAACACCATGCGGATCTTAGTGCTCGGAAGTGGCGGACGGGAACATGCGATCACCTGGGCGCTGGCGCAGAGTCCGCAGCGCCCGGAACTGTTCATTGCGCCGGGCAACCCCGGTACGGCTGCGCTGGGCCGAAACGTCCCGATTGCAGCCAGCGATGCGGCGAACCTGCGCAAACTGGTGCGCGACGAGGGCATTGAACTGGTCGTGGTCGGGCCGGAGCAGCCGCTGGTCGAAGGGGTGGCTGACGCGCTTCGGGCCGAAGGAGCACGCGTGGTGGGACCATCGGCAGCCGCCGCTCGCCTGGAAGGAAGCAAGGCGTTTGCCAAGGCCTTCATGCAGCGCCACGGTATCCCGACGGCTGCCTACCGGACGTTCTCGGCCGAGCAGCTGGGCGAAGCGCTGGCCTATGTCGATCAACATCCGGAACCCCTCGTGGTCAAGGCCAGCGGGCTGGCGGCCGGCAAGGGGGCCATCGTGTGTGCTACCCGTGAGGAGGCCCGCCGGGCGCTGCGCTGGATGATGGAAGAAGGGGGCCTGGGGAAGGCCGGCAGCGAGGTCGTGATCGAGGCCTACATGGAAGGCGAAGAGGCCAGCGTCTTTGCACTGACCGACGGTCGCGATTACGTGCTGCTGGCGCCGGCCCAGGACCACAAGCGCATCGGGGAGGGGGACACGGGCCCCAACACGGGGGGCATGGGGGCTTACGCACCGGCTCCGGTGGTAACCGAAGAAGTGCTGGCACGGGTGGCCCGCGAGATTGTCGAGCCCGTGCTGGCCGGGATGGCCGACGAAGGGCATCCCTACCAGGGCGTGCTCTACTGCGGACTGATGATCACCGACGAAGGGCCGAAGGTGGTCGAGTTCAATTGTCGCCTGGGCGATCCGGAGGCGCAGGTAGTGCTGCCGGTGGCCGAGGTGGACTGGGTGGAGGTGTTCGATCGCGTGGCGTCCGGTCAGGTGACCGGGCTTTCGGTGCCGCCGGTGCGCCGTGCGGCCGCCTGCGTGGTGCTGGCATCTGAGGGCTACCCGGGCAGCTACCGGAAGGGGCTGCCGATCGAAGGGCTGGAAGCGGCCGAGGCCCTGCCGGACGTGATCGTCTTCCAGGCCGGCACGCGGCGTGCGGACGACGGACGGCTGGTGACGGCCGGTGGTCGCGTGCTGGGGGTGACGGCTGTGGCCGATACGCTGGCAGCGGCCATTCGCCGTGCCTACGAAGCCGTCGAGCTCATTCAGTTCGAGGGGAAATATTTCCGCCGTGACATCGGGCAGAAAGGGCTGGCGCGGCTGGCAACGGCCGGTTCGGTGTAGCCGGTGGGTCTGCTGGCTGTTCGGGGTCTCGCTGGCTGCCGCGCAGACGCCCGACACGCTACACCTGGAGCCGAGGGCAGCCTTCGTCGAGGCCCGGGCGCTGGACGTCGATCCCACCGGACGTCTCTACGTGGCCGATGCGGCCCGCCATGTGGTGGTCCGGCTGACGCCTGAGGGGCACGTCGAAGAGGAACTGGGCGGCCCGGGCAGCGAGCCAGGACGCTTCGACACGCCGGTAGCCGTCGATGCCCGGGCCGGCCTGTCGTTCTGGGTGGCCGAGGCCGGAAGCCGACGCTTGCAACGGCTCACCCGGCAGGGAATGTCTCTGGAAATCGTCGCCCTTCCGGACGGTGTCAGCCCGATTGCCGTGCGCTGGTTCGGCCGATGGCTTTTCGTGCTGGACGCGGCAGGGGGACGACTCTGGCGACGCGGACCGGACGGAAGCTGGCAGGTGGTTGGCGGCACCGGCATCGACGAACCGCTGCCGGCTCCGGTGGCGCTGGCGCTCGGCCCCGGTGATCGACTCCTGATCGCCGAAGCGGCGCGACGTGTGGTGCTCGCTTATGATCGGCGGGGCACCTTCGAGCGAATCTGGACGCCTATGCTGCCCGGCACACCCCGAGCTCTGGCCGCGCAGGGCGATACGCTCTGGGTCGTGTTCAATCGCAAGCTCGTGCGCTATCTGCCCGGCGGACGCCTGGAAACCGTGGGCCAGCTTTCGTTCGATGTGGTGGGGATGGTATGGGAGGGACGGCGCGGTTGGCTGCTGTCGCAGCAGCGACTCTACCGCGCTCAGTTGTCGGCGCCCGGACGCAGGTAGGCGGTGGTGCTCAGGATCTCGGCCACGATTTTGTACTTGCGACGCGGCGTCAGCATGTTGGCCCTGCGCAGTGCCCGCATGCGATCCTTCAGACTGCGGACGTGTGCCTGAAGAAACCGAAGGTTTTCCTGAATGTGCTGCTCGGCCGCCTTCAGGGCCTGTTCGCCAACATCGATCCTCATCGCGGGAAATACGGCTTGGAAGGTTCTGGGAGGGTAGCCTTTCCGAAAGACAACAGGATGCGCCGACAACATGTATGCCGCCCGCTCCGATCTTCAGCACTTCTTGATGCAACCCCTTGCAAATTACGATATTCCGCGTAAGCAGTCCCCCGGACCGATCGCCGTCTACATGGACGCTGTGTTACGAGAAAAGTAATCTGTCATTTCAGAACGAACCGGAAAGCGCCGTGCGGTTTCGTGCAGGGCTGGTCGGCTGGGTGCTGCTGCTGGGAACGATCGCGCCGGTCCACGGGCAAACTTTTCCGGGGACGGTCGCATGGCGCGATACGCTGCAGGTGGGCACAACGCGCGTCTTCGTGCTCCGGCCCTTTATGCTGCCGCGCACGGTGCGGGTCTGGCTCGACGATCAGCCGCTTGACAGCACCGCCTATCGGCTGGATGCGGCGCAGGGGGTGCTCGTGCTGGCCGACAGCCTGCAGGGCGATTGGCTCGTGGTAGCCTATCGCACGCTTCCGCTGAACGTGCCGCCCGTCTACCAGTTGTACCGGGCCCGGTCGCTGCCTCCCGCCGCTGAGATTCCAGCCGATCCGCCTCGCAGGAACCCCTCGGCAAGCAATCCGCCATTCGCTTCCAGACTGCAGCCACGCGGGCGCATCACACGGGGCATCGTGACGGGCAACCGCCAGGATGTATCCATCGCCTCAGCCCTTCAGCTCGAACTCAGCGGTGAGGTGGCCGACGGGGTTACCCTGGAGGCGCTGCTCAGTGACGCCAACGTGCCACTCAGTCCCGAAGGGACTACGCAACGCCTGCGGGAATTCGACCGGATCTACGTGCGCCTGCAGACACGAAGCGGACACGTGCAACTGGGCGACTACGACCTGAAGCTGGGCGAGGGGACGCTCTTCGGCATGCAACGCAAGCTGCAGGGGGCATTGCTGACGGCGCAACTGCCGGGCACAGGGCCGGTCCGGCGTCTGACGATTCGGGCTTCAGGTGCCGTCTCGAAGGGCATTTACCGGCGACAGACGATCGTGCCCGTCGAGGGCGTGCAGGGGCCCTATCGGCTCACGGGCGCGGCTGGCGAACCGTTCGTGCTGGTGCTGCCGGGCACCGAGCGCGTCTACCTGGATGGGCAGTTGCTGGACCGGGGCACCGATTACGTGATCGACTATGCAACGGGCGAATTGACCTTCACCCCGCGCCACCTGATTACGGCCGAGCGTCGCATCAGCGTGGAGTTCGAGTACACGACGGGTAGCAGCACGCGTTCGCTGCTCGCCTCGCAGGCGCGCCTGGAGCTGGGACGCAGCCTTCCGGTGGCGTTTCTGGAAGTAGCCGCGCTCCGGGAAGCCGACGGACGGCGCTTCGGCGAGACGTTCGGGCTGACGCGCGCCGACTCGTTGGCACTCCGGCAGGCCGGCGACAGGCTGGCCGTCCGCTCCGGCGCCGAGCAGGTGCCCTTTGACCCGGAAGCACCGTACGTGCTCTACACGCGCGAGGTGCGGGTGCTGCCCGACGGCACGACCGACACGGTCTACGTGGCGCTGACGAGCGCGCCCCCGCCCGGCACGCCGGTCTACCGCGTCACGTTCAGCCGGGTGGGACCGGGACGCGGGCGCTACGTGCGGGCCGGGCAGACCGTCAACGGCATCGTGTACGTCTACCGCGGCCCCGGACAGGGCGACTACGAGCCCGTACGCCTGCTGCCCGCACCGGTGCGGCACGACCTGGTCGGATTGCGGGCTGGCGTACACCTGGGGCCGGGCTGGACGCTCGGCGGCGAATGGGCCCGCTCCCGCTATGATGCCAACCGCCTCTCGCCCCTGGATGCCGCCGACGACCTGGCAGGCGCCTATCGACTTTTTCTCCGGATCGATTCGCTCGCGCTGCCGGTCGGACGCTTTGCTGCCTCGCTTCGGCGTCAGCACCTTGATGCCCACTTCGCAACGTTTGATCGCCTACAGCCCGTTGAATTCGCCCGTCGCTGGAACCTGGACGTGCGCGACCTGACCGAAAATAGCGGCGCCTTTGTGCAGCCCGTGGCGGAGACGGCCGACGAAGCCCACCTGACGTGGCAGGCTGGCCGGTCTGTGGCAATTGCCATGGAACTTGGGCGCCTGCGGCGACCCGGGCAGTTCCAGAGCGAGCGGCAGGCATTCGGACTGACGCTGGGCAGCGAAACCTCCGCGCAGCTCCGCTACAAGGGCGAGCTGATCCGCAGTCGCCACGAAACGGCCGGGGAACGCGGCCGGTGGCTCCGCCAGGAAGGCCGCCTGAACGTGCCGCTCGGCGCGGGACTGACCCCCTATGTCGCGGCGCTACACGAAGACCGCCGTCAGCAGGCACTGCATGCCGACAGCCTGCACGCCAATTCGCCGGCCTATCTGGAAGTACGTCCGGGCTTTGTCTGGCAGCGTCCGGCGCTGCAGGCCGACGTGTCGCTGGCCTGGCGGCGGGAGGCCGATGTATGGCAGGGGCGGCGTCTGCCTTCCGGGCGTATCTGGACACTCCAGGGACGGCTCCAGTACACGCCCGGTCCGCACTTCGGCACGACGGCCGAGCTGGGCTACCGGCGTCGCCGCACGCCCCCGCGCTTTGCCGCCCGATACCCCCTCGATCAGACACTGGCCCTGCACTGGGACGGCTTTTTCCGCAGTCCGGGACGACTGCTGAGCCTGAACTGGCGCTATGGCGTGCGGAGCGAACGGGCCCCGGTGCTCCAGGAGGTGTACGTGCGCACCGGTCCCGAATTCGGGCAGTACATCTGGGAAGATTTCAACGGCGACGGGTTGCCGCAGGTGGACGAATTCGTGCCCGAGACGTTGCCGGATGAAGGCGTCTACGAGCGGGTGCTGGTGCCCTCCGACTCGCTTACGGCGGCGACATCTGTCGAAACGCGGCTGCAACTGGAGCTGGCGCCGGGCCATCGCTGGGAAGCGCTCCGGCCGCTTGCGCTGCGCACGACCGTCACGCTGCGCGATCGCACGCAGGATCCTGCACTCGGGCGCCTGTTGCTACTCGACCCGGCCCACCTGCTCACCACCGCCACGCTGGACGGTCAGCTGCGCGTGACGCAGGACCTCTACCTGTGGCGGGGACATCCGGACCACAGCCTGACGCTTTCGCTGGTCGGCGTACGCACGCTGGCCCGTCGGGCCACCGGACGCGAAACGCGACGCATGCAGCAGGGGCATCTGGCCGTCCGTTATCGGGTGGCCGATCTCTGGGTGCTAGACCTGCAGGCCGAGGTGCAGCGCGACCACCAGATGAGCGAAGGGTTGAGCGGCCGCACCTACCGGCTTCGCCGATACCGGACGCGTCTGGGTCTGGAGCGCACACTCGGACGCGGACGTGCAGGCGGGGCGGTGGAGGTGGCGCATGGCCGAACCATGCCGCAGCCGTTGCGGCTATGGACAGTTCGCCTGCCGCTCGAAGCCGAGCTGGCACGTCCGGGCCGCGAGCGGATGCGCCTGCGCCTTGAGCCGGCCTACCTCTGGCAACAGGGGATCGGTGGCAGTCTGGCCACCTATCTGCTCACCGAAGGACTGGCGCCCGGCTGGAACGCCACCTGGGGCGTCGAGCTGGAGCGGACGCTCTCAGGCAACCTGGAGCTGACAATGGGCTACCACGGCCGCCTGCGCACGGCCGCGCCTTTTCGCCACACGCTGCGCGTGGAGGTGAGCGCCGTGTTCTGAACAAGCGGCTCAGATGCGTCCGGAGCGCAGAATCACCCAGATCAGGTAGGCGGCCAGCAGGGCGGTCAGCAGAAAGCCCAGCCCGAAAAGCGGACCGATCAGGTGCTCGATCCCGGGCAGGCGAAAGGCCGTCATCAACACGGCCAGCCCCACAATGAAGGCGGCCGTGAGCATGCCCAGCACCAGCCGGTTGGTCAGTCGCTCCAGCCGTGCGATGAGTGGCTCGAAACCTTCAGGCCGCATGCCCAGCTGCAGGCTGCCCTGCTCCAGAGTCCGAAGCAGGCGCCGGAGCTGACGAGGAAGCTCCAGTCCGAATTCGGCCGCTTCAAGGCCTGTCCAGCTCAACCGGCGAATCCACCGCAGCGGCAGGTAGCGATGAAACAGCAGACGGCGAACATAGCCGGGCAATAGCGTAGCCACCTGAAAGTCGGGAGCCAGCCGGGCCGCCAGTCCCTCGGCCATCATGATGGTTTTTGTCAGCAGCACGAGGTGGGTGGGCAGGTGCAGGTAGTGGCGGCGGACGATGGCCAGCGTCTCTTTCAGCAGGGTTTCGAGCCGCAGCTCGCGCAGGGGGCGGTCGTAGTAGGCCAGCACGAAGTGGCGCAGGTCTTCGCGAAGCGCGAGGCGGTCCACATACCGCCGGGATACGCCCAGTTCCAGGAAAGCGTCCACCAGCCGATCCGGATCCTGCTGTGCGAGCGCCAGCAGCAACTGGGCCAGCCGGTCCTGTGTGGCGGGATCTACGATGCCGACCATCCCGAAGTCAATGAGTCCGATGGTGCCGTCGGGCTCGACGAAGAAATTGCCCGGATGCGGGTCGGCGTGAAAGAAGCCGTCCTCAAAGACCATCTGCATCAGGATGCGGGCCACGCGTTCGGCCAGTTCGGTGCGGTCGAAGCCGGCGGCGTCGAGGGCGGTCAGGTTGTCGATCTTGAGGCCCCGGATGCGCTCCAGTGTGAGCACGCGCGAGGTGGTGTACTCCCAGAACACACGGGGAATGTGGACGGACGGATTGCCGGCGAAGTTATGGGCGAAGCGTTCAGCATTGCGGCCTTCGCGCAGGTAGTCCAGTTCGGCCCGGAGCGTCAGCGCGAATTCCTGGACGATGCCGACGATGTCGTAGGTTGCGGCCAGTTCCCAGTGGCGACTGGCGGTGTGGGCCAGGGTCAGCAGCAGTTCCAGGTCCTGCTCGACCTGTTCGACAACGCCGGGGCGTCGCACTTTGACGACTACCTCGGTGCCGTCGGGTAGGGTGGCCGCGTGGGCTTGGCCGATCGAGGCGGCGGCCAGCGGCTCCGGATCGAACCGGGCAAACAGTTCAGAGACCGGGCGTCCCAGTTCGGCCTCGATGACAGCCTGGATTTGTGCGCTCGGGACGGGGGCAGCGGCGTCCTGCAGTCGGGCCAGTTCGCGCTGGTAGGAAGGGGGCAGCAGGTCGGCGCGGGTGGCCAGAAACTGGCCGAGTTTGATCCAAGCGGCGCCCAGTTCTTCGAGCGCCATGCGCAGGTGTTCGGGGGCCGCGTAGGGTTCGGGACGGCGCGGATGGCCCAGCAGGCCCCGGTGCAGGGGCACGAAGCGCTCCAGGCCGAAGATGCTCACGAGGTAGCCCAGGCCGTGGCGGAGCAGCACTTCGGCGATCTGGCGGGCCCGCCGCGCCCGTGTGGCAACAGCAGGGGGCATATCGAATACTCAGATGATAGTGGAAAGATAAAAAAAGGAGTGCCTGGAGGCACTCCTTTAATGATAGCACTGTTAGTCGTTTAGACTTCAGCGATAACGAATAGCACCGAGAATTAAGTTCTTTTGCTTTTTATATAAGGTGCTAGTTCGTTGATTTTTAAAGCGTACAATATCCCCTCGGATTGTATAAGTCCGAGTATTAAACAATCCGCCTACAAGAATTGCTACGATAACATCGGCAGCATCATACTGAGCTTCTATTTCAATGTTAGTAGCTGCATCACCGTTGTATCGCTGAACCTGTTCTTTTACGATGGACTCTACTTGGGCTTCAGAAACGGGTACAAGTCCAAATATAACCCAGGAAACCTTCTTCTTTACTTCAAATTTTTCAATCACTTCATAATTTCCGGATTCATGCTCTGGAGGAATTGCATAACGTACAGTATAGCAGCCAGAAAACAGAATAGTTAAGAAAAAGACGCTTACTGTGTGTGAAGTTAATCGTAATCGTCTCATAACTTTATAATGTTTGGTTTATAAGTTCAGTATGTAAGGAAAATACCAAAAAGGTGCGATTAAAACGAGGATATTTAGGTGGGTTTATTATCGGAGATGCGAGATTTCAATACCAAAAAGGTGCGATTAAAACCGGCCCAGTCCGGAAGCGATCAGCCCGTCGGCCTCTTCGCTATTTCAATACCAAAAAGGTGCGATTAAAACAGTTTTTAGGGGGTGTCAAGAACAGCCTCTCTTTCCTTATTTCAATACCAAAAAGGTGCGATTAAAACCCTGCCCGATCACACGCGCCGCCTGCTCGAAGCCACATTTCAATACCAAAAAGGTGCGATTAAAACCCCTTCCGGCTCACGTCAAACCCACGCCGTTGGAGCGATTTCAATAC
>WFPM01000176.1 GCA_015487635.1 Rhodothermus sp.
CCATGCGTGTCTGCAGCATCGTAGGGGCCCGTCCCCAATTCATCAAGGCGGCCATGGTGAGTCGGGCGCTGGCCGAGGCCGGTATCGAAGAAGTGTTGATTCACACGGGCCAGCACTACGACGTGAACATGGACCGCGTCTTTTTCGAGGAGCTGGGGCTGCCGACGCCTCGGGTGCATCTGGGTGTGGGATCCGGTACGCATGCCGAGCAGACCGGGTTGATGATGATCCGGCTGGAGGCGGCGTTGCGCGACATGCGACCGGTGCCCGACTGGGTGCTGATCTACGGCGACACGAACAGCACGCTGGCCGGCGCACTTGTGGCGGCCAAGCTGCAGTTGCCGCTGGCTCATGTGGAGGCCGGGCTGCGCTCGTTCAACCGGGCCATGCCCGAAGAGATCAACCGGGTGGTGGCCGACCATCTGTCGCACCTGCTGTTTGCGCCGACGCCGACGGCCGTCGAGAACCTGCGGCGTGAGGGCATCACGCAGGGCGTGTATCTGACCGGCGACGTGATGGAAGAGGCCGTCCGCTGCTATGCCGAAGTTGCACGCCGTCGGGTGCCGCTGGCGTCGCTGACCGCCCATGCGCCGGGCACCTACTACGTGGCGACCGTGCACCGCGCCGAGAACACGGACGACCCGGTCCGACTGCAGGGAATTTTTGAGGGCCTGGGGCGGCTCGAGCTGCCCGTTATTCTCCCCCTGCATCCGCGCACGCGCGCCCGTCTGGACGGAAGCATCCGGGTGCCGGCCAATGTCGAACTCCGGGATCCGGTGGGCTATCTGGCCATGCTGACGCTCGTGCAACATGCCCGTGCCGTGCTGACCGACTCGGGTGGTCTGCAGAAAGAAGCCGTCTGGCTGGGCGTGCCCTGCATTACGCTGCGCGACGAGACCGAGTGGGTGGAAACGCTGGAAGGCGGCTGGAATCAACTGGTGGGGGCCGACCCGGAGCGCATCGCAGCCGCCGTCCACCGTCGCCCCGATCGGCCTTCCACTTTTTGCCGGGACCAGTCCGCCAGCCAGCGCATTGCCGAACTACTGCAGCAGGTCACCAGATGAAGCCACGTCTGCTTTTCATCTACCTGCACCCAGGCCCGTTCGTGCTGGACGACCTGGCCATGCTGGAGGCACACTACGAGGTGCGTCCGTTTCATTTCGACGTACGGCGGGTGCACTCTCCGGGTGGGATGCTACGCATGCTACGGGCCCAGCGGACGTGGCTGCAGCGTGAACTGCCGGAAGCAGCCCTGGTGCTGGGCTGGTTCGTAGACTACCACATGGTGCTGCCGGTACGGATGGCACGGCGTCGGGGAGTTCCTGTGGCTGTCGTACTGGGCGGATTCGACGCTCGATGTCTGTCTGAACTGAACGATGGCGTTTTCTGCAGCCGCTGGCGGGCGCCGCTGGCCCGATACGTCTATCGCAACGCGACGTTGCTGCTGCCGGTGGCTGCTTCGCTGATGGAGATGCCGGCCACGCCCTGGACCGGCAATCGGCCGCAGGGCGTGCGGGCCTGGGTGCCCGGGCTGAGCACGCCGTTTCGAGTCGTTCCCACCGGCTACGATCCCGAGCAATGGCCATCGGGTCCCCCGGAGCGTCCACAGGTGGTGCGGACCGTGGCTCTGGTCAACTCCGAACGGGTGTTACGCTGCAAGGGTATCGATCTGCTGCTGGCGGCCGCTGCGCACCTGCCCGAGGTTCGCTTTGAGGTGGTGGGTGTGACGTCCGAGATGCAGCGGCTCATTCGCGAACGATACGCTCCGCCGCCGAACGTCCGACTCCGGGAACCGGTACCCCGTGCGGCGCTTCCGGCCATCTACGAGGAGACGTCGGTGTACGCGCAGCTTTCCCGCGCCGAAGGATTGCCTAATGCGCTGTGCGAGGCCATGCTGTGTGGGTGCATTCCGGTGGGTAGTCCGGTTTTCGGGATTCCGGAAGCTATCGGCGACGCCGGCTTTATCGTGGAGCATCCGGAGGTTGCGGCTGTGGTGGACGTCCTCCGGCGAGCCTTGCAATGTGATGCGAACTGGCGGATGCGAGCCCGGGCGCGTATCCTGAAGCTATACCCGAAGGAGCGAAGAATTCATGAGTTAGTAGCCGCCCTGGAGTCGCTTCTGCAGATTCGGAACGGTTGAACGATGGCGGACGAGCGGCCCACGGTCAGCGTGGTCATTGCGGCCTATAACGCCGAGCACTGGATCGCCGGGGCAATCCGGAGTGTGCTCGATCAGGATTATCCGGTGCTGGAGGTGATCGTGGTGGATGATGGCTCCACGGACGCGACGCGCGAAGTGGTTGCGCAGTTCCGGGGGCCGGTCCGCTATGTGTTTCAGGAAAATGCAGGTTCGGCAGCCGCCCGCAACCACGGTATCCGACTGGCTCGCGGGGAACTGGTGGCGTTTCTAGATGTCGACGATCTCTGGTTGCCGGGCAAACTCGCTGCCCAGGTATCCTGCCTGCAGGCACATCCGGATTGTGGCTGGTGCTATACGGATGCCTGGCTGGTGGACGCATCGACCCGGAGCAAAAAAGTACGGCTCAGCCAGCTTGCTCCCATGACTGAAGGATGGGTGCTAGAGGCGCTGCTGCTGAGCAACTTCGTGCCGTTTTCCAGCGCGCTGGTGTGTCGGGAGGCGTTGGAGGCGGTCGGTGGCTTTCGTGAAGGGCCAGATCGGCGCATCAGTGAAGACTGGGATCTGTGGCTGCGCATGGCGGCCTACTATCCCGTCTGCCATGTAGCGGAGCCGCTGGTGCTGATCCGGGATCATCCGACCCGCAAGACCGGTACGGCTGCGCTGGACGAGCTGGTGCGTGCCCGTGTGCGTATCGTGGAAGAAGCGGTGGCACGCCATCCTGAGTTGCGGCGATTCCGTCGGGTGGCCCTGGCCGGTATCTATGAGGGGGCCGGGCGCAAAGCGCTGGTTCGGGGACACCGGGCGCAGGCCAGACGGCTGCTGGGGCGCGCCGTACAGATGGATCCGGGTAGGCTCCGTCGCTGGGGCTACTGGCTGGCTGCCTGGATGCCAGCTGCAGTGCGGCGCCTGGCCGGGCGGCTCCGGTCGTGGTGGTGGCAGCGAACATACTCGGACGTGGACGCATGAAGCTTCCTGATTGGCCGTTATTGATGCCGGTGCGCAAACTGTACCGGGTGGTCGACCGGTTGTATCGCCGGGGACTGCTTGCCTGGAGCATCCGGGGCTTTCGACGGCAACCGCCCGGAACGTTGCCGTCTCGTCGGCTGCTACGCGTCCTGCGTAAAGGCTGGGGCAACGAAGTCTGGTCGGCCAGCGAGGAACTGCTGATCGGTCTGATTCGGGAAGCCTGGAAGACGCCGGGACCGGTGCTGGAGTGCGGTTCAGGGCTGAGCACGCTGTTGCTGGGAGCGATCGGGATGCGGGTCGGCTGGGAGGTGTGGACGCTGGAGCACGACGCTTTCTGGGCCGAACATGTGCGGCAGACGCTATGCCGCTTCGGGATGGCGAACGTTCATCTCCTGCATGCGCCGCTCCGCGACTACGGGGCCTTCCACTGGTATGATGTGCCGCTCGAGATGCTGCCCGCCTGCTTTTCGCTGGTGCTTTGCGATGGGCCGCCGGGCAACACACCGGGCGGCCGCTATGGTCTACTGCCGGTGCTGGGCCACCGTCTCAGCCCTACAGTTGTTATTCTCCTGGATGACGCCGGACGTCCGGAGGAACAGGCCATTGCGCATCGCTGGACAGCCGAACTCGGCGG
>WFPM01000177.1 GCA_015487635.1 Rhodothermus sp.
ATCCTCATGGCAGGTTTTCTTACTTGTGAATGGGATTGCTTAAAGCATAAGAAAAGTTCAGATTGAAAGGAAGAGGCGCAGGTGTTTTCGCCCGACCTCTTCAGGTTGACATCCCGGGCAGCCCAATTGTAAACTGCACCCGTTACAGCGCTAAGTTCTGACATCCGGGGCATACGGCAAAAAGAAACGACGGCACGTTGTCGCTTCCGCTACCTGGTACTACCGAAAACCGAACGTTATTACGAATACAACGTGCGAAACGATGAGCCGTAACGAAGCAGACACCCGTGCGACGCTGATTGATCCAAAGTTGAGGGCGGCGGGGTGGGAAGACACCCGAATCAAGCGCGAGCACTACTATCAGCAGCACGCGCCGGGATGTGTGATTCTTGTCGAGAGCCGCGTATGCAGAAGTAGCGCAAAGTGAACAATCGGCCCAGGAAAGCCTTTAGCCGGTAAAGAAGCAGGTCCTCGGGCTTTCCTTCGCTGAGGCCACCGGTGAAGGGTCCTGCAATCTTCCGAAAGCTGATGCCAAATAAAATTGCTCGAAATGTACATGCAGCGTTCTCGCATAAAGTGAGAACCAGACATGCTTATTTTCATGCCAATATCCGCACGCTGAGATCCATCTCTTCAAACAGGTCTGACAGGGATACCCCGACTTAGATCGTTTCGCAAGATCATACGATTCTCCGTACATTGTGGTGCATGTGTGTGGAATCCCCGAACCACATTCCCCCAGAGGGGTGGACCGCTGTGTCCACCCTGTCGTGCCCGCGAATCATGTCCGGTACACGAGGTGCTGCGTCATCAAAGCATTTGAAATGCCACATTGAGGCCCATCTGGAAGCGGCGCAGGAATGCGGCTCACCCCGGCAGCGTGTCGCGCAGGGCGACCAGGCGCTGCAGGAGGGCATGGAGCTGGCGACAGGCTTCTTCGATGTCGGCCACGGGACCTTCCAGCTCGGCATCGCCGCCGCGCAGGCGAATCAGTTCGTGCAGGAACTGGGCGTTGCCCGAGATGATGGCCAGCGGATTCTTCAGGTCATGGTTGAGCCGCGAAAGCTCCTGTCGTACCTGCCGCAGCCGTTCGGTCGCCGGTGGGGGGCCGGAACCGGTCAGCCGGCGGGCCCAGTCCTGGACCACCTCGGTCTGATCCGGTGCGGCTGCCGTCAGCCAGCCTGTCTGCGTCAGCGCTGCGGCCAGCCGCACCGGCTCGGCCGTGCTCAGCAGCAGCACAGGCCGCGGCATCTCCACCTGGACCCGTCGCAACGTCTGCAGACAGGCAGTCTCTGCGTCCGGGCCAACCCGAATGACCACCCCCCGCACCGCGTCCTGCTCCAGACAGTCGGCCAGCTTTTCGGGACGGCACGCTTGCACCTCCCATCCGGCCGCCATCAGCGCCTCGGCAATTGATTCGGGGGCCGGTCCTTCAACGACCAGCAACACCACACCGAAAGATTTTGAAGATTCCATGGCTCAGAACAGTTCGGCCAGGGGACGTGGATGCACCGCCGCCACTTCCCGCTCCGTCCGATGGAGGCTGACGACCGCCACCTCGGGATCGTGCTCGAAAAACAGATGCCAGCCGTTCGCTTCGGCCCGCTCCAGAAAGGCCAGCTTCTCTTCGATGGTCACCAGCGGCCGGACGTCATAGCCCATGTTCCAGACCGGCCGCATGTGGGCTGTGGTGGGAATCAGATCGGCCACAAAGACGAGCGTCCCTTCCGGCCCGTCGATGCGCACGATCTGCTGCGCTTCGGTATGTCCGTTTACAACCTCCACGGTGATGCCCGGAAGCACTTCTCCCGGTCCCTCCAGCAGCCGGAGCTGTCCGGAAGCTTCCAGCGGCTCCAGATTTTCGGGCAAAAACGATGCCCGCTCGCGCAAATTCGGCTGCCGAGCCCATTCCCAGTGGCGCCGCTGCACATAGAACGTGGCGTTCGGGAAGGTAACCTCCAGCCGATCGCCCACGCGCCGCGTGCTGCCCCCGCAGTGATCAAAGTGCAGGTGCGTTAAAATGACGTCGGTCACGTCCGCCGCCGAAAAGCCCAGCCGATCAAGCGAACGATGCAGCTCGGCGTAGTCGTGATCGACGGCGTAGATGTCCTGGAACTTGGCGCCAAACTTGTCTCCGATCCCGTTGTCGATCAGAATTAGCCGACCGTCGCCTTCGAGCAGCAGACAGCGCATGTTCAGCAAAATGCGGTTGCGCTCATCGGCCGGTGCGTAACGTTCCCACAGCGGCTTGGGAATGATGCCAAACATAGCACCGCCGTCGAGCCGAAAGCGTCCGGTCTCGATCGTATGGAGCGTGTAGGGTCCGATACGCGGCATCGTGGTGCTCTCTGGTTACTTCGATGGATTCGATGAACGTCCTTTCGGAAAATGGCCGTTCGACTGCACGCGCCGCCGCACGGCCTCCATCTGCTCTACCTGCGGCAGCAGCCGCTCCAGATGCGCCACAAGATACGCCACGCGTTCGTTTTCTGTGAGCAGTTCCAGCACCTCCTGTTGCTGCTGCACGGTCAGTCCGGCGTTCGGCGCGATCACGTACGACAGGTAGCGCACGTTCTCGTAAAGCGAGGGGCGTACGGTGCGGCCGACCAGTTCCAGCAAACGCATATGCTGGGTGATCAGACGCTCGCGTAACGAACGCTCTGGAACCTCCCAGGGCTCGACGATGCGCTCGACGTCGGCCGTCAGGTAGGGCTCGTCGGCGTAGAGCTGCACGATCCGAAAGCGATCTTCTCCGGTCACCAGAATGTCCATGCGGCCATCGTCGTAGCGGGCCAGCACGCGCGTGATGCGGGCCAGCGACCCCACCTGGGCCAGCTTGCCGGCTTCGGCCAGCACGATGCCAAACGGCCGGTCCTTTTCCAGACAACGCGTCACCAGCGCACGGTAGCGGGGCTCGAAAATGTGCAACGGGAGTTGCTCGCCGGGATACAGCACCACCTCCAGGGGAAAAAGCGGTAAGCGTTCGATCCGCATGATGGCTCCGGTTCTCTTCCCCGCACCGAAGGAATCCTAATGAACGGGCAAGCAGGCGAGTTTCCGCTTCGATGCGCTTTGACCGGGATTCCTTGCAACGGTGTTGTATTTTTGCTCCAGACCGACCATGTTCCATGATGCGTCGCCTGTTCCGGATCATCGCCGGCTGGTTGCTTGTGGGCGCCGGGCCGCTTTCGGCCCAGACGCTCTGGCAACCGTTCCGCTTCGGTTCGGCCGACGATCCGGCCGAACAGGTGCAGCGCGTCTGGTGGCGGCGTGAGCACCAGCTGGAAGCCTGGGGCGGCACCTCGCTCATCGGCGCCCACTGGCGAATGGGCACGCGCTGGGTGTTTACCTTCGTCACGCGCTCGCTCACGGGACGGCTCGATGCTACGCTGCGGGCCGGCCTCTACGGCACCTACCGGCCGGACTTCGACAGTCCCTACGACGCGCTGCGGGTGATCGACTTTCTGCGCTACAACCCGCCCCGCTACCGTCCCGTGCACCTGCGCCTGGGACCGCTGACGCGCACGCGCCTGGGCACCGGCCATGTCGTGGACTTCTTCAATACGACCACCGCCTGGGACGACCGCACCGTCGGGCTGGAGCTGGGCTGGTCCGACCGCGTCGTGGACGTGGAATTCTTTGCGGCCGACATACTTCCCGGCCAGGTAGCCGGTCTGCGGCTCGGGTTGCGGCCGCTTTTCTGGGCGGCCGACCCGCGCACACAATCGCTCACGCTGGGCTTCAGCTACGTGCGCGACCCGGCCTTTCGCCGCCACGCCCGGCTGGAAGCTTTCAACTTCGACCTTACTTTCAACACGCTGCGCGCGCGCAGCGTCGCCCTGATGCCTTTCATAAGCCTGGCCCACTATCGCCACTACGGAAGCGGATTGCGGCTGGGCCTGGCCTTTCAGAGCCCCTACTTCGCCGACCTGATGACCTTTCAGCTCCGACTGGGACTCGACTACGACGGCAAGCGATTTCTTTCCGGTTTCGTGGGGCCCTTCTATCCGGTACACAACCTGCAGGCCCGCATTCTGGACGCCGACGCCTACCCGGACGCCACCCGTTACGCCGGCGTGGCGCTCGGCGAAGCCCGCGGCGGCAACGCCTTTTTCACCGAAATCCACCTCCTTTTCCCCCGGAGCTTCGAACTCTGGTACTTCTTCCGCCGCCACTATGGCACGCAGCGGCTCAGCACCTTCCACCTGCGGTTGTTTCTGCGCACGCGCGAGCTGCAGTTTCAGACGGGCATCAGCCGCGCCGGGCTGGACGACTTCTTTTCGCTCTTTCAAAAGATGGGCGATCAGAGCTGGCTGCTATTCGAGGTGCGCTACCGACTCGACCGCATGCTGTGGCTGCTCGTGCATGCCCGCTACACGTTCGAGCGCCTGAAGACAGCTCCTGACGGCACCCGCCGCTATCTGGTGCAGCGTCGCTTTGAACCGATGGCCGGCTTTCGCTGGACCCTGTAGCTACCGAATGTCACGGCTCATCTCCAGCATACGCAGGATCGGTCGGAGTGCCCGCCGGCGAAGCTCCTCGTCCATCGTGATCTCGGGCTGCTCGTAGCGCAAGGCCAGGTAAAGCTTTTCAAGCGTGTGCAGACGCATGTGCGGGCACTGGCTGCAGTTACAGCCGTTGTCGGGCGGTGCTGGAATGAAGGTTTTCTCGGGACAATCCTTGCGCATCTGGTGCAGAATGCCCTCCTCAGTCGCCACGATGAACGTGGTGTGCGGGCTCTCGCGGGCGAAGCGACGAATGGCCGAGGTCGAGCCGATAAAGTCGGCGTGTTGCAGCACGGCCTCCTCACACTCGGGATGGGCCAGCACCAGCGCGTCCGGGTAGCGTGCTTTGAGCTGCAGGATTTTTTTCTCACTGAAGGTCTCGTGCACGATGCAGACGCCCTCCCAGAGCACCATGTCGCGGCCGGTCTTTCGGATCAGATAGCGCCCCAGGTTGCGATCCGGCGCGAAAATAATGGGCTGCTCCGGCGGGATCTGGCGGATGATATGCTCGGCGTTGGACGAGGTGCAGATGATGTCGCTGAGCGCCTTGACGGCCGCCGAGCAGTTGATGTAGGACACGACGATATGATCCGGGTACTGCGCCCTGAAGGCGGCAAATGCATCGGCCGGACAGCTATCGGCCAGCGAGCAGCCGGCGTTCAGATCCGGAATGACGACTTTCTTGTCGGGGTTGAGAATTTTGGCCGTCTCGGCCATGAAGTGGACCCCGGCAAAGACGATCAGGTCGGCGTCGGTTTCGGCTGCTTTGCGCGAAAGCCCCAGCGAATCGCCGATGTAATCGGCCAGATCTTGAATGATTGGCTCCTGGTAGTAGTGGGCCAGGATGATAGCGTTTTTCTTCTTTCGGAGGCGGTTAATCTCCGCGATCAGGTCCAGTGAGGGGTCGATGGGCACATCGACGTAGCCAATCTCCGGATCCAGTACCACCGGCTCGGCCATGAGACTCCCGGATCAATTGTTGCCGTTTCGGTCCGCTTTTACGCCGGGTAGAGCGAGACGTTCAGGAAGGGATCGACTCGGGCACGAGACGGCCCTGCTCCAGCCGGAGCACCCGATCGGCCAGCGCCGCCAGGGCCAGGTTGTGTGTGGCGATGACAAAGGTCTGCCCCACTTCGCGGCTCAGGCGGAGGATTTCGTGGTGGAGCGTCTCGGCGGTGCGCACGTCGAGGTTGCCGGTGGGCTCGTCGGCCAGCACGACGGCCGGTCGGTTCATGAGCGCACGCGCCACGGCCACGCGCTGCTGCTCGCCGCCCGAGAGCATGGAGGGCCGGTGGTCGGCGCGGTCGGCCAGACCGAGCAGCTTCAGCAACTCCAGCGCACGGGGACGGGCTTCACGAAGCGTGCGGCCCTGGATGAGCGCCGGCATGGCCACGTTCTCCAGGGCCGTAAACTCCGGGAGCAGGTGGTGAAACTGAAAGACGAAGCCGATCGTGCGGTTGCGTAACGTGGCCAGCGCCTCGTCGTCCAGCGTAAAGATGTTGCGGCCTTCGTAGCGCACCTCGCCGCGGTCCGGTCGGTCCAGCGCGCCCAGCAGGTGCAGCAGCGTACTTTTGCCCGTGCCACTTTCACCCACGATGGCCACCACCTCGCCGGGCTCGACGGTCAGCTCCAGCCCCTGGAGCACCTGCAGCCGGCCGCCCGCGCCGGTCGGGTAGCTCTTCCACAGATCGATGACTTCAAGCAGGGGCATGCGGGCTTACGCTTCGCGCTGGATGCCGTACTTGGCGAGCTTGTTGTACAGGTGCGAGCGCTGGATGCCGATGGCCTCGGCCGTCTTGCTGACGTTCCAGCCAAATTCCCGGAGCTTGTGCTCCAGAAACAGCTTTTCGGCTGCGTCCCGAAATTCGGCGAACGTGGGATAGCGTTCGATCAGCTCCTGTAGCGAGCCCGATCCCGAGGTGCTTCCGGGATGCACGTAGCGTTGCACATCGCGGGCTGTGATGGTGGGGCCGTCGCTCAGGATGAGCAGGCGTTCGACCACGTTGTAGAGTTCACGCACGTTGCCCCGCCACTCGTAGCGCTTGAGTTGCTCCAGCGCAGCCGGCTCGAATTCCTTCGGCGGCATGCCGTTACGCCGGGCCAGCCGTTCCAGCGCGTACTGTGCGATGATCGGGATGTCCTCGCGCCGCTCCCGAAGCGGTGGCACCTCGATAAGGATGACGCTCAGCCGGTGATAGAGGTCTTCGCGGAATTTGCCTTCCTCGACGAGCTGCCAGAGGTCTTTGTTCGTGGCAGCCACCACACGCACATCGACCGAGATGGAGCGCTCACCGCCCACGCGCTGGATGCGGTTCTCCTGGAGCGCCCGAAGCACCTTGGCCTGCGCGGCCAGGCTCATGTCGCCGATCTCGTCGAGAAACAGCGTGCCGCCGTGCGCCTGCTCGAACTTGCCGATACGTAACCGGGTGGCACCGGTGAAAGCGCCCTTTTCGTGTCCGAACAACTCGCTTTCGATCAATTCGCTCGGAATGGCCGCGCAGTTGACCTCCACCATGGGGCCGTCTTTGCGGCCGGAGAGGTGATGAAGCCAGCGGGCCACCAGTTCTTTGCCCGTGCCGGGCTCACCGGTGATGAGCACGCGGGCCTCGGTGGGCGCCACACGATGGATCGTCTCGATCACGCGCTTGATGGCGGGGCTTTCCCCCAGGATGGGCGTCAGCTCACCCTCCCAGCGTTCGGTCAGGACCTGCCGGATACGCCGGTTTTCGGTCTGAAGCTGGCCGCGCTCCAGCGCGTTGCGGACGGTCAGCAGCAGGCGGTTCAGGTCCGGCGGCTTTTCGATGAAGTCGAAAGCACCCAGGCGGGTGGCTTCGACGGCCGTCTCAATGGTGCCGTGGCCCGAAATCATCACGACGGGCAACTCGGGCTGCTCGGTCGCCAGCGTGCGCAACACCTCCATGCCGTCACGCCGTGGCATTTTGATGTCGAGCAGCACCAGGTCGTAGCGCCCTTCGCGAAGTTTTTCCAGCGCTTCGTCGCCGTCGGCGGCCTCCTCGACGGCGTATCCCTCATATTCCAGGATCTCGCGAAGCGTGCGCCGGATGCTGCGCTCGTCGTCGACGACCAGGATGGTTGCCGCCATGGATGCGCGTCGGTCGGCTTCAGGATGGCTGCGCGGCACGTGCCGCGAGGCGCGCCAGTGCGATTTCGGCGTCGGTGGCCTGCGCGGATTCCGAATAGCGTTCTCGGATGGCCTCGTACATGCGCCGGGCCGCCTCCAGATTGCCGGCGGCCTCGTAGTTGCGGCCGGCCCGGAGCAGGTAGTGCGGCGTCACGACCGGGTTGTCGTAGCGGTCGGCGGCCCGGCGGTATAGCTCGGCGGCCTGCTCGTGCTCGCCCTTGTTTTCGTAAACGGCGGCCTGTCCGGCCAGCGCGGCGGCGGCCAGCATCGGATCGTCGCTGTCGAACGCCTGCCACAACTCAAGCGCCTGATCGTACTCACCCAGCCGGTAGAGCGCATCGGCCGCATAGAAGCGGGCCAGGTTGCCCGCGTTCGTGTTTCCGTAGTTGCGCGCCAGCGCCAGCAGCCCGGACTGGCCATCAGCGCCGTCCAGCGCCTCCCGATACTTCCCCTGCTCGTAAAGCGGAAGCACCTCGCCCAGCAGCTGCTGCGCCCGCTGCTCCTGCTGCCGCTGGTAGTAGGAATAGCCGATCACGCCGAAAATGACGACCGCGAGGGCCGCCAACCCCGCATAGAGCTGTTTTCGATAGCGGTAGTAAAAATCCAGCCAGCGGGCATAAAGCGTGACAACCGTGTCCTCGCGCAACGTCTTGCGCTTCGAGGTGGTCGTACGTGAAGCGACTGCCATTTCGATTCCCCTAGCTTGATTGCAGAATAAGCGTGTTAAGATAGAAGTCCTGCCTTAGATAAACAACGGACGTTGCTTCAACGCCAGCCTCTCGGAACGTTTCCCTGTTTCGTTACAGGGTTTTTGCTCAGATTTTCGTTAAATTCCGTAGAGCCTTCTCGCCAGAAGGCCTCCTTTCGCGTATTCTTAGCAGGAGGCATCCTCGTAATCATGTAAAACAGGAGAACGAACCATGGCGATCAAGCTGGGCATCAACGGGTTTGGTCGGATCGGACGGCTGGTGCTGCGTTCGATTCTGGAGCGCAAGCTGACCGATCAGATCGACGTGGTAGGCGTCAACGATATCACCGACGCCGCCACGCTGGCGCATCTATTCAAGTACGACTCGGTGCATGGCCCCTATCCGGGGGAAGTGCGCGTCGAAGGCGACGAACTGGTGGTCGATGGTGAACGCTTCCGTGTCTTCAGCGAGCGCGATCCGAAGAACCTGCCCTGGGGCGAACTGGACTGCGATGTGGTGATCGAATCGACGGGGATCTTCCGCTCTCGGGAGAAGGCGGCCCAGCACCTCGAAGCTGGCGCCAGGAAGGTGATCATCTCGGCGCCAGCCAAGGGCGAGGTTGATGCCACCATTGTGCTTGGTGTGAACGACCACATTCTGACCGGCAAAGAGCAGGTCGTCTCGAATGCGAGCTGCACGACGAACTGCCTGGCCCCCATGGTTAAGGTGCTCGACGAGGCCTTCGGCGTGCGGCGTGGCTTCATGGTCACGGTGCATGCCTACACGGCCGATCAGCGGTTGCAGGATGCCCCCCACAGCGACCTGCGGCGGGCCCGTGCGGCAGCGCTGTCGATCATCCCGACCACGACCGGCGCGGCCAAGGCGGTGGGTCTGGTACTACCGCACCTGCAGGGTAAGCTCGACGGCTTCGCGCTGCGCGTGCCCGTGCCGGACGGCTCGATCACCGACTTTACGGCCGAACTGAACCGCGAGGTGACCGTCGAGGAGGTCAACGAGGCCTTCCGTAAGGCGGCCGAAAACGAACTGAAGGGGATCCTGCAGTACGTCGAGGACCCGATTGTTTCGTTGGACATCATCCACAATCCGCATTCCTGCATCTTCGACAGCCTTTCGACCATGGTAAACGGCAACCTGGTCAAGGTTGTGGGCTGGTACGACAACGAGTGGGGGTATGCCTGCCGGACGGTGGACCTGGTCGGAAAGCTGATGTCTGTCGCCGAACCGGCCGGATGAACAGGTCAATTCACAACGGCTTCAGGGAGAACGGGAGGGCATGCCTGCCGTTCTCCCTTTTTCGTGCATCTGCCGGACAAACCCCTTGCTGGCCATGTCGACGCTTCGCAAACTGACCATCGACGACCTGGAGGTCAAAGGCAAGCGTGTGCTGGTCCGGGTCGATTTCAACGTTCCACTCAAAGAAGACGAGCAAGGTAACCTGGTCGTTGCCGACGACACACGCATCCGGGAGGCGCTCCCCACGATCCGGGCGCTCATGCAGGCCGGTGCCAAAGTGATCTTGATGAGCCACCTGGGCCGTCCCAAGGGTCAGCCCGATCCCAAGTACAGCCTGGCACCGGTGGCACGTCGGCTCGAGGAGCTGCTGGGCGTGCGCGTCCGCTTCGTGAGCAACATCGTGGGCGAGGCCGTGCGCCAGGCCATCAACAGCATGCCGGAAGGTGGTGTAATCCTGCTGGAAAACACGCGCTTCCATCCGGGCGAGACGAAAAACGATCCAGAGCTGGCCCGCCAGCTGGCCGAGCTGGCCGACGTGTATGTGAACGACGCCTTCGGCTCGGCGCACCGCGCGCACGCCTCGACCGAAGGCGTGGCCCACTACGTCAAGCAAGCGGCCATGGGCTACCTGATGAAACGTGAGGTGGAATACCTGAGCCGCCTGCTCGAAAACCCCGAGCATCCGTTCGTGGCCATTCTGGGCGGAGCGAAGGTTTCCGACAAGATCGGCGTGATCAAGAACCTGCTGCCGCGTGTCGATCGGCTGCTCATCGGCGGCGCCATGAGCTACACGTTCCTCAAGGCGCTGGGCCACAGCGTGGGCGCCTCGCGGGTAGAGGAAGACCGCCTGGAAGAAGCACGCCAGCTTTACGAAGCGGCACAGGGTAAAATCCTGCTGCCGGTCGATCACGTGGTGGCACCCGAGTTCTCCAACGAAGCGCCCTCGCAGGTCGTCGAAGGCGATATCCCGGACGGCCTCATGGGGCTGGACATCGGGCCGAAAACTATCGAACGCTACCGCGAGGAAATCCTGCAGGCCCGCACGGTGGTCTGGAACGGTCCCATGGGCGTGTTCGAGATGCCCAGCTTCGCCCGAGGCACCTTTGCCATCGCCGAGGCGCTGGCCGAAGCCACCGACCGGGGCGCCCTGACCGTGGTGGGCGGCGGCGACTCGGTGGCGGCCATCACCCAAGCCGGCTACGCCGACCGCGTGAGCCACGTCTCGACCGGCGGCGGCGCCATGCTGGAGTTCCTGGAAGGTAAGGAACTACCCGGCCTGGTGGCACTGACCGAAAAAGCCGGTTGATCGACAGCCGTTTTCCGGACGCGATAGACGTCCGGGTCATCTGCCGGAAGCCCTTCCGGAACAGCAGTTGCCGACCCGCCATCGCTCCCCCGGCGATGGTCTCAGATTTCTGAAGTGCTCCGGGCCGATCCAACGGCCTGTACTATGACTTAACTTAGCATAAAGCCCACCCTGGTTGACCGCTTGAACCTCCTGACCCATGCTATACCAGCAAGCCGACCGACTTGACTTTACCATCGAAACGACACCGCCCATGCCGCTGCCGCGGCGGGTGCTCATGGTGTCGCCCGACTATTTCGACGTGGAATATGTGATCAATCCCCACATGGAAGGGCACGTGGGCCAGGTGGATCGTACACTGGCCCGCCGCCAGTGGGAGGCGCTGCGTGACACCTACCGGACGCTGGGCTTCGAGGTGCACGTGCTCGACGGCGTGCCTGGCCTACCCGACATGGTGTTCTGCGCCAACCAGACACTGCCCTTCCTGCGTGGAGATAGCGAGCGCGGCGTCGTGCTCAGCCGCATGCACGCGCCCCAACGCCGCGACGAGGTGCCCCACATCGCCCGCTTTTTCGAGCAGCAGGGCTACGCGCTGGTTTCCATTCCCAACGAAGTGCCCGGCAGCTTCGAGGGAATGGGCGATGCGCTCTGGCATCCAGGCCACGCGCTGCTCTGGGGCGGCTACGGCTTCCGCACGGACCGCGCCGTCTACGAATGGCTGGCCCACGCGCTGGACGTTCGCGTGGTGGCGCTGCACCTGACCGACCCGGACTTCTATCATCTGGACACCTGTCTGAGTCTGCTCGATGCCGGTACGGCACTCTATGTGCCGGCCGCCTTCGACGACGAGGGACGCGCTCTGCTCCACCGTCTGATTCCCAACCTGATTGAGGTGCCCGAACGTGAAGCGCGCGAACTGCTGGCCTGCAACGCACACTGTCCCGACGGCCGCCACGTGCTAATCCAGCAGGGCTGCCCCGAAACTGTTGCCCGGCTGCGTGCGGCCGGCTTCGAGCCAATCGAACTGGATACCGGCGAGTTTCTGAAATCCGGCGGCTCCGTCTTCTGCATGAAGCTGAGGTTCTTCTGAGCCATGATCGAACGCATTACGATCTGCGGGCTGGGCCTGATCGGCGGCTCGCTGGCGATGGCCTGGAAACAGGCACGGCCGGAATTGCACCTGACGGCCTTCGATCAGCGCAAGGTACTGCGCCAGGCCCGTGAGCTCGGCGTCGTGGATGCCACTGCCGAGGACGTGGCCGAGGCCGTAGCCGGGGCCGATCTGGTGGTGCTGGCCGCCCCGCTGCGCGGCATCCTGTACCTGCTGGAGGAGATCGGACCGCACCTGAAGCCGGGCGCCCGGGTGACCGACGTCTGCGGCGTCAAACGTCCCATTATGGCCCACGCCCGGGACATGCTGCCCGAGACGGTCACCTTCATCGGTGGCCATCCCATGGCCGGCTCCGAACGCCGCGGCCTGGCCAACGCCGATCCGTTTCTGTTCGAGAACGCCACCTACGTGCTCTGCCCGCCCCCCGGAAGCGACGCCGCCCGACTTCAGCAAGAGCACGAAGACCTGCTGGAGTTGATCCGATTGCTGGGTGCCCGCATGCTGGTGCTCGAGGCCGAACGGCACGACGCCATCGCCGCCGCCGTCAGCCATCTGCCTCAGCTTCTGGCCGTCCTGCTCGTCAATACGGCCGCCGAGCTGAGCAAGGGCGACGAAACCTTCCTGCAACTGGCCGCCGGGGGCTTCCGCGACATGACCCGGATTGCCTCCTCCCCGTTCGACCTCTGGCGCGATGTGCTCTTTGCCAACGAGGGGCCGCTGCTCGACACGCTCGGCCACTTTGCGGCCAACCTGCAACGCCTGCGCAACCGCCTCATCGAAGAAGACGAACAGGCGCTCGCGGAAGCCTTCGAGCAGGCCCGCCGGACACGCGCCCGCATCCCCCGCGACACGAAAGGCTTTCTGCACCCGCTGGCCGACGTGTACGTCCGCATCGAAGACCGCCCCGGCGCCCTCTACCGAATCACCCGCACCCTCTACGAGGCCGGCCTCAACATTCAGGACATCGAACTGCTGAAGGTGCGCGAGGGTACGGGCGGCACCTTCCGCCTGGGCTTCGCCACCGAGGCCGACGCCGACCGCGCCTGCCAGACTCTCCGGCAGGCCGGCATTGAAGCCTTCCGTCTCGATGACCACACAACCTGAAACCTGAAGCGAACCATGGCCGAAACCACCTTGAAACGCACGCCGCTCTACGACCGGCACGTCGCCCTGGGCGCCCGCATGATGGGCTTTAGCGGCTTCGAAATGCCTGTGCAGTACAGCAGCATCATCGACGAACACCTGGCCGTCCGGCGAGCGGCCGGTCTGTTCGACGTCTCCCACATGGGCGAAATCTTCGTGCGCGGGCCCCGCGCGTTCGATTTCGTGCAGCACCTGATCACCAACGACGCCTCCCGCCTCTACGACGGCCGCGCGCTCTATACGGTCATGTGCACACCCGAAGGGGGCGTGGTGGACGACCTGCTGGTCTACCGCTTTGACGCCGAAACCTACCTGCTGGTGGTCAACGCGGCCAACATCGAAAAAGACTTCGCCTGGATGCAGGCGAACAATCCCATGGGCGCTCACCTGGAGAATCGCTCCGACGAGATCGCCCTGCTGGCTCTGCAGGGGCCGGCCGCCTTCGAAATCGCCCGGCATTTCGTGCCCGACCTGGCGCCGGACAATCCCCGCTACTACCACTTCCGGGTCATGGAGCCGGGTACGTTTCTGGACTGCCGCTGGGCCGTGCTCTCGCACACCGGCTACACGGGCGAGCCGGGCCTGGAGATCTACTGCCATGCCGACGAGGTCCCCCGCGTGTGGGATGCGCTGCTTGAGGCGGGCCAGGCCCACGGGCTCAAACCGGCTGGACTGGGCGCCCGCGATACGCTCCGCCTGGAAGCAGGCTACTGCCTCTACGGACACGAACTGGACGAATCGACCAACCCGCTGGAAGCCGGACTGAGCTGGGTGGTCAAGCTCGACAAAGGCGACTTCATCGGCCGGGAAGCGCTGCTGCGCATCAAAGAGTCCGGACCGACCCGCCGCCTGATTGGGCTGATCGTAGAGGGACGTGGCATCCCGCGCGCCGGCTATCCGATTGTCGATGCCAGCGGCACGCCCATCGGAGAGGTGACCAGCGGCACCCTCTCGCCGGTGCTCCAGCAGGGCATCGCGCTGGGTTACGTGCCCAACCGCCCCGACTACACGGAGCCCGGCCGACAGCTCGGCGTGCAGATCAGAAGCCAGATTCTACCGGCCCGCGTCCACAAGCCTCCGTTCGTCGAGCTTCACAGAAAATAACGGGCACGACTGGCCCTCAACCCCGAGGCCCTGTCGTAACTTTACGGGCTATCGAACAACTTGCCGAGCAGGCCGCGACAGGGCCATGAACGTTGAGGTTTTTCTGACCGGAAACTCCGTGACGGAGGAGGACGTCGAGGGGCGCACCGTCGTGGTGATCGACGTGCTGCGGGCCTCTTCAACCATCATCACGGCACTGGCCAACGGCGCACGGGCCGTCATTCCGGTGGCCGACATGGACCAGGCCGGCCGGATCGCCATGAACCTGGATCCGAGCACCTATCTGCTGGGCGGCGAGCGCGACGGCGACCGCATCGACGGCTACCACCTGGGCAATTCGCCCCTGGAGTATACGCCAGCGGTCGTCAAAGGCAAGACGATCATACTGAACACCACCAACGGCACGCGCACCATCTGGAGCGCCCGCGCTGCCCGGCACCTTGTGATCGCCGGTTTCCTCAATGCAGGGCAGGTCGTGCAGTTCATCCGAGAAGTCGGACTGGACGTCACGATCATCTGCGCCGGGCGTAACAACCGGGTGGCGCTGGACGACGCGCTCTGTGCCGGCCTGATCCTGCACCGCCTCTGGGAGGGCCGGGAACCCGAATACGTCAGCGATGCCGCCCACATTGCATTGACCCAGTACCTGCATGACCGCGAGCATCTGGCCGAGGCGCTACGACACAGCAATCACGCCCGCTGGCTCACCGAGAAAGGCTACGGCGCCGACGTGGAATACTGCCTGCAGCTCGACGCGCTGCCCGTGCTCCCCTACTACCGGGAAAACCGTCTGGTGCTGTACAGAGAGCGCCAGCCTTCTGAATCTGTCGGGTAATCCGGGCGTACAGAGAGCCCTGGTATGCTCCGGGCGCGTGTTGTATCTTTGAAGCATGGCCGGCACAACATCCAGGCGTCGTCGCAAAGCGCGCAAGCCCGCAAAGGAGGCGACTCCGACGATTTCTCCCACACGTCGGCGGGAGATTCTGGGGCTGACGCTCATGGTGCTGGGGGTACTGCTCACCCTGGCGCTGGTGACCTATCACCCTTCGGACAACGGGCTGGCCCGGCATTTTTCGCTCGGGGCTGCGCTGGATCCGGGCAACAACCGGGCGGAGAATGCGCTGGGGCTGGTGGGCGCCGCTCTGGCCTACCTGCTGGTGGCTCGCCTGTTCGGCTATGCCTCGGTGCTGCTTCCCGGCCTGCTGGTGGCCTGGGGTTATGTAATCTTCCGTGGCCGGCGTCCGCGTGTCCTGCCCCTGTTCAGCGGGCTGCTCCTGCTGCTGGTGCCCCTGGTGGCCGCCGGTTTCGGGTGGGTCGCGGTGGTCTTTGAGGCCGATCTGCATGCCTGGTCCGGCAACCTGGGGCTGGGCCTGGCCGGCTGGATGATCCAGGTGTTCGGCAAAATCGGCGCTCTGGGCCTGCTGCTGCTGGGACTTGCTTCGATGACATTGCTGCTGATCGATCACGACCTGCAGCGCTCGCTCGACCGCCTGGAGCACCTGCTGGCCGCCACCCGCGAGGGCCTCCGCCGTCGCTGGCATGCCTGGCGACAGCATCGGGCCGAACGCCGCCGTCGGCGCCGGGAAAAACGCAGACGCCGCCGGGAGGAGCGTCCGACGCCCGCACCGCCGCCTGCCTCACCCCCACCGTCTTCCGAGCCACGCCCTGCACCGGAGCCGACAATCAGCGTTTCTGAAGGCGACGCCGTTCCACGGCACGAACTGCTGCGTGAGCTGACGCGCCGCGAGACACCCCCGCCCGAGCCGGCTCCGCCTGAACCGAAACCTGCCGAGCCCCGACAGCCCGAGCTGATCGTCCGCCAGGGCGTCGAGGAAGAACGCACCGACCGCATCAATCGTCCGGCCGAACTGCCGAACACCGCTACCCTGCCCCCCTACACCCCGCCGCCGATCGATCTGCTCGATGCCCCAGAGGCTTACGAGCGCCGGATCGACTACGAAGAACTGGAGGCCAACAAGCGCATCCTGCTTGACAAGCTGGCCACCTACAACATCGAGATCACGTCGATCAACGCAATCGTCGGCCCCACGGTCACGCTCTACGAGCTGACACCGGCGCCCGGCGTCAAGATCAGCAAGATCACCGCGCTGGAGGATGACCTGGCCATGGCGCTGGCCGCCCCGGGCATTCGCATGATCGCCCCCATCCCCGGCAAGTCGGCCATCGGCGTGGAGATCCCCAACCGCCATCGCGAGCTGGTCCGCATCCGCGACGTGATCGGTACGGCCCGCTTCCGCGACGCCCAGATGGAGCTGCCCATCGCGCTGGGCAAAACCATCGAAGGCGAAGTCTATCTGCAGGACCTGACCCGTCTGCCGCATCTGCTCATCGCTGGCGCCACCGGCTCTGGAAAGTCGGTAGGGCTCAACGCCCTCATCACGGGGCTGCTCTACGCCTGCCATCCGGCCAATCTCAAATTCGTGATGATCGACCCCAAGAAGATTGAGCTGCAGCAGTATGCAACCGTGGTCGATCACTTTCTGGCCCTGCCGGAAGGCGCTGAGGAGCCCATCATCACCGACTTTACCCAGGCGCTGGCCGTGCTGAAGAGCTGCGAAAAAGAAATGGAACTGCGCTACGACCTGCTCTCGAAGGCCGGCGTGCGCAGCATCAAAGACTACAACCGCCGCCTCAAGGAGGGCGCCCTCTCCCCGGACGAAGGGCACCGCCATCTGCCCTACATCGTGGTGATCATCGACGAGCTGGCCGATCTGATGATGACGGCCGGCAAAGACATCGAAGGACCGATCGCCCGCCTGGCTCAGATGGCCCGGGCCGTGGGGATCCATCTGGTGCTGGCTACCCAGCGCCCCTCGGTGGACGTGATCACCGGTCTGATCAAGGCGAATTTCCCAGCCCGCATCGCCTATCAGGTGGCCACCAAGGTGGACTCGCGGACCATTCTCGACCAGAACGGCGCCGAGGGCCTGGTGGGCAACGGCGACATGCTTTTTATGATGGGTAGCCAATTGGTGCGCCTGCAGGGGCCGTTCGTGTCGCTCGACGAAGTAGAACGCGTCACCCGATTCATTGCCGAGCAACCGGGACCCGGCCCCTACTGGCTGCCCCACCTCGAAGACGAACACAACGGCGAGCCCGCCGGCGGCGGAAGCGGCGACCACTACGACGCGCTCTTCGAAGAAGCCGCCCGCATCATCGTGCGCAGTCAGCAGGGTTCGGTATCGCTCCTGCAACGCAAGCTGTCGATCGGCTACACCCGCGCGGCCCGCATCGTGGACCAGCTCGAAGCGGCCGGCATTGTGGGTCCCTTCGAGGGCTCCAAAGCCCGCCGCGTGCTCGTGCAGAGCGAAGCCGAACTCGACGAGTTGCTCCGCACCCTCCGCGCTTCTTCCTGAGATACGCTTTTTCTTTCGAACGCTTTTTGTTTGTACCCGAAACGTCCTCCGCCGTATTTTGGCCGGCGCTGAACTACCCGCAGATCGGCTTAAACGCGTATGGCATTACCTGCGCCGGTCATCGGCATTCTGGGCGGCGGCCAGCTCGGCCGCATGACGGCCCTGGCGGCGATCCGGATGGGGCTGCGGGTACGCTTTCTGGTGCCGAAGCCGGCCGACGCGGCCGAAGGGCTGGGCGAGGTGATCGTGGGCGACTGGAAAGACCCGGACGTGCTGCGTCGCTTTGCCGAAGGCTGCACGGTGGTGACCGTCGAAAGCGAATGGGCCCCGGCCGACGTGCTGGAACCGGTGCTTCCCGAGAGCACTTTGCTCTGGCCGAAGGCCGAAACCGTCCGGATCATCCGCGACAAGGGGCATCAGAAGCGCGTGCTGGCCGAAGCCGGCCTGCCGCTGCCCGACTTTTCCTGCTGCGCCACGCTCGAAGAGGCGCTGGCGGCGGCCGAACGGTTCGGCTATCCGGTGATGCTCAAGCGCTACCGGGGCTCCTACGACGGCTACGGCAACTTCACGGCCCGCTCGCCCGAAGCCCTGAAGACCGGCTGGGCGCAGCTGGCCCAGGAGGACGGCCTGCTCGTCGAAGCCTGGGCACCGTTCGTACGCGAGCTGGCCGTGCTGGTGGCCCGAAGCCCGCGGGGCGAAGAGGTGATCTACCCGGTCGTCTACACGCAACAGGAAGATCACCGCTGCTACCTGGTACAGGCGCCTGCCGCCATCGATCCGGCCGTGGCCGACGAGGCCCGGCGCGTGGCCTGTGCTGCCGTCGAGGCCGTCGGGGGCGTCGGCATCACGGCCGTGGAGTTGTTCGAGCTGGCCGACGGACGCATCCTGATCAACGAGCTGGCGCCGCGCCCGCACAACACCGGCCACTACACGATCGAGGGGTGCTACACCTCCCAGTTCGAAAACCACGTGCGCGCCGTGCTCGACTGGCCGCTGGGCTCGCCCGAGCTGCGGGAGCCTGTAGCCATCATGGTGAACATCCTCGGCCGGCGCAGCAGTGACCGGATCGACCTGCGCGGCCTGCCCGAAGCCCTCCGCATCCCCGGCGTGGCCGTGCATCTGTACGGCAAGATGCAGGTGCGTCCCGGCCGTAAAATGGGGCACGTAACGGCCACCGGCAGCGATCCGGAAGACGTACGCCGGCGTGCTGAAGCGGCCGCCGATCTGATTGCCCGTTACCTCTGAACCAGCCTGCCAACGCCATGCCTGCCGCCACCACGCCGCTGGTCGGTATCGCCATGGGCAGCGAATCGGACCTGCCCGTCATGGAAGACGCTGCCCATGTGCTCGAGGAATTCGGCGTGCCCTACGAGATCCGAGTACTCTCAGCCCACCGCACGCCGCACCGCATGCTGGAGTATGCCCGCACGGCTCATACGCGCGGTCTCAAGGTGATCATCGCCGGAGCCGGCGGTGCCGCCCATCTACCCGGCATGATCGCTTCGGCCACGCCGCTGCCCGTCATCGGGGTGCCCGTCCCTACCCGTCACCTGCAGGGCCTCGATTCGCTGCTGTCGATCGTGCAGATGCCCGGCGGCGTGCCCGTCGCCACCGTGGCCATCGGACAGGCCCGCAACGCCGGCCTGCTGGCCGTGCAGATCCTTGCCACGGGTGACCCCGAACTGCTGCAACGGGTCGTGGCCTACAAGCAGGCCCTCATCGAAAAAGTCGAGCAGATGGACGCCCACGTGCAGGCCCGCTTCGCGCCAGAGTCCTGACTACCTTCTATTATCAGGACACCGTGGGGGTCGGTAGCCCCCTGACACCCCCTCAGGCCCTTCGGGCCAGCTCCCCCTGCAAGGGGGAGCGATGTCTGTCTGCGTGTTGGGGTTGACGGCGGAGGCAGGCTTCTGCGCATATTTCAGCGCTTATAAGCTTCCCCCTCTCTTTTCAAGCGAGGTGTCCAGGGAAGGGTTTGTCAACCCCTCAGGCGAGCTGCTGCGCCTCGTCCCATACCACCCGGGCAAAGCGACGCTTGCCCACCTTGAGCACGAAGGGGGCCCGCTGCGCCAGGTCGATCTCCAGGTGCTCGTCGGTGACGCGCTCGCCATCGATCGAGACGGCCCCTTGTCGGATCAGCCGCCGGGCTTCGCTCTTGGACGGCGCCAGCGCGGCCTGCACAATCAGGTTGACCAGCGCGATGCGCGAGCCTTCGTCCGGCGTGGGACGGAACGGTTTCAGATCTTCGGGCGCCTCGCCCCGGATGATCGTACGCTCGAAGTGCTCCCGCGCTCGGTTGGCGGCCTCCGCGCCGTGGTACATGCGCACGATCGTCCAGGCCAGCTCGTGCTTGGCATTGCGCGGATCGCGCTCGGCAAATTCCTTTTTGGCCGGCAGTTCTTCGGTGGGAATGTCGGTGGCCAGCTCGAAGTAGCGGTAAATGAGATGGTCCGGGATCGAGAGCACCTTGCCGTACATTTCTTCGGGCGGCTCGGTGATCCCGATGTAGTTGCCCAGCGACTTCGACATCTTCTCGACGCCGTCGGTCCCCTCCAGAATCGGCATGAGCAGGCATATCTGGGGCTCCAGCCCGTAGGCCTGTTGAATGTCGCGTCCCACAAGCAGATTGAAGCGCTGGTCGGTGCCGCCCAGCTCCACGTCGGCCTGAATTTCCACCGAGTCCATAGCCTGGGCCAGCGGGTACAGAAATTCGTGAATGCCGATTGGCTCGCCAGCCTTATAGCGCTTCTCGAAGTCGTCGCGCTCCAGCATGCGGGCCACCGTGTACTTGGCCGCCAGCTCGATCACGTCCCGGAAGGTCATCCTGCCGAGCCATTCCGAGTTGTAGCGGATGATCGTCCGCTCCGGATCAAGAATTCTGGCGGTCTGCTCGAAGTAGGTGCGGCCGTTGGCCCGCGTTTCTTCGAGCGTCAGCGCCGGACGTGTCTTGGAGCGGCCGGTCGGGTCGCCGATCATCGCCGTGAAGTCGCCGATGATCAGCACGGCCTGATGGCCCAGGTCCTGAAACTGCCGCAGCTTACGCAGTACGACGGCATGGCCCAGGTGCAGGTCGGGCCGACTGGGATCGCAGCCCAGCTTGACGATCAGCGGCTTGCCGGTACGGTAGGAGCGCTCCAGCTTCTGGACAAGCTCCTCTTCCGGAATGATCTCGACAACGCCGCGGCGAATCTGCCGGAGCTGTTCTTCGACGGGTGGGAACGAGGGCATGGGACTTCCGAAGGTTTATCCTCGACGACTTTTGAGTACCCGTTCCAGGCGACGCCGGGCTTCCCGCTCGGCGATGTCGGCGCGGCGGTCGTAGAGTTTCTTACCCCGCGCCAGCCCGATTTCCACCTTGGCCCGGCCGTTTTTGAAGTAGATCTTCAAAGGGATGATCGTGTAACCTTTCTGCTGGGCGGCCTGCCCCCAGCGTTCGATCTCGCGTTTGTGCATGAGAAGTTTGCGGGACCGGAGCGGATCGTGGTTGTCGTGCGCTCCGGTGTTCCGGTAGGGCGAGATGTGACAGTTCAGCAGGTACATCTCGCCGTTTTCGACGGTGCAGTAGGCATCCTGCAGGTTGACCCGCCCCTCCCGGAGGGATTTCACTTCGGTACCCTTCAGCACCAGACCCGCCTCAAGCGTGTCCTCAATGTGGTATTCGTGGCGGGCCTTACGGTTGGTAGCGACGATCTTGATGTTGTCCGGCATACCGGGCAAGGTCGGGTTCAGAGCAGGGGCACTTCGTCTTCGTCCTCCTCTTCGTCTTCCTCGTCCTCCGGGATCGTGTACAGGGGCAGGTCCGGGACTTCGTCGGTGATCTGGAAATAGAACAGGTATTCCCGGAATTCCGTCAGGCTGGCCATAACCAAGTCGTCAAAGCGCAGGCGGAGGTTTTCCAGGAAGTACTCGTGCAGCTCGGGTGTCATCTCACGGGTCTGGGCCCAGACTTCCCGCCGGGCTTCGGCGGCCTTCGCCAGACGCCGCAGCGTTTTGACCAGCAGCGGGTTGCCTTCGCCTTTACGCACGGCAAACAGGCCCCAGACCATCGGGTAGTTGGCCAGCTCGTACCACTCTTGGCCCAAGTCGAGCGTCAGCGCACCGGTCTGCAGGGCGGGCACGTCGTTGCCGATCAGCAGGCAGGCATCCTCCTCGCCACCCAGCAGCTCGTCACGCGTGGCACCCTCGTAGGCGACCGGCTGGGGCGTCTGGCTGTAGTGCTCCTGGAGTACCACCTGCGCGATGAACGCCTCCTGCGCGTAGCGCGGATCCAGCGCCAGTGAATTCACCTGCAAGAACCCCTGACGCAGCACGAGTCGCGCATAGGGATGCTTCCAGGACGAAAGCGCCACGGCCGGCAGCGCATCGACCTCATCGTTGTGCAGCAGCACGTCGAGCGTGGGCACCAGCGCCACCTCGACGTCACCCGCGAGCAGGCGTTCCAGCGCCTCCGGCGCCGGACAGCGCTCCACTTCCAGCGCCACCGGCAACTGCACATTGCCCGCTGTCAGTCCCGAGACAAAAAACTCGGCCGGCAGTGTATCCCAGATCGCCAGTCGCACCATCACGCCCCCCCTTCATCAGAACGTTTGCGTTGATGCCAACAAAAACCGCCGGCCCGGAACCCCGGTCGGCGGTCCGATAGCTCGTCTGCCCGTTTAAACGCCGGCCAGGAGGCCGGGCTCCTGGTCTTATTCCAGACCTTCTCCGGGCGTGAAATAGCGCTTCTCCTTGATGCGGGCCGACTTGCCGGAGCGCTGGCGCAGGTAGTAGAGCTTGGCACGGCGCACATGTCCCCGACGCAGCACCTCGATTTTGGCAATCTTGGGCGAGTAGAGCGGAAAAATACGCTCCACGCCCACGCCGTTGGAGACCTTCCGCACGGTGAAGGTCTTCCGGGCACCGCTGCCGCGAATCGAGATGACCACGCCCTTGAACTGCTGAATGCGCTCTTTGTCGCCTTCCACCACGCGCACGTGTACATTGACCGTATCGCCCGGACCGAACTCCGGGATGTCGTCCCGCAACTGCGTGGCCTCGACCAGGCGAATCAGTTCGTCCGACATGATGAATCCTCCGTTTTATTCGTCGTGGGTCGTTGACGGTTCATGCGCTTCGAGCAGATCCGGACGGCGCTGGCGCGTCTTCAGCAGGCGCTGCGCTTCTCGCCAGGCGGCGATCCGTTTGTGATCGCCCGAACGCAGCACCTCGGGGACAGCCATTCCCCGAAAGACGGCCGGCCGCGTGTAGACGGGCGCATCCAGCAGCCCGTCCTGGAACGAATCGGTCAGCGCCGACTCGGCATCGCCCAGCACGCCCGGGATCAGCCGCACAATGGCATCCACCACCACAAGGGCCGGCAGCTCTCCGCCGCTGAGCACGTAGTCGCCGATGGACAGTTCCATCGTAACCAGGGCGTCCCGCACCCGCTGATCGACGCCCTTGTAGTGGCCGGCCAGCAGCACCAGATGCTGGCAGAGCGACAACCGGTTGGCCAGTGCCTGGTTGAACACCTGGCCGTCGGGCGTCAGATAGATGACCTCGTCGATCTTGCGCCCCTCACGGGCCGCCTCTTCCTGGATGGCTTCGATACAGCGGAAGATGGGCTCCGGCTTGAGCACCATCCCCCCGCCCCCCCCGTAGGGATAGTCATCTATCTGCCGATGCCGGTCCGTGGTATAGTCGCGCAGGTCGTGCACACGAATGTCCACGAGCCCGCGCTCGCGCGCCCGCCGGATGATGCTGTACTCCAGCGGTCCCCGGACCAGATCGGGGAATGCCGTCACAATGTCAATGCGCACGGCTTATTGCTACGTTTTGGCCTCCCCTCAGTCCAGCAACCCTTCAATCGGGCGTATAACGAGCCGCCGGCCTTCAAGGTCCAGCTCCCGCACGAAGACCTCGACGTCCGGCACCATCGCATGCGGACGGCCCGGGCGCCCCACCACATAGATCAGGTGGGCGGGCATCTCCAGCACCTCGACGACGGTCCCGACGGGCTCGCCCGCTTCGGTCTCCACCCGCAGCCCCACCAGGTCATGCAGGAAGAATTCCCCTTCGGCCAGCGGAGGCAGGTCGGACTGCCGGGCGTAAACCCGCAGGCCCCGGAGCGCCTGCGCCGCATCGCGGTCGGTGACCTCGGCCACCTGCAGCAGCACGATAAGCCCGCGCCGCGTGGGCTGGTACTGCACGCGCTGCAGACGCACCGGACGGGCCGTCTCCGGCGACCGCCCGACGTAAATCGTCTCCAGCGTTTCAAAGCGCGTGGGATCGTCTGTTTCGGGGATCACCTTGAAGGCGCCTCGGACGCCATGTGCGCGGGCCACATAGCCCATCAGCAGCAGTTCGTCCGGATCAACCCGCTCCATGGTGTTCCCCTGCCCCGACGATCGGTTCTACGGCGCGCTCAGGATGCCTTTTCTTCGTCGTCGCTCGCCGACTCCTCGGTGGCCGCTTCTGGCTCGGCGGGGGCTTCCGTTTCGGCGGCCGCTTCCGGGACGTCCGCTTCGGCTACCGCTTCCGTTTCGGCGGCCGCTTCCGGGACGTCCGCTTCGGCTACCGCTTCCGTCTCGGCAGCTTCGGCCTCAGCTTCAGCAGCTTCCGCCTCGGCCGCGGCCTGCTGCTCGGCCTCGGCGCGGGCTTTAGCCTCCGCCTCAGCCCGCTGCCGGGCCAGCTCCGCCTCCAGCTCGGCGGCCCGCCGCCGTTCCTCTTCCAGCGCCGCCTGCTTCAGTTGCGCCACGGTCGGCTTCGCCTTCTTCCGCAGCTTCTCATACTGGCGGGCACGATGCTCGGCCACCGCCTGCTGAATCTCTTCCTCCGACTTGCCTTTGCGGCGCAGGTGCATGGCCAGCAGAATGCCCTCCCGCCGCAGAAGGCTGCGCACCGTCTCGGTCGGCTGGGCACCCCGCTCCAGCCAGTAGATTACCCGGTCGGCTTTCAGCTCGACCGTGGCCGGCTCGTGCAGTGGATAGTAGCGCCCGAGATCTTCGATAAAACGCCCATCCCGTGGCGACCGCGCATCGGCCGCCACAATGGCGTAAATCGGAAGATTTCTCCGACCCAGTCGACGCAAACGTAGTCTGACCGCCATAGGCCGTAATCGCTCCCTGGTTTGTTCAATGAGGTTATCCGGAACGTTGGTTACAGTCTACCGCCCAGCAACTGCCGCAGATCGACCGCCCGGCCCTTGCCCATCAGCTTGGACATCGACTTCATCATCTTGCGCATCTCCTTGAACTGCCGGAGCAGTTGGTTCACGTCGCTCACCTCCATGCCGCTGCCCCGGGCAATCCGACGACGCCGGCTCGCATCGATGATGTCCGGATTGCGCCGCTCTTCGGGCGTCATCGACAGGATCATCGCCTCGATGTGTTTGAAGGCGTCGTCGTCCACGTCCAGATCCTTGACGTAACGGCCCAGGCCGGGAATCATGCCGATGAGCTCGCGCAACGAGCCCATCTTTTTGATGCGCTGCAGTTGCTCGTAAAAATCCTCCAGGTTGAAATCGGCCGAGCGCAGCTTGCGGCGCAGCTTTTCGGCCTGACGGGCGTCGTACTGCTCCTGGGCACGCTCGACCAGCGAGATCACGTCGCCCATGCCCAGAATGCGCTGGGCCATGCGATCCGGATAGAACGGCGTGAGCGCGTCGAGCTTTTCGCCCGTCGAGGCGAACTTGATCGGTTTGTTGACGACCGACCGAATCGAAAGCGCCGCGCCGCCGCGCGTGTCGCCGTCGAGCTTGGTGAGCACGACGCCGTCGAAGTCGAGCCGTTCGTTGAAGGCTTTGGCCGTGTTGACGGCGTCCTGGCCGGTCATGCTGTCGACCACAAACAGGATCTCGTGGGGCCGCACAGCCGCTTTGATCTGTTCGACCTCCTGCATCATCGCTTCGTCGATGTGCAGGCGACCGGCCGTGTCGATGATCACGATGTCGCGGGCCGTGCGACGCGCCTCCTGTACCGCCTCACGGGCAACCCGCACGGCATCCTGCACCACCTGCCCGTTCTCTTCGAGGGCGTAGACGGGCACGTTGATCGAAGCGGCCAGCGTCTTGAGCTGCTCGACGGCAGCCGGACGGTACACGTCAGCGGCCGCCAGCAGCGGCGCCCGGCCTTTCTTTTTGAAGTAAAGCGCCAGCTTGGCGCAGAACGTGGTCTTACCCGATCCCTGCAGCCCGGCCACCAGAATCACCGTGGGCGGCGTCGGACTCAAATTGATATCGACCTGCTCCGAGCCCAGCAGCCGCACCAGCTCGTCGTAGACGATCTTGACGAGCTGCTGACCCGGCGAAACCGAGCTCAGCACCTTCGTCCCGAGCGCCTTTTCCTTGACGCGCTCGGTGAACTCCCGCGCCACCTGGTAGTTGACGTCCGCCTCGAGCAAGGCGCGCCGGATCTCCCGCATCGTCCCGGCAATGTTCAGCTCGGTGATGCGTCCCTGCCCCGAGACGGACTTCAGGGCGGCTTCTAATTTTTCAGTAAGGCTTTCAAACATAGCCAGATCTCGCCTGCTTACAGAAGCGAGAAGATAGGGTTTTCACGATCGAAATACAACGCGCAAGCAGCAGGCAGGATCACGTCGGTTGCTCCAGAACCGGTATTCACCGGTTATTCCGCCGGATTTTCACGGGCCCGCAGCAAGTCGAGTGTTTCGACGGCATGACGCAGGTGCGGAATCACGATGGACCCGCCCACAATCAGTGCCACGTTCATGGCGTCCAGCAACTCTTCGTCCGAAAAGCCCAGCCGCACGCAGTTAATCAGATGGTAGTCGATGCAGTCGTTGCAGCGCAGCACCATGGAAGCGACCAGCCCGAGCAATTCCTTCGTCTTTCGATCCAGCGCCCCATCGTGGTAAGCCGTTTCGTCCAGATGAAAGAAGCGCTTGATGCCCAGGTGGTCGGCGTCCAGGATGCGCCGGTTCATGCGCGTCCGGTAGGCCTCGAACGCGGCCAGTCGATCTTCGGGAACCCCGTGCTTTTCTTTTTCCATAAGTTTATCTTGCCTTTAGCAACCAGATGGCACGCTCATGTCGCTCGATACCCTGCCGGTACAGATTAAAGAAACGCTCCGCAGGCAATTTCGGGCGTTCCGGACAAGCCTGAGCGAGGAGGCGCACCGAAAACGGAGCCGGGCGATCGTGCACCGCCTTCAGGGACTACCCGAGTTGGGTAAAGCCCGCTCCGTGTTGCTCTACTGGCCGCTGCTGGAGCGCCGCGAGATCGACCTGCGCCCCCTGGCCGACTGGCTCCGGCGGCAGGGTAAACTGGTAGCCCTACCGGTCGTAGCCGGTACGGATCCGCCGAAGCTCGAAGCCCGGCGGTTCGACGATCCCTCGCAACTGGAGCGTGGTCCCTGGGGCCTGCAAGAACCCCGCACCGCCCCGCTCGTTCCGCCCGAAACGATTGACGTGGTACTTGTACCGGCGCTGGGCGTCGGACGCAACGGCTACCGAATTGGCTACGGCAAAGGCTATTACGACACATTTCTACGTGGGCTTTCGGCCTGTACGATCTGCCCGGTGTATCGGGAATGCCTCGTCGATGTGGTGCCGCCCGAGCCGCACGACGTGCCCGTGCAGATCGTGGTGACGGAACAGGAAGTGATTCGGCGATCGTAACTTATCGCCGCCCCATGCGTAAGTCGCAGAGAAAGCAGACCCGCAGCATCTGACCATACCGAGATGGCCACGCGCACGCGCTCCTACCCGACGCACCTGGAAGCCGAAGAGGCCGAAGCGCTGGAGTTGGAACAGCTCTCCGATGCCGAGCTGGAGCAATTGCTGTTCGGCGACGAAGGGAGCAGCACGCGTCGGGATCCGGTGTGGAACCTGCCCACGGTGGCCGGACTGGCCATGCTGCTGGTGGGCGTGGTGTACGTACTGCAGCAGTTGGGACTCTGGAGCGGCGTGGACGTGAGCACGCTGGTGGGTTTTCTGCCCTGGGTGGCTGCGCTGCTGATCATCCTGCTGGGCCTGGGTGTGCTTTCCTGGCGGCCGCGCCGGCGCCCCCGTCGCCGCAAAAAGGCAAAGCCCCGGCAGCAAAAGTCGCTGGATGAGCTGTTCGATCAGCCCCGGAAGGTTTTCGAAGAGCTGCGCACCACGTTTTCCTCGGGCAAAACCACGACGTCTCCGTCGACGGCCGAAGCAACCGCAGATGCACCGGCCCCGACAAAGCCCAAACGGCTGGTCAAGTCGCGCGACCGGATGCTGGCGGGCGTCTGCGGCGGCATTGCCGAATACCTCGGCTGGGATCCCACCCTGGTCCGGGCGCTTTTCGTGCTGGGTGCGATCTTTTCCAGCGGCTTCCCCTTCATCATCGTGTATTTGATCCTGGCCTGGATCATGCCCGAGCCGGACCAGCTTGAAAAATCGAAGGACGACGGGCCACGCATTACCATTTTGCCGGAGTGAACCGATCGGGCTGAAACTTTCGAACGTGCTGTGGCGTGTACCGTGTTGCTTCGGGCAGCCGCTGCAATCCATGGAAGCTTCAACAAGAACGGCTTGCCCGGACGTTTTTTCTGGTTATAGTTTGCAGTGTTCCACGCGGTCCGGTAGTTCAGTTGGTTAGAACGCCGGCCTGTCACGCCGGAGGTCGCGGGTTCGAGTCCCGTCCGGACCGCTTTTTTCTTTTCAAAAACACCTGTTTTTCAAGGATTTGCGACAAAAGAAGGCGCCCCAGGTAAAGGTTCAGGTAAAGGTAGCAGGCGCCGAAGGGACCCCTTCTCTTTCCCTTGTCCAAACGCAACGCTCCTAAACCAAATACCCTTCGTATATCCTCAGCACGGCTTGCTAAAACGAAACGATAAAGCCCAATCCCACCCCAAATTTCGCGCGGTGCTTATCCGCCCCAACCCGAGCTTGCTATAACAAGCCCATATCCCCCTGCAATGCCCCTGAAATGCGCCATTCTGTCCGGCTTTCTACTTGCGATAATATCGTTTATCACTCCTGCATGGGGACGATAGGGGCGGTTCCGACCGGCTCGCTCCCTGCAGAAAAAGCGCGCGCTGCTACACCTTTCGCGTTTCGTCGGCACATCCTGTCCATCGCCAGAACCAGGCGGCGCGCGTCACAATTAGGCTGTCAATGCCGGGCAAGTAGAGCACGTAGCAGCGGTCGCCGGCAGCCTCGCGCAGCAGGTCCCACGTAGCCCGCAGGCGGTCAGGGTCGGTGGCTCGTACGAGGACCAGATCGCGCGCCAGGGCGCGCCGAATCACCGTAGCGGCTGCTTCAGGCGTAGTAACTTCGTCGTCGAACAGGAGCGGATTATCCCGCAGCTCCTGATAACCTTTGTTCTTCTCCGGGGCGTTCTTCATGGCGGTTGTGGGGTTGGTTTGCATTGCAAGCGTGTAGTCAACACGTATTTGCAGGGCCGGCGGGCCGAAGAGCCGCTCCCAGGCTTCCCAGAAGGCCCGACATTCCTCAGGGCTTGTTTGCCGCAGGTGCACCGCTTTCGCGAATCGACGTTAGTAGCTTCAACGCCTGTTGCAGGCCGCGCGCCGTCCACACCTGCACTGCTTTTCGCCAGGCGCGCGCGGAAGGCTCCAGGCGAAGGCCCTCGACGCAGACCGCTGGCCAGCCCTGCTGCTCCGCCAGCTCCAGTACCTGCTGCCGAAGCTCGGCAGAGGCTTCGGTAGTCGGCGCAAACCCATCGCGCGTGCGTTCCGCCACCTGGCGGATGGCGGATGTGGCGGAATCTTCCGAACCTGTTCCGCCCGAATCCGGCGCTTGAAGTGACCCGGTGTCCCTTGTCCCTTTTGTCCCTTTTGTCCCTTCACTGCTGCTGATCCCGTATGCGTTAGGGACATTAGGGACATTAGGGACATAGGGACACATGACCTTTCGATAACGCCCCCGCTGCAGGCGCTCCACCCTCCTTGCCCCTACAAGAGCGGTGAGCCAGCGCTTTGCCGTGCGCTCCGTTCCAGCTCCCGCTTCCATTGCGGCAGCAATCCAGTCGCCCGTGCCGAATTCATCTGGCATACTGTCCAGCACACGTTCTGCCGAGCTCTTGTGCAGGGCGGCGTAGCTCAGGCCTGACCACCGCATCCGCTCATAGACCCGTTGCGTTTCGTACCAAAACCAACGGGCCAGTTCAATCGCCCGCCGCATCGCCTCGGCGGACACTTCGGACGGCTGGCGCCCGGCCTGCACGTCTTCGCAGAGTTGGAAGAGCAGCGCCAGCCGTGCGGCCTTCGCCTCGATCTTTGCCGAAGCGGCACGTAGCGGTCCGTCCGGTAGTTTGCGCCGCTCTTCGTCGAGTTCTTCCACGAAAGCCCCGAACAGCCGCCGTGCTTCGATCGAAAGCGAAAGCTCCACGTCGCCCACCTGGTAGAGCCGCCGCACCAGTCTCGCGTAGGCGGCTGCCGTCGCCTCATCTACGTCGGCGTCGGTGAACCGGCGTGGCATTTCGGGCGGCATTGTGATTGTAAGGCGCGCGACAAAGCCCGACGCCAGCAATTCGGGCGACACGCGCTCCCGAAGTAGCCAGGGTTGCACGGTGCCCACGACAGGCACGTGCGGGCGCTCGATTCGGATCGGCTCCGGATCAGTCTTGCGATCGACCACAACCGGGCGCCCTTCGTACAGCTCCAACCAGGAAGCCAGGTCGCCGCCCCGGGTCTGGGCGTATCGATCGAAGGACGAGATCCAGCCGGAAAGCTCGTCACGCGCGAGCAGCACACCTCGAGGGTTGTCCCGGTGGATGGCAGCCGCTGCTTCCAGCGTCGCATCAGACAGGCGATAACGAATAGGCCGGGGCGGCTGGGGCTCCGGAACGCGGGCGCGCTCCTCTTTGCCGAGCTCCTTCCACTCCCGGAGCCGTTGCTCGTAAGCCTCCCGTTCGGCGTGGTAGCGCGCTGCCGCTTCGGCTTCGAGTTCATGAATTGGGCGAAGCGCCAGCTCCAGCGCTGCGCTTTTCGCGGTGCCGCTTGGTGCGGCCACAACGCACCAGAGCGTGGCGGGCTCGGTCCAGGAGCGCTTCAGGCGAATGCGGGCCCCACTCCCCGCTGCAGCGCTCAACACGGCCAAAACGGGCACTGCCAACATGGTCGCATCACACGGCACGGCTCGAGCGCCCGCGCGGACGTAGTCGGCTACCGGGCCAGGCAGCAAATCGACGGGAAACGGGCGCCAGAGCAACAGTTCTTTCGAATCGCTTTCAATCCCTTGCTCCGGGCGTGCCCCCTGCTTCCCGGTAGCCCGCTTGCAGCAGGGCGGGCGCCAGCCGTGCTGCCCGGCGAGCCAGAAGAGCGTCCCGACCCCCACCTCGCCCCGGTACGATTTCAGACGCTGTCGGATGTACTCCTCGGTGTCGCGTGGATCCCGGGTGTGCTTCAACATGAGCTCGACGGCGGCATCTTCGCCGACCGCCGTCGCCAGCGCAAAGAGCACCCGCAGCCACAGGTGATAGGGTAGCGAGCCATCCAGAGGCAGCGCCTCGAGCGCGGATTCGATCAGCTCAAGCTCGACGCCGCCATCGCCACCGCCACCGCTGGCCACGGGCTCGACTTCGTGCCGAAAGCGAAAGATCTCGGCGTCCGGATTGAAGTGCAGCTCGGGATCTACCGTCGCGAAGCAGGCGCGCGCCAGGTCCGTGCACCCCTGGTCCGCGATCAGCGCGTAGGTCGCCCGCAGATACCCGAAAAATGCCCTCGCCGCCCGGGCATGCGCCTTCTGCAGCGGCACGGGGTCGGTCACTTCGGCGATCGGCTCGGCGACGCGCGTTAGCAGCTTCAGCCCGGTGCCGGACGGGCTCACGAACGCTGCCAGCACGTAGGGATCCCGCGCCAGTAGGGGCTTCGCGGCCGGCAAGTCGCGCCCGGGGTTTTCCCTGGCGTCCAGGTCGACGGTCAAAATGCCGGAATATGACCGGATGGCGTCGCCCCGGCGCCGCTCGAACGTGCCTGCGAAGACCACCTGCGCCAGCTCACGCTTGAGCGCCTTGCGCTCTTCCTCGGAGCGGGCATTTCGAATTCGGGTGATCAGCGCCTGCAGGTGCTCGGATGGACGGCGGAAACGCTCCAGGACGGCGCTCAGCGTCGTGTGCTGCACCTGGTCCGGACGGTTGGCCCGGGCCACAACGATGACAGGCAGATTGGAAACCCGGGGCGCTACACGTGCGTTTCGCTTCATGAACTCCCCCTCCTGCCGCCGCGCCGCCTCCAGCAGCGGGCGGCTTTTTGTTTCACGTTTCGCGCAGTCGATCCTCGATGAAGCGCACGACGTCTTCCGGGCGGAAGAGCGTGCGCCGTCCGATTCGCACGGGGCGAAGCGCGCCCGTCTTGGTCAGGCGCCAGAGCGTCGCCTTCGAAATTCCGAGCAAACGTCGCGTCTCCTTCGCGCTCAACAGGGGCTGCAGCATCGCTTCCATCGTCTGCAGTGGGTTTGTTGCAAGCTCCGCAGGTTTAAGTCAGAACGAGCGGGCCGGTTTCGACGTAAATGCCTGAAAAATCAGGCTTTTAGGAATAGCTTGCTACTTACGGAAGGGCATTCATCAAAAGAGAAGCGCCCCCCTCGTGCGAGAAGGGCGCCTCCCCCCGGCGCTCCGCTATTCTGGCTGCTCGCTACTTATGGCTCAGGTCCTTCGAGGACGCTCGTCACCTCGCGATCGACAGCCTCAGCGTCGAGCGCCGCAAGGTAGGCTTCGGTGATTCTCAGGCTCGAATGCCCGAGCGAGCGGCTCAGCGCGTAGAGCGACACGCCCGCCTTCCGGAGCACGTCCGCTGCCGAATGCCGCGCCGTGTGGAAGGTGACGTGCTTTGTAATTCCTGCACGGGTGGCGATCGCCTGCAGCCGCTTGTTGAAGTAGGCACAACGGCTTGAAAGCGCCCGCCGCTCCCGCTCGGGATCGTCCAGGCGGTAGCCGTCCAGAATCGGAAAGACGCGCTCGTGCGCGGTGCGCCGGTGCAGGTAACGCCCCAGAATGCGCACGGCGGGTTGGGGCAGCCTCAGTTCCTTCACGACGCCCGTCTTGCGCTGCACGTAGCGGAGCCGCCAGTCGTCACCTTCCTCCTGCAGACTGTCCCAGCGAAGCAACGCCACGTCCGCCCAGCGCATACCTACCGCATAGAAGGCGAAGCACCAGGCGTCCCGCACAAGGGCGTCCAGTCCTGAAAGCTCCAGCGCTTCGAGCCGGCGCACCTCCTCGAGCGTCAGGCGCTCCTTCGGCCGGTGCCGCGCCTTCGACTCCGGACGCCACGCCTGGAAGGGTGATTTCGAGCGGCTTACCAGTCCGGCACCTGCCGCGCGGTTGAAGATTGCGCGCAACACCGCCAACGTCTTGTGCGCCGTGCTTTCCCGATTGCCCAGCACCGTGCGCATGTGCAGTTCGAAGGCGCGGAGCAGCTCGGGCGTAAGTCCACCGAAGGGAAGGTGGTCGCGCCCCAGGAAGCGGGCAAACTTACGAACCGTCACCTCGTATTTCTCCGCCAGGAATGCCTGTCCCTTCGCCCGGAGCGCTTCGATCTCCCGGCGAGCAAAGGCGAAGAAGTCCAGCCCGCCGGGCTCCTGCTCGCCACGCAGGAGCAGCTTGAGCGTGCGGACGTCAAGCTTTCTCCCTTCGAGCCGCGCCCTGAGCACAAGTTGCCGCGCCTGCTGCTCCAGCCGTTCGATCAGCAGGTTGAACTGCTCGGCGTCGGGATGGGAGCGACGCACCCGCCCCGTGCGGGCGTTCCACTCCGACGGACGCACCCGCACCCCCACCGAGACGTAAGCAGTGGCGCGCCCGTCGGAGAGCCGGAGCCAGACAGGCGCCCGCCCCTCCGCATCCACCTTGTGCTGCACAAGAACGGGCTTGATCTTCACGGCAACAATAACGGCATAGGTAAAGGTATAGGTAAAGGTAAAATCGGGTATCTCTTGGACGCCGTAGGGTTCAGGGGGTTTCAAAATGTGCGAATTCGGGCGAATTTGGGGCACTTCAAGGTGCTCGAAGGTTCTGAAGGATTCGTTTTTAGAGTCCCGTCCGGACCGCCACCTGCCCCCACCAAGAGCCCTCCCGAGGCTTCGTCATTACGCCCGTAGCGTTTACCTGTTGTTTCCAGGCGCATAGCAGCACCTCCCATAAAAGGCCCACGCTGCAGCGTGGGCCTTTCGTATTAGGAAATATCCCCCGAACAGGGGATTGCCTACCCTTCCTTTTTCGCGCAACTTATCCACCAGATTACAATTGCTATTCCTGCAACTGGCCATGGCGACTCGGGACTTGTGCGACAGGCTGCATCTTCGACGGTCAATACTATTTCTAGGGCTGGCCTTCTTCGTGCTAACGGGCTGCACGCCCTCCAACTCAACGCCGGTCCAATCGGCCCAACGCGATACCCTTCCGCCCCTTCGCTTTGAAGGAAGTGCGCTGGATCTCCTGCAACCGGAGTGGACCTGGATCGATCGCCTGCACGGTTTTGCAGTAACCCTTTCTGTGGGGTGGAACCCTGTCGTGAAAGGGAATGCCCTGATTTTTTCCAATGGCCAGACTTTTGTCGTGATTCGGGCTGCCCGTTACGAAGGCACGCTGCACGAAATTGCCCGTCGCTGGATTGAGGAACTACAACTGGCAGGCACTCCCTCGCTTCAGTTATTCCAGAAGACCTTTGCACAGGGCATCGCCGTCTACGGAGCACCCCTCCAATTTCCCTTCTTTCTGCTCTCCTCCGCCGTGCTCGCCCCGGCCACTCCCTATCAGACGCTCACGTTTTTTGTCCCGGGACGCCGCACCGTGCTCATTTATACGATCCTGGCCCCTCTGGAAGCACCCCGAGACGAAATCGACACAGCGCTGCGCATCGTGCGTACCCTGCGCTTTCTACCTCCCGAGCAGCGTATTTCTTATCGAACGGAAGCCCTCGTCGATCCGGTTTACGGGATACCGGCCCTGTGGATACCGGTCCCGGAAGGCTTCTTGCTTACAGGTCAGGTCGTGCGAGCCGACAACCCTCAATTTTTCTACCGTCTGGACGGACCGGGTGGCTCTTTGCGTTCCGATGCGATCAGCTTTCAGAGTTACGCCGCCCAGTCTTTTCCGGGTGTCAGTCAGACTGCTTCGATCGTGACCTGGAATGGACAGTCGCTGACCTGGCCGCAGGCCGTACTGATACAGACTCCGGAAGCATGTGCCCCGCTGCTCCTGTCGTTGTGGGAAATGGAGGGAATGCCCTGGACGTTACGCGGCCATCGGGTCTTCACGGCAGCCAATTATCCGTTGCTTCGCCTGTTAGCACGTCCGCTTGAAGACGCCTGGCATTCCAGCATTGCTATGATGCAGATGACGGGAACGCAGGTCCATACGTTCATAGCCTCCCATCTACTGCTGGCACAGTCGGGGCGTCGAACGCGGCTTGCTTCTTTTATAAGCTTCGCCTTCTACTGGACGCAACCGGGCATTATGAGCAGCCAGAGTGGCGGAGTGACATTTCCCATAGTAGACGTAATGGAGTTTGAAGATGAAGCAGATCTGGCGGAACTGCTGCCTGTTTTTCTGGGCGTATTGACCGGTAAAAAAATCAACCCGTCGTGGAGCTGGCGGGTAGCCCAAGAAAATCTGGCCCGTAACCGCATATGGAATCAGGCGATTCGGGCCTATGCTGAAGCCGCTCAGGAATTCGAGACGCGTACTCACCTGGCCTGGACCAACATCCTCTCAGAGCAGACATTTGCTAAAGACCCGGAGACCGGGGAAATCTTTCAGCTCGATGATGTAGGCGGCAATTTCTGGCGCGATCCAGATACCGGCGCTATCCTGGCCACCGTCCCCGGCACCGACTTCGAAGCATTCCTGCAAGCCAACGGATGGCGCCAGCTTCCCCCGTCACTGGAAGGGTTCCCCGAACAATGGCGTTGAAAAATCCCCTATCCGGGTGATTGTATCGCCGTTCGCGGCAATGCCATTTATCAGTGCGTCCAGACAGAGCACACAAGCTCTGCTCGAATGTGGCAATGGATGGTTTTCGATGGGGCATTTTTCTTACTTTTTTAATTTCGCTTCTTTCTGCCCATGCCCAGCTTCCTCTGAACCACGAACGCTACCGCATCCTGCAGACGGACGCCAGTTACACTTGCGACATTCGGGCCGGTACGTGCCGGGCCCTTCCCGCTGGAACATTTATGCAGTTGGAATGGCAGGGAACCGCCTACCAGACCACCCTTGTCGACGGGAGTACCGCTCTGGTCTATCCATACTGCCAGTTCGCTGACAATCCCGATGTGTATCTGGCTACGTGCCCGTATGATCCCCAGTTTGAAACTGGATTCTGGGCCTACATCGGGGGTGGGAGCTCCATTTTATCTGCAACCAACCATTATCGACGTTGACTTTGATCAGGATGGTGTCGAGGGGAAAAAAGGCTACACCTTCTTCTACGAAGATAATACCTTTTATGTGGCCTATCGCACCGACGATCCCATGGCCTACCTGTATGTCTTTGTTGTGCAGGTGGAGGCCCAGGGAGGACCGATCGGTTTTGTAGCCCGAGAAGCGCCCTCGTTGCCACAGCCGGCAGTGGAGCTTTTTCCGATCCCGACCCTGGACCGACTGAACGTCCGCCTCACGCTGTTGCGTCCGGGTACCGTCACACTGACGCTCTACGACCTGCTGGGTCGGCTTGTCTGGAAGGAAACGCGCAGGCTCACACAGGGCTGGCAACAGATGCGCCTGGACCTGTCGGCGCTTGTCACCGGCATTTACCAGTTCGAATTGCGCCAGCAGACGCACGTGGTGCGGCATCCGCTGGTGATTCGTCGATACTGAACGTGGAGCAGCGCTGGTCCAATGTTGACCACAGGCACCGGGTCAGCGCTGCTCGCCGGCGATCGGCAGCAGAATTTCAAAGCGGCTTCCCCGTCCCACCTCGGACTGCACCGTGATCTGGCCGCTCATCAGGTCGATCAGACGTTTAACGATAGCCAGCCCCAGACCCACCCCCTGGTATTTCTGCTCCATCCCTTCGTGCTCCTGCCGGAACGGCTCGAACAGATACGGAAGAAATTCCGGGCTGATGCCGCAGCCGGTATCTTCCACCACCAGCCGGATTCTTCCCTTCTTTCGGCCGAGCTCGACACGCACGTGCCCTTCGTCGGTGAACTTGATGGCATTCGAGAGCAGATTGACCAGCACCTGATGCAGCCGGTTCGGATCGGCCCAGGCCGGCGGCGGTCGCCGCGACACCAGTTCCAGTCGCAATCCTTTCTCCTCGGCCAACGGTTGCATGAGCTGCACAGCCTGACGCGCTACCTCCTCCACGTCGGTGGGCTGCAGACTGAGTTCCAGGCGATTGGCTTCGATCTTGCTCAGGTCCAAGATGTCATTGAGCAGCGTCATCAGCCGCTGCGCCGAGCGGTTGATAATGTGCGTGAACTCGCGCAGGTCTTCCTGCTGGCGGGCTTCCAACTCTTCGTCGAGCAGTTCAGCAAAGCCCAAGATACCCGTCAGCGGCGTGCGGATTTCGTGGCTCATGTTGGCCAGAAAGGCCGACTTCAGGCGACTGGCTTCCTCGGCGCGTTCTTTGGCCTCTTTCAGCTGCCGCTCGGCCTCCACCAGTTCCGTCACGTCGGCCATCAGGCCAATGTAGCCGATGTGCCGGCCGTACTCGTCGTAGAGCAGGTCGACGTGCACTTCATCCCAGAAGCCCGAACCGTCTTTGCGGTAGTGATACAGGCGCGCATGGGCCGGACGGCCACGAAGCAGGCGCAACCGCATACGCCGAAGCGTATCGCGGTCGGTTTCCGGGCCGTGCAGCAAGTGCTCGATATTCTTTCCGAGTACCTCGTCAGGTCGGTAGCCGGTCAGGCTGGTGAAGGCCTCGTTGACCCACGCCACGTTGCCCATCGTGTCGGTCAGCACCACGCCTTCGGTAATCTGTGCCACCACGCGGGCCAGGCGCTCCCGCTCTTCCCGGAGCTTTACCTTGGCCATGCCCACGCCGGCCAGATGGGCCAGCCGAGCCACGACGGCCTGTTCGTCGGGCCTCGGGGCCCGCACCTGATCGAAGCAGAGTCCCAGCACGCCCAGCAACTCCCCCTGCCGTCCGAAGAAGGGGACGGCCCAGCAGGCACGGAAACCCTGCGCCAGCGCCTGCTCCCGGAAGGCTCCCCAGCGCGGATCATTTGCGATGTCGGCGACCCATACCGGCTGCCGGCTGAAGGCGGCCGCCCCCAGGGATCCCTGATTGGAACCAATGAGCTGTCCGTCAAAAAGGCTCCAGAACGACTCGGGGAGGCCCGGCGCGGCACACAGATGGAGACGGCCCTCTTCATACTGCCAGGCTGAAGCGCGAACGCCGGGGATGAATCGTTCGGCCACCCGGCAGAGCCGTTCGCAGAGCGTTTTGCGGGAAGCATCAGTGATGAGTTGCTCCAGAAACAGGCCTTCCTCCTCCAGCAGGGCCTGTAGCCGACGTAGTTCGGTGATGTCGCGGGCAATGCCGGCGATGAGCCGGATACGACCGTCCGGATCGGGAATCGGGACGAGTTGCGTCAGCCAGGTACGGCGACCGGCCGGTAGATCCAGCGTCTCTTCGTACTCAATAGGGCGGCCGGCTTCCAGACAGCGTCTGCAGTTGTTCGTTACGTGGGCGGTAATCTCGGAAGGCAGTACGTCTGCCAGCGGGCGGTTCCAGAGCCTCTCGGGCGTAAGCCCGGTCTTGCGCTGGTGTGAGGGGTTAGTGGCCTCCACCAGAAACTGACCATCGTCCGTGACGCGAATCCAGAAGATGGCGTCTTCTGTGTGCTGGTAAAGCCCCAGATAGCGCCGCCGTTGCTCCAGCAGCTCGGTTACGTCGATCAGGGTCCCCTCGATGTACTCGGTACCGTCTGGCTCCTGCACCAGCAGCACGTTTTCCAGTCCCCAGAGCACACGGCCGTCCTTTCGGCGCAGCCGGACCTCGTAGTTGACGAGCTGGCCCTCTCGGCGCAGCGCCTCCAGAAAGCGTGTGCGGTCAGCTTCTTCCATGTAAAGAATGCAGGCCGGACGTCCTTCCAGTTCGGAAGGATCGTCGTAGCCCAGCATGCAGGCCAGGGCCGGGTTGACACGCTGAATCCGACCGTCCACCGTGGTCCGGTAGAAACCGGCCACGCTGTGTTCGAACAGCCGGCGGTAGCGGGCCTCGCTCTGTTTCAGTTCCTCAATGGCCCGTACCTGCTCGTCAATGTCCAGCACCGTACCCAGGATGGCCGGTCGCCCATTGTAGACAATGCGACGTCCCCGCACTTCAACCCAGAAACGGCGCCCATCTTTGCGCAACCCCCGAACCCGGTAGCGAACCTCTGCCACCTCGCCGACCAGGCGACGCCGAATGTTTTCCGCCACCAACTGGCGATCCTCTTCCGCAACTACACTTAAAGCCGGTTGCCCGATGATCTCCTCGGGCGTATAGCCGAACATAGCGGCGGCCTGCGGATTGGCCACGACGATACGTCCGTCCTGCAGCAGGTAGATCCCGGCCAGACTCGTCTCGAACAGCGTGCGGTAGAGCGCCTCGGTTTCGGTCAGGCGTTGCAGTTCGCGCAGGTCACGAAAAACGGCCTGCAGCAGCTTTTGGCCGCCGACTTCCAGCACCTGGCCTGAGAGTTCAACGGGAATCCAGCTTCCGTCGGCGTGCTGCGCGATCAGTCCGCGCTCCCGGAAGGTGCCGGCCTCGACCGCCCGGCGGAATTTTTTTCGATACGAGGCGGCAAGTTCGGCCGGATACAACTCGGTCTGTCGCATCCGGCAGAGCGTGGCCCGATCGTAGCCGAAAAGCCGTTCGGCCGCCGGATTGGCCTCCAGGATCTGGCCGGTCTTGGCGTCTGCGATTAGAACGGCGTCCTGGGTCGTTTCGAAAAGGGCTCGGTACAGCGCTTCCTGCTTCAGCCCCGGCGCCTCGCGCACTTCCATGTAGACTGTCTGTTACTTCTTTGTTGTAAAGCTTAGACAAAAGTCGTTCCCGGATTCAGATTGGTCTGTGGTCCTGTGCCTGTTTCATCAGACGTTCCTGAAAACCTGACGCATCCTCGTCGCCTTGGGGCCTGCGCAGGACGTACCGGCCGTCGGGTTGCAGCTCCCAGGCCGTGTGGTGGTCTTCCAGCGCCAGTTCCAGCAGACGCGCCAGCCGCCGCCGGAGCCGCGGGTCTTCGACAGGAGCCAGCACCTCGACGCGGTCGTCCAGGTTGCGCCGCATCCAGTCGGCGCTGCCGATGTACACAAGCGGGTTGCCGTTGTTGTGGAAATAATAGACGCGGCTGTGCTCCAGAAAGCGCCCGACGATGCTGATGACCCGGATGGTTTCGCTGTAACCTTTCAGTCCGGGCCGAAGCCGACAGGGACCGCGCACGATCAAATCGATGGGCACGCCGGCCTGCGAGGCGCGATAGAGCTCCTGAATGATGCCAACGTCGTCGAGGCCGTTCATCTTGGCGATGATGCGGCCATTGCCGTGCTGCCGGTGATAGGCCACCTCCTGTCGGATAAGTCGCACCAGCGCCGGACGCAGATCGCGTGGCGCTACCAACAGCTTCTGGTACTGCTGCTCGGGCGCAAAGCCCGTCAGGAAGTGAAACAGGTTGACCAGATCACGGCCGATGTCTTCGCGGCCGGTCAGCAGGCCCAGGTCGGCGTACTGATGGGCCGTTTCCGGATTGTAGTTGCCCGTGCCGATGTGGCCGTAGGTGCGGAGCCGGCCGTTTTCCTCACGGACCACCAGCGTCACCTTGGCGTGCGTTTTCAGTCCGACGAGTCCGTAGGTGACGTGCACGCCGGCGCGCTCGAGCTGCTGGCCCCATTCGATGTTGTTCTCTTCGTCGAAGCGGGCCTTGACCTCGACGAGCACGGCCACCTGCTTGCCGTGCTCGGCCGCCCGCATGAGGGCTTTCATGATAGGCGAGTCGCTGGAGGTGCGATAGAGCGTCTGCTTGATGGCCAGCACGTGTGGATCGTCGGCGGCCTCTTCCAGAAAACGCTGCACGCTGGCCGCAAACGACTCGTAGGGATGGTGCACGAGCACGTCGCGCTGCCGCACGATGTCGAAAATGGTCGCCTGATCCTGCGCCTCGCCTTCGTGCGCGAGCGCGGGAGGAATGATGGGCTCCCAGGGTTCGTAGCGAAAGGCCGGCAGGTCCAGCTCGGCCAGCGCCTGGCAATCGCCCAGGTCGATCGGACCGTCCACCTCGAACAGGTCTTCCGGATCCAGCTCCAGCTCCTCCATCAGGAGCTGCCGCACACGTTCGGGCATGGTGTGTTCGACTTCCATGCGCACCACAGGCGCAAAGCGCCGCTCGCGCAGCTCCTCGGCGATCATCGCGATCAGGTCCTCGGCCTCTTCTTCGGCGCGGCGGACGTCCGCGTTACGCGTGATGCGGAAGGCCCAGGCGCCCTGCACCTCCATACCCCGGAACACCTCAGGCAGGTGGTGCCGCACCACTTCTTCGAGCGGTACGAAATGCAGCGGCTTTTCGAGTGGCACCCAGCGTCCGCGGTCGGTGGGCACCTTGACCCGGGCAAAATGCTCGGTGCCCTGCTTCGGATGGCGCAGCCGTACGGCCAGCGACAGGCTCAGGTTCGAAATAAGCGGAAACGGATGACCGGGATCGACGGCCAGCGGCGTCAGCACCGGAAATATCTGTTCTTCGAAATAACGGGTCAGGTAGCGGCGCTGCGCTTCGTCGAGCTGCTCGTAGTCGAGCACCTGCACGCCGGCTTCACGGGCCAGGGCCGGCCGCAGCTCCTCGCGCCAGAGGCGGTACATGCAGTCGTACATGGGCCGAAGCGCCTCTCGGATCAGGCGGAGCTGCTCGGTGGGCGTGCGGCCGTCGGGCGAGAGCTGACGCACGCCGGCGGCTTCCTGGCGCTTGAGGCCACCGTAGCGCTTGCGGAAAAACTCGTCGAGGTTGGTCGAGGTAATGGCCAGAAAGCGCACGCGCTCCAGCAGGGGTACGCGCGGATCGAGCGCCTGAAAGAGCACGCGCCAGTTGAAGTCAATCCAGCTCAGCTCCCGGTTGAAGTACAGGCGCGGATCATCCAGCGGACGGTCCGGCGGTACAGGACGGGGACGGGTCGCCTGCGGCACGGCAAACGCAAGGCGGTCCGATGGCCGGCCGTCGGTTCGGATCGTCTCGGAAGCAATGCCTGTTGCCGTGCGGGCCATCCCCAATCTTCCGGGTAGCGTCTGATTGAAGCGTTATCGGGGCATGTACCCGGAGATCGGGGCTTTGTTGCCAATTTTTCAGAGATAACGGCTCTGGAGCAGCACTTCCTGCACGGGTCGACGTGGCGTGGGTGGCACGGCCGGCCCATAGCCCAGGCGCAGAATGGTCTGTGGCCAGGCCTCGGTGCCCAGCCAGTCGCGAAGTTTTTTGCGCATTTCCGGCACTTCGATAGGCTGATTCAGAAAAGAAGCCGACAGGCCGTAGTCGGCCGCCTGAAGCAGCAGCCAGTCCAGGGCCTGTCCGGCCTGCAGCCAGGCGAGCGGTTCGTCGCGTTCGGTCAGGAGCACCAGCAGCACGGGCGAGCCCTCGGCCAACTGCCGATCGCGAGCCACCTGCCCCCGTGCCCAGAGGAAGGTGCGCAGCACGAGCGGTCCGGCCGGTCCCAGCCACTCCTGCAGCCCCCGGGCGGTCAGCGGCAATCCGTCTTTGCTTTCGTTGCGGGCGGGATGCGTCCAGGCTGCCAGTTCACGCCGGAAGCGCGGGTCGGCGGTCTGGATGCGGTCGGCTTCAGCAATCAATTCGGCCAGTTCGTAGCGTCTGGCCGGCTCCTGCACCACGATCAGACGTGCTCCCTTCTGCTCGACAGCCCGTTCCAGCGCCCGGAGTTCGGCTTCGGGGACAGGGCGGTTTTCAAAGGGCAGGCGGTTCGTGCGGCGCTTTTTGATGGCCTGAAATAGCCGGTGGTCCAGCAGCGTGGCGGGTTCAGGCGGTCCCAGCCGGACGAAGGCCAGCAGGTCGAGATCGTCCGGGTCTGGCAGCAGGCGCACCTGGGGCTGATAGCCAAAATGACGTATGGCTACCTGCAGGTGAAACAGCGCCGCGCCGCAGCTCATGATAAGCTGGCGGTCTTCGGGATCGGCCACAGCCAGTGCGCGCGTGCGGTCAGCGTAGAGTTCCACCTCACTCCCCACCACCCGAAAGCGCCAGGGTTGCGTGTTGTGGACCGAAGGGGCCAGCACGGCATAATTCAGCAGAAAGCGCAACTGCACCTCGGGCGTGGCGTAACGCGGAAAGTCGTGCTCGGCCACCTGCCACGGATCTTCCTTCCAGGCCGTCGTCATGCCCTCGCTGCTTTCTGGATCGCTGCGAATCGTCGCCTCCATGCGTCACGGCGCCGGAACTGCGCCGGCGGACGTAGTGCTGCACAGGCTGAAGGGAAGGTATCGATTTACAGAGGACTGAAGATAGCGGAAGAAAACGCACACCCCTGTAGGGGAATCCCCCGACGGGAGCGTAGGGGATTTGCCTACACAGCTTCTGCTCAATGAAGAGAAGGCTCCGGAGGCAGTTCGCGATGGCTGAGGGTAAGCACCGGGCAGGGCGCCTGGCGCAGTACACGTTCGGTCACGCTGCCCAGCAGCCAGCGGGCCACGCCGGAACGGCCATGTGTGGCCATCACGATCAGATCGGCCTGATCCTGGCGGGCCCGCTCCAGGATGGTCAGGTCGACCGGACCTTCTTCGATGCGAATATCGGACGATACGACTTCGGGCACTTTGGCTTCGATCCAGCGCGTCAGTTCTTCCTGAAGACGCTCCTGCAGGTCCGGCATGACCTCATAGACGGTGGCCATCTCGGTCACCGAGACGGGAATGACGGCCGGGGCCAGCACATGCAGGAGGGTCAGCCGGGCCCGGAAGTGGGCGGCCCAGCGGGCCGCCTCACGGAGTGCCATGCGGGCGTCGTCGGAAAAGTCCGTGGGCACCAGGATGTGCCGGATGGCCTCCGGCACCCGGGCGTGCTCGCGTATGGTCAGCACCGGCACCGAAGCGCGGCGCACGATAGCCTCGGCCACGCTCCCCAGCAGGAAGCGCTGCAGCCCACGGCGGCCGTGCGTGCCCAGCACGATCAGCTCGGCCTCCACGGTATCGGCATAATCCAGAATAGCCCCGATCACATCCGAAGCGCGCCGCCAGGCGCGTGCAATGACCACCTGGTCAGCTGCCACGTCTTGCACGAGTTGTTGCAGCAATTCGTCGGTCACTTCCTCAGGCAGTCGCTGGCGGGCCTGCACTTCGGGCCGGAGCCGCACCGGGCTGTACGGATCGCTCTCGGTCGGTGTGATCACGTGCATCACGTGTACCGTACAGCCCGGTGGAGCCAGCCGCACGGCCAGTTGCAATGCCTGGCGGGCGGCCCCGGCAAAATCCGTGGGAACCAGTATATTGCGCCACATGGCTTCACCTGCCTGTTTTATTGGGCCGGTCGCAGCTTAAACCGAATGGGCAGCGAGAAGCGGACGCGCACGGGGCGCCCGCGCTGCCGTCCGGGCTTGAAACGCAGTTGTTTGACCGCCTTGACGGCCGCTTCGTCCAGCAGCCGACCGGCCGAACGAATCACCTGGATATTGCTCACGCTGCCGTCGGGCTCCACGACGAACTGCACCACCACTAGCCCTTCCATGCTCGCCTTTCGGGCCAGTTCCGGATACTCCAGCAGCTCATAGAGCCGTTCGATGCCGCCGATGATTTCGGGCATTTCCTCCACCACCACGAAGATCTCCTGCTCTTCCTCCGGTTGCTGCTCTTCTTTCGGCTTCGGTGGTGGCGGAGGTGGGGGTAGCTCGGTGATCGCTTCGTTAATGTCAAGCGAGACGTCGAAGCTTACCGGCTCCTCTTCCAGGATCGTCTCGTCGGGCACGGCGATCGGGACCGTCGGGCGCGGAGGCGGCGGAGGCGGCAGCTCCTGGCGCGTCTGCACGATTTCCTCGAGCTGTACCACCTCCTGCTCAGGCGCGGCCAGCACAACTTCGGTCTTCGGCCGCCACGGCATGCGAAACAGCACGATCAGCAGCGCCAGCGTCAGCGCCAGTCCCAGCATGATGAACAACCGGTAGTACTGGCGCAGGTCGGCCCCGGGCAGCTTGTACGGAGCCCGACGCCGCAGACGCTCCGGCACCTCGACGTCTGGCGAACCTTTACCGACCGCTGCACGGGGGGCGCGCCATTCGGTTTTGACCCGCGCCGTCATGACCTACCTCCTGGCTTCTCCGGAAGCCTGCGTGTCAGGTTGTCGTCTTTGTTTTTTCCGCAGCTTCGGCCCCGGCCGGTCGCAGCAGCGACTTGCCGAAGGCCTTCACGACGAACACCGGGCAGGGTGCCTGCCGGACGACCCGTTCGGTCACGCTGCCCAGTAGCAGATGCTGCAGGCCGGTCAGGCCGTGCGTGGACATCACGATCAGGTCGGCCGGCTCCCGCTCGGCCTCGTGCACGATCTCCCGCACGGCACGGCCATGCACCACTCGATAGTCTATCGGCACCTCCGGACCATCGGTGCGCACCACGAACTCTTCCAGCGCCTTCTTCGAGCGTTCCTCGATGTCCGGCATTACGTCGTAGATCGAGAAGACGCCCGTGTTGTAGAAGGCCGGATGCAGGATTTCCTCGATGACGTAGAGCACGGTGAGCTGTCCGCCGAAGGCGGCGGCTAGCTCCCGGCCGTAGCGCAGAGCAGTCCGGCTGTGCTCGGAGAAATCCACCGGCACCAGGATGCGACGCGGCGGATGCACGTGCCAGGGATCCACCTGCTGCCGCGTGGTGATCACCGGGCAACGGGCCATGCGCACCACCTCCTCGGCCACACTGCCCATCAGGAAGTGACGGAAGCCCCGGCGGCCGTGCGTGCCCATCACGATCACGTCGATGTCGTGATCTTCGGCATAGCCCAGAATGCCGGGTGCCGGCGCAATGTCACGCTCGACGGCCACGACCAGCTTCAGCGCACCGGTTGCTTCTCGGGGTTGTCCTTTACGGACGGTACGCAAGCGCTCCTGCATCCGCTGCTTGAGTTGCGCCTCCTGCTCCTCGGTCAGCGCCGAGAGTCCTCGCGCTTCCTCATAGGGCACCACCACATGCAGCAGGTGCAGCTCGGCCTCGTGCTCCTGCGCCAGGGCCAGCGCGATCGGCAATGCTTTTTCCGCGCACTCCGAAAAGTCATCTGCAAACAGGATGCGTCGAATCTCCAGCATGGCGCCCTCCGCGGTTTTGAAGTTTTCTTCTGCTATGTAAATACGCCGGAGATGCAGACAGATCGCGACGGGAAGGTTATATTTCCTGCTTAGGCAAGTCCCTGATTTTGCTGTGGGGTAAAACCTTACATCAGCGGCAATGGGCGTGATGGGAAGCTGGCTGCTACTCGCGGCCCTCTGGTATTTTCCCCGGGGCGATACGTTGCATCTGCGCGAAGTGCCGCTGGAAGGTCTGCTGCCGCAGCTCTCCGTCTACAGCCTGGCGGCCGACAGCATCGGCTTTCTCTGGATGAGTACGCTGGACGGCATTGCTCGCTGGGATGGCGTGACCGTACGCACCTGGCAGTACTATCGCCGCTCCGACGGTACACTGCAACCCTTGACTGCAACCCCACGGCTACAGATCGACCGGTATCAGTACGTATGGGCCCACACAGGGGACCATCTGCTGGTCAAACCGGCACACTCCGACACTTTCCGGGCCTGGCCTCCCTATGCGCTGGTAGTCGCACCGGACGGAACGCCCTGGCTCTGGACGGCATGCGGGCCACGCCCCTACCGACCAAATGCCCCTTTTCCATGCCCCGACACCTCGGTGGTACCTGCCCCGGACACCTGGCAGATTGGGCCGGACGGTACCGTCTGGTGGGTACAGCACGATACACTTCGGTGTCGTGTCCCCGGGAGGGCAACCACCGCCCTGCAGGCAACACCGGCAGCCGGCTTGCTCTACCTGGACCGCAACCAACATCTCTGGCTCTACTACCGGTATCGCCTGCATCGCTACGCCACCGGCTCTGATTGCCGGATCCGGCCGCTCGACGCCTCCCTCCTCCCTCCTTCGATTCGCGGCATGGCACTCGATCACTTCGACCGGCTCTGGGTCGCCACAGAAGCAGGGGCCTGGGTGATCTCGCCGGCCGGAGACGCCCGGCGACTTGTCGTCCCTTTTCCTTACCGGACCCAGCTCACCCGTTATGTCCTTTCGCTCACAGCCGACGCACAGGGACGCATCTGGATCGGCACCATCGGCGGCGTGTACGTGTGGGATCCCTGGCGCCCCGACTTTCGCCAGTTGAATCAGACGCAGGGGCTGACCGGCGGCTACGTTTCGGCCATCCTGCGCGACCGCACCGGCCGATTATGGGTCGGGACTATTGGCAGCGGTCTGTATCAATTCCGACGGCATGGTGGCGACTGGCAACTGGAACGTACGGACCCCTCAGTCAACGCATTTGTCTGGGCACTGGCCGAAGATGCCAAAGGCCGGATCTGGGCCGGCACCGACCATGGCCTGTTCTGCGTGAACTGCCCGCTCCGATTACTGCCCGCGCCATCGGATGCCCGCACGCCCGGGCCCAATACGTTCACCGTGCTGCTTCCTGACGCGACAGGACTGTGGGCCGGAAGCTACGACGGGACGCTCTACTTCGTAGAGCCCACGCGCCGTCGCCTGCTGCCACGCTACCGGGCCGCCACCCCCATCCGCAGCCTGTTGCGCGTGGGCGACACGCTCTGGGTGGGCACCGGACAGACCCTGTTTCGGCTCCATCTGAATGCAGACGGAAGCATTCGGGAGGCCCGCCCCGTCTCGCTGCCGGTCCGTCTCACCGTCTGGAGCCAGCTTTACGACCAGAAGGGACTCTGGCTGGGTACCAATCAGGGACTCTGGCGCTACCACAATGGTCGCTGGGCGCACTGGAATGTATCTGACGGACTGCCCTCGCGCACCATATACGGACTGGTACCGGCCGGCCGACAGCTCTGGCTGAGTACCAACCGGGGCCTGGTGCGCGCCGACCTCGATAGCCTGCCGCGCCTGCACTTTCGCGTCTACAGCGCTTCCGAGGGCGTCGGCATAACCGAATTCAACCGCGGCGCCTATGCCCACGACGCCGAGGGTTACATATACTTCGGGGGCACGCACGGCCTGGTCTGGTTCGATCCGCGGGCCATCCGCCCCTATCCGTTTGCGCCACGCCCCGTGATCCTTTCGGTGTTGCGGGCACGCAGCCTTCATCTGGAAACAATACCTTTCTACGGCCAGTCGCTGGTGCTGCCCCCTTCGGAGCGCACGCTGGGCTTCGTCTTTCGCGGCCTGTTTCTCTCCTATCCGCAGGGCATCCGCTACCGGGTAACCCTCGAGGGGAAGCGCCGCGAGGTCATCGACCTGGACACCGGTAATCAACTGCTGCTCAGTGGGCTGCAGCCCGGTACTTACCGGCTGCACCTAGAGGTGATCGGCCCGGACGGGCAGGTGGGACGCCTGCCCCAACCGCTCCGCTTTACGATTCGACCTTATCTGTGGGAAACCGGCGGCTTTCGGCTGGCCGTCTTTCTACTGGCCCTGATGCTGACGGCCGGGCTGGTCTACTTTGTACTCTCGGAACGCTACCGACGCCAACTCCTGGCCCGCCAGGTGCGCGAACAGGAACGGCGGCGTTTGAGCCGGGACCTGCACGACGAGGTGGGCGCCACGCTGACCAGTATTTACTTCCTGCTTACCGCTGCACGCCGTCGGCTATCCGACGAAGCAGCACTCCGGCGCCGCGTGCATCAGGCAGCCGAACTGGCCCGGACCGCCCTCGACCAGCTCCGACTACTGCTCTGGTCGACCGATCCGGAAAACGACCACCTGCCCGTTCTGCTCAGCTACCTGCGCGAGACGGTCCGCCAGATGGCCGAAGCCGGCGGCCTGCAGGTCCGCTTCGCACTGCCGGAAACCATTCCCGACCTGGTCATTGATGCTGAACGTCGCCTGCATGTGGTGCGCTTTGTCAAAGAAGGACTGCGCAACGTGTTGCAACATGCCCGGGCTACTACGATTACCTTCCAGGTGGATCTGGCCAATGGCCACCTGAAGCTCCGGCTCTGCGACGATGGCCAGGGCTTCGATCCGCAGACCGTACACCGCCGGGGCCTGCGCTTTATGGAAGAGCGGGCTGCACGTTTGCGCGGGCATCTTCGCATCGAGACGGCTCCGGGCCGCGGAACCTGCCTGGAGCTGCACCTGCCCATTTCCCCCGATCGGGGGATTGACGGCCGAGCTGTTTCGTACAGACAATAGATTATGCTCCGAAGACCCGCCCCCACCGCGATGATCCACGTAGCGCTGGTTGACGACGAAGCGATCGTCCGCGACACGGTGGCCTTTCTCCTGGAAGCGACGGACGATCTGTTGCTGACCGGTAGCTTCGCCAGTGCGGAAGAAGCCCGGCAAAAGCTCGCGCGCCTGCGCCCCGACGTAGCACTGATCGACATCGGGTTGCCCGATGAATCCGGTCTGTCCCTGATCCAAACGCTCCGGCCCCGGTTGCCCCACACCGAATTTCTGGTGTTGACGGTCTTCGACGACGACCGGCACATTCTGGAAGCAATTCAGGCCGGCGCCTCCGGGTATCTGGTCAAGCGCGATCTGCCTGAGCATCTACTGACGGCCATCCGCACCGTGCATCAGGGAGGTTCGTGGATGTCGGCCGGCGTGGCCCGTCGCGCACTGGAATTGTTTCGCCGACAACTTGCCCCGGCTGCCGGATTGCAGGAGCTCACCCCGCGCGAACAGGAAATCCTGCAACTGCTGGCCCAGGGACTGTCCAACGCCGAAATTGCCGAGCAACTCCACCTGAGTGTGGAGACCGTCCGTACCCACATCCGCCACATCTACCGGAAGCTCCAGGCCCGCAACCGCGCCGAAGCCGTCAGCCGCCTCCTGCAAAATCCCCCGAACGGGTGATTGTCGTGTCACTTTTCCTCGCTTTAGAATAAGAGGCGACGTTGTGCAATGAAGTACTGACCAAGGGTGGCCATGCGTGGGCACTTCAGGCAGTATTCGCGTGCCTGGTCTTTCGTACTCCGACGGTTCTATGGTCTCTTTCTGGTAACCCTGCTGGGATTGTCCACCGGCGCTTTTGCCCAGCGGAGTACGCTGCTCCAGAAAGCCGCCGAACGGTTCCAGGTAGCCATCGATACTGCTTCGTTTGCCCTCTACCTTGAACCAGGGCTCACCACACTCCTTGCGCCCGCCGATCCGCTCCCTGATCCTGATAATCTTTCATCGGCATCCACCCTTGGTCTGCTCTACGTCCTGCAATACGACCCGCAGAATAATCCTCAGTGGCTTAATTCTGATTTGCCGCCCGGATGGTACCATCTCCGATTGCTTCACGAAAATGCTACCTGGATCGTTTCCCTTGAGGACAATAACGGACATAATCTGCGCATACCGGCCACGCTGGACAGCATCCCCCCGCCCAGCCCCGACGACGCCGCCCTCCAGCTCAGCCTCACCCCTTATGCCGATTCTGTCACCTTCATGCTCCGGCTGGATAATTACCGCCGTCTGCGCTTCAGCATGCCTCGCGCTCCCGCAGCTCCTGCTTCCACGCCCATTGATACCCTCGAAGTCGTCTCCCGCCAGGCCCTGCTCCAGACCCTTGCCCAGTTGCGCCGCCTCAGCCCCCAACTCGACACCACGCGCGTGCTGGTCGCCTCCACCGACAACCTCGTCCTGGCCGGCGCCCTCGAACCCGGCCTCGACCAACTCTCCGACGAACAACTCCGCCAGGGCCTCTCGTTTGCCGTCTTCATCGCCGCCCGCAAATTCCCCGGCTACCGCCGCGGCGAAGCCCTTCGCTTTGAACTGCAGCAACTCGACACGACCCGCTACGAGTTGCGCCGGCTCGACGCCCTGGGCAAACTCCTCGCCCGTGACACGCTGACGCTGCAGACGCGGCCGCAGCCTGCAGCCACCGCGTTGCACTTTGAATTGGCGCTGGGCCGGCCTCCCGAAGTCTGCCTGAGTGTGCCGGCCGGCGCGCTGTGCTTTAGCTGGCCGCTGCTGGCCGACATTCCGCAGCAGGTGGCGGCCGTGCCCGGCGACGGCTCGGTCGTGCTGACCTGGGAGGCGGCCCGCGGGGCGCTCAGCTACAACGTCTACCTGGCGGCCGAGCCGGGTGTGACCAAGCTCAACTGGCAACAGAAGGCTGAGGGCCGCAAGCTCGAAGACGTGCACTCGCCGCTGGTGATTAGCGGTTTGACGAACGGCCGGCCTTACTACTTTGTGGTGACGGCGGTGGGTGCTTCGGGCGAGTCGCGCGAGTCGGCCGAGGTGCGTGCTACACCGGAGGTGTCGCCCTATCAGGCCGAGGGGCCGCGTAGCGGTGGGGACCTGCCGCGTCCGTCGATCAAGCTGGGGTCGCCCCTTCAGGGCCAGACGCTCATCGAGCACGACGGGACGGTGGCCATCGTGGTGGCGCCGCAGGAGTTGACGCTTGAGCCGGGCGCGGTGCGCACGTTGGATGTGTGGGTGGAAGACGCCGAGGGGAATCGTTTTGCCGGCAGTGCGGATTACCTGGAGGTGGTGGTGGCCGGTCGGGGTTGGACGGTGGCGTGGGTCGAGCCGGGACGGTTGCAGGTGCAGGCGCCGGCGCCAGGGGCGGTTGTCGACAGTTTGATGGTGCTTGAGGTACGCTCGCAGTTGTTGGCGGACAGCACCTACTTTGCCGGGCAGGCGCTGGTGCGGCTGGTGCAGGTGCGTTCGGATGTGGTAGTGGTGCCGGAGCAGAAGGTGGTCTGGCCGGTGAGCTATCCGCTCAGTGCTGAAGCAATCGCCCAGCGCCGGAGTCTTTTCTCAGAGATCGAATGGGATCAGGCGGAGCGTCCTCAGCTCGATCCGCCTTCCCTGATGATCGGGGTGGTGGTGCAGGAGGATTCGTTGGGGCAGTATCAGGTGGGTCAGCGGATTGTGAGCACGGGGGAGGGGTTCAGCCTCGGGGGTCAGATCGAGCAGATCGTTGCGCGCAACGGCAACTACGTGTTGCTGCGCGTGCGGCTTCTGCCTGTCGAAGACCTTTATGAGGTCTACCCCTTCCCTGATCTGTTCAGACTAGCGCGAAAAGGAATTTCCCTGGTCAACCCCAATGCAGTCTATATCTTACAGTCAGACAATTTGAAAAATCAGCTTTTCAAGGATAAGCAATCCGAATCTGCATGCAAAGCAGGTGCAAAGATTGGAGCAAGTACGAAATTTAAATTCAACGCTGAAGCTTCGCTTGGACTAAGATATACTATTGAATACACTTGCAAAAATAGAGTGTTAGGAGGAGAATGGAAATTTGGAGCTGCTATTGATATAGCCGGCAGCTTACAAGTTACTCAATGGGATTTCAAAACAGACACACGTAGATTATATAGAGCTTTTATTACTTATGATTACAACACGATATCAGAACTGTTAACAAAAGTTCAATTAAATCTTTTAATTTCAGGGAAAATTTATGCAGGAGTATCAATAAAAAGAGAGCTAAATATAAACATTGAAAGCATAGGATATCTAATACCTATAGGTCTCAACGTATATTCTTACCAATTATTTTCATATTTTATAGGAGTTGCCATCAGATTCTCTATTTTAAACAACAAACTTGATGGTATAAAAAAGGAGATACTTGAAGGAACAGAATCTTTTATAAGAAAAGAAGTGGAAACAAACATAATTTCAGTAGAATTAGGAGCCTCAATAAATGCATCTACAAATATAGGAAAACTTATTCAGTTACAATCAGGTGCGACTAATGTTAAATTTGATGGATTTTTCAACTTAAAAATTCTAGAATTCACCACACCAATACCAGATTTCAATTATTACAAAATGAACTTAAAGGCTTCTCCCTTCACCATAGGTCCGATTCTTGGATTAATCAAAATAAAGACATCCTCCTTTTCCCCCATTATTGTCGAAGAACAAAAGGCATTATTTATAACAGGTCTTATAGCAAGCCCTTATCTCAATATATCCCCTCAGGGAGTCACAAGAATAGGAGTTATTCAAAATAAGTTAAAAAACAAAGGCATAACAAAGAGTCGAATAAATTTGAGCACTGGAATCTCGTCAGAAATAATATTCCAAGGAGAATGGCTTGACTTTGTAAACGAAAAATTAAAAGATATCTTTGCAAAGAATATCGAAAATAAAGATTCTATAAAAATAAAATTGAGTCCTAAAATCACTCTCCCGGACTGGAAATTATGGGAGACCAACATTGGAGACATTTCGCTTGCAAAGCCGGCTGTTGTTGAACGCGCCCATCATACCGTTTCTGGCGTTCTGAAAGGATATTATAAATGGTCTGATGCAATTTTCCTCTATCGGTTACAGAACAATCAGTTAATTGAACTGGGCAAAACCTCCCCTCAGGGGAACAGGTTCACGCTCTCTTACGACCCTGCTCAACTTGATTGTTCTGTCCAAGACGGTGGGAAAGCTCATCTTGTAAGCAATGTAAAGATCCCCATCTTTACCCTCAGACTGCTACTGGGCTATTCCTATCTGGGCGAAGTGGATCTGTGCAACCCCGAGTTCCGCCTTGACCCTGACCGACTCGAATTCACCGGCCAGAAAGGGGATCGTCTTCAGAAGTTTACCCATGCTATCAGCAAAGATGCCGGTACCGTCACGGTAACGGTCTCCGGTGTCCAGGGCCCCTTTGCCGTCACACCTGCTCAGGCTACCATCACCCCCCCTGATTCCTCTGCCGCCTTCACCGTACAGACCGAATGCACAGAAGATCGTCTGGGCCAGCGCCTGACCGGCAGTGCACAATTCGTCTTCCAGACCAATAGCACCACCGTAACCCGAACGCTGACCCTGGCACTCTCCTGTGCAAAGGAAGATGAAACCGAAAACCCGGAAAACAATCCACCTATCACCGACACGCAATTACCGTCTGATCTACCGCCCGAGCAGGTCAACCGTCCGCCTGCCCGAAGCAGTAGCTGGGGCGACCCCCACTTCACCACGTTTGACGGGCTGGAATATGACTTTCAGGGCATCGGCGACTATCTGGTGACCCGCTCCACCCTGCCCGGCGATCTGTTCGAAATCCAGGCCCGCCATAAACCCTGGCGCAACACGCGGCGGGTCTCGGTCAACACAGCAGTAGCCGCCAACATCGACGGCCATCGCCTGGAAGTCTACCTCGACAGCACCAACACGCTCATCGTCCTGCTCAACGGCCAGGAAATCCCCGGCACGAACTGGACGCGCACGCTCAGCGGCGGCGGCAGCATCGTGCGCAACAACAACCAAATCATCGCCTCCTGGAAAGACGGCTCCGCCCTGACGATCGAGAAACGTGCGGCCTACAATGGAGCATACCTTGATCTTCAGGTGCTTGTGGCCGGTTTTCGTCGTGGACACCTGATCGGACTGCTGGGTGACGGCGACGGCGACCCGAGCAACGACCTGCGCCTGCGCGACGGCACCATGCTCTCCAACCCCGCCGAAAAAGACCTCTACCTGACCGCCTTCCGCGAAGACTGGCGCATTCCCTTCGGCTCCGAAGAAAGCCTCTTCAGCCAGGGACCCGACCTCTACGATCCGCTTTATCCGGACCCCAATGGTCTTTTCACCATTGAGGACCTGCCGGAGGATCTGCGGGCGTGGGCCGAGCTGACCTGCCGGCTGCAGGGCATCGTGACCGAAAGCATCCTGCGGGCCTGCATCCTGGACGTGGCCATCACGCGCGATCCGAGCTGGGCGGCCAGTTCGCTGGGCGTCGATCCCAATGTGCCGGGCGTGCACATGCAGCCCAAGAGCCTGTTTGTGGCGCTGGGCAGTGCCGACCGCACGCGTCAACTCGGCGCCTTCGTGACCGGCGTCGAAGACAAAACGCTCTTCTGGTCGGCCAGTGAGGGGGTGTCCATCATCCAGCTTTCGAACAACCTGGTGGAGGTGACGGTGCCGGACGTGGAGGGTGTCTACCAGGTTCGGGCGCAGCTGGCGGCGGACACGTCGGTGCAGGATGTGGCCTACATTCTGGTCAAGCCGCCGACCTATGCGGTGTGGACGGGCGAGGGCGACGGGCGTCGGATGGCGGACTGTGCCAACTGGTTGAACAATGCCTGTCCGGGACCGGACAACGAGGTGTACATTCTGACGGCGACGCCGCTGGAGATTGAGCTGGACGGTCGGACGGTGTATCACCTGGTGGCGCAGGGTCCGATCACGTTTCGGGGGAGCTTGACGGTGCGCACGGGAGGGGAGTTGCGGGATCGGATTGCGTTGTTGGCGTCGCGGGTGCCAGCGGAGGTGGCGGCGTTGGTTCCGGTGACGGGTTCGCTGGGCAAGCGGGGTGCGACGGTGGCCGCAGCGCAGGGGCTGACGTGGCAGAGTGGTACGATTACCATCCAGCAGGGCGCCCTGAACGTCTATGGTGAAATTGCTTTCGACGGTGTAACGCTTACGGGGCAGCTGGTCAACCAGGGGCGGCTGCGCATCCTCGACGGCAACGCCTTCCCCGACCTGGCCCTGCAGGCCAACAGCCGCCTGGAAAACCGCGCCACGCTCGAACAATTCGGCGACATCCGCGCCTACGACGCTTCGGTCC
>WFPM01000178.1 GCA_015487635.1 Rhodothermus sp.
CCACGCCATGGGGATAGGCCTGCTGTAGCGTCTCCAGGTCCTGCTCCAGCTGCTGACGCCCCTCCGACGCATACCCTTCCACCCAGCCGATGTACAGCGGCGACAGAATCTGGTCGCCCCAGACTTCACCGATTTCCTGAAAAGCCTCCAGTACGGGTCGCGCCAGCCCCTGGCGATCTCCGTCGATTGTGTAGTAGAACGGATTGTTACCGCCGCGCACGACGGCCATGACCACTACCACCGGATTCACATCCGTGTAGTGCAGAGCCTGTTTGGCGCCCCCGTCCACCACCGGCATGGCCGATAGCACTGCGCGAATACGCTGCAGACGCACTTCGTCCGGAAGCCGATAGGCCCGGTTGGTTTCATCATGGGTCAATCCACGAGCTTCGGCTAACTGGCGGCGTGTCTCATCCAGATTCAGGAAGCCGGTACGGTTCTCATAGGTAAACACGCCGATGCGTCCGAGATCGATGGAAAACATGCCCTTGAGCGAGGTGCGGTAGAACTGATGTTCGTGCGGGACCGGATCGCCCTCATGACGGCTCATGGTCCCGAAATCCTGCACGACCCCATCGCTCAGAGCGACCAGCGTCCCTACCCGGAAGGGCGAAACGCGCGTCACCGTCTCTTTCGTCTCCGTCGCGTCTACAAAAGCAGCTCGGCTGTCGGCTGCCTCCACACTTTTGCCCGGTGCCCGCATGTAGCCGAACACGTCGTCGTCGGCATACTCGATGGGATTCGCGTCGGTGTAGGCCACCTTTTTCTCCCGGAAGATGGGCGCGACGGTCCATCCTTCGGGTTGCAGCTGCTCCAGCGTACGCCGCAGCCAGTAGCGGTAGGCCTGGGCCGACACATATGGATAGCTCCGGCCATTAATGCGAAGCGCTTTGACCACGACGGCATTTTCCGTGGTGCTTCCGGGCTGCATGCCCGCATTGTTCAGCGCCGAGGCCGGCGCATGAATTACCTGGATACCTGTAATGAAGGCCATGGCACTTTCCTCGTTTTGTTTACGCTTCTTCAGTTTCTTCGTCAGGGATTTCTTCCAGCAACTCGGGCGCTTCCGCGAAGAACCCGGCCTGATGCAATTGCTCCAGCACGCGAATGCGTACCAGATCACGCACCAGACGCCAGTCAGCCCGCGGGAAGCCCTCGCCTTCTTCGAACAGGAGCAGGTAATCGTCGAAGGTGAGCAGTAGCTGGTTGGTCCGGCGCAGACGCTCCCGGATTGCCCGGATCAGAAGCGCCCGGAAGGCGCTGTAGGCGTCAATTCCGGAGACCAGCCCCATCAACTGTCGGTACAGCCGCCGATCGTTGTTCGCATGAATCTCGTGGGCTAGCTCGTCGGCCAGTCGGCGGATGGTTTCGATACGTTCCGGTGTCATTGCAGGCATCAGTTCGGTTAAAAACAGTTCAACCAGTGGCCAGATGTCGATGTCTTCCGTGCGAAAGTCCTGACGTTGCCCTGTTCGGTTCAGAGCAAAACGTAGAAAGACGCGCCGGATAAAACCGGCGGCTTCGTCCGGCAACGCCGGCAACAGTTCGTACACGTCGTTACGTGCCTGCAGGCGCTCATCATCGGTAAGGGGCGCGGTTTTCTTTTTCCTGCCCTTCGGGATCGCCTGCTCATAGGCACCATCTTTAGGACGACGCCAGAACGCCCGCACCAGCGCTTTCCATCGGGGGCGATGCGCCGCAGCTTCGGCCCGGACCAGAAAGCGGTTGACCAGCGGACGCACTGTGTAGATGTCCACAGATGGGCCAAGCCCTCTATTAGACAAATGATACAGCGTAACGCTTGCAAGCTGATCACTCGGCGCAAAACGATGTGTTCGTCCAGGCCCGAACACTTCTTCCAGCGCTTCCAGCAGGCGCGTACGAGGCGCTTTGCGATTTTTCCAAGTACCACCCGCCCGCAGCAGCGCCAGTTCTCGATCCAGCGTCTCTTTCCAGTATTCGCACAGATCGAGCAGCAACTCCGGATTGTCGGCACCCACGATCATGGCGCGTCCGCTGACAATCGGAGCGACGCGCGGAAGCGACAGCACACACCCCAGGGCCAGCGCCGAAATCGGAAGTTCTGAGCGACCATTCGGATAAAAGTTGAGCTGCTGCTGTCCCATCAGCATCGGAAAAAGATCCCGAGCGGCCCGAACCACGGCGGGCTTTTCCGGGAAGAAAGTGCAGGGCTCTCCAATACCTGCAAAATTTTTGGCTAAGCCCAGCTTTTCTTTTAGTTTTTCTCTCCTTACTAACGGCTTATTTTTCCATACAATGTTATCAAAATTAAACAGCAGAGCATCAACAGGTGTTGATAGTAGTTTGTCCAGATAGTCCCGCTCCAGCTCGTCCATCCACTGTACCCACTGATCCTGCGTGACCGCTTCGGGCCGGTCGTTGCCGGTGGCCAGCACGACGGCGGCCACGCCCATGTCGATCAGCGCGTGACCGGTCCAGCGGAGTCCTACGGAGGTTGTTTCGTGTGCCATGACGCTATTTCAGGCTTGCTTTTGCCGGAACACCCGGGGTTGCCGTCGATCCATCCGGTCCACCGGCTCCCCCAGGGCGCCGAAGCCGCAGCCGGTGAGCTCGCCGGCGCCCACCAGCCAGGCAAACTGTACGGCTTCGGGTGGCCCTTCGACAATCACCGGACACAGGCTCCCTCGATGGTCGATGCCTTTGATGCGCACGAGCTTGGTCTTGGCCCTCCGATAGCGGCGATCAAAGCGCATGGACGTGTGAGGGGCCAGGTGCCCCAGCCCGGCCACCCTCAGCTTACGGCGCAGCACGCGCGTGAGCACTTCGTCGGCCGCTTCGTCCTGCCAGGTCAGGTAGTCCCGGCCGCCGTCGGCACGCACGCGCCGCGCCACGACCGGACTTTCTACGCGGAACACGGCCCGCTCGCCAAACGACGGCACCGGTAGCGTCTGCACGCTGGCCACAGCCATCCCGGCGATCACGGTCGGATCCCGGAAGATCCCCCGCACCAGCCGCTCCACCGGCTCGCCCTCGTAGAAGCTGAGCGTCCAGAACGCCCCTTTCGGGAAATGCAGACCGCCTTTCTCCATGCGTCCCCCCTGCAGCCACCCGAAGCTGTAAAGGCTCAGCCCATCATGCCACTCGTTCCGTCCCAGCCAGCGATGCAGCACGCCTGCCAGCCGGTAGGGATAGGTGAACGGCACCGGCTCGCAGGCAGGCGTCAGCAGCAACCGTAACCGCATGGGCTTCTCCGTTCAGGTTGTTTTGGTGCGATGAATAGATGCATTCGAGGAGGGACCGTAGACTTCCACGCCGTAGCGCTCGGCCATGCGCCGTGCTTCGCTGGCGATGCGATGGCGCAGCACCGGCGGGCCGATCACCTCGCATTCGGCGCCGTAGCTGAGCACCCAGCGGGCCACGTCGGCCAGGCCGGTCACCTGCAGGTGCACGTCCAGCGAGCCGTCAGGACGCTCCACCAGTACCTGGCTCGGATGCCACTGCTCTTCGCGGATCCAGCGGGCCTGGTAGGGTGAAAAGCGCAGGTGAACGGCATAGGTGCGGTCATCCCGATGCATGCCAAAGGCCGGTCCCAGGTAGGCCTCCAGGTCGAAGTCCGGCCGCCGCGCGAAGGTCTCCTCGCGCAACTCCAGATGTCGGATGCGGTCAATGCGAAAGTCGCGCATGGCCTGCCGCAGCCGGCAGTAGGCCACCAGATACCAGCGGCTCTGATAGGCCACCACGGCATAGGGCTCCACGTCGCGCTCGGTGAGCGCGTCCGCGTAGTTGGCATAGTAGCACAGGTGCACCACGCGCTGCTCGGCCGCCGCCCGGCGCAGCGCCTCCAGATAGCGCAGCGGCGTGCGCGGACGCGGTCCCATCTCAAAGCGCAGCGTGCGCGTGAGCGTGTCGGGATCGACGTGGATGGGCTCGGGCAGATGCGCCGCCAGCCGCTCGACGGCCGCCTCCAGCAGCGCGGCGTCCGGCGTGTCGCCAAAGGCTTCCAGGGCCAGCCGGGCCACCAGAAACGCTGCCAGCTCGGCCCGATCCAACGCAATCAGCGGCAGGTTCTCGGTAAAGGGCTCCTCCAGGTAATAGGTCTGGCGACGGCGATCATAGGCCACCGGCACGCCCAGCCGCCGCAGGTACTCAATGTCGCTGGCAATCGTACGCCGGGACACCTCAAAGTGCCGGGCCGCCCGCGTGGTGGTCAGCGGACGGCCACTGCGCAGCCACTCCAGCAACCGCTGGAGCCGCAGAATCTGCGGCCCGCGCAGCGAACGACCTCCGATCGCACGCCCTGGCATTCGATGAAGCACAGAGGGATGAAACGCTTCCTGCTTCTATGATAAGAAAGACACCATGCAGGGTAGCTTCATAACCTCTGTGGAAAAATTTTTTTATGAACCGGCCGATACGCCCTACATCATTCATCATCCGATGCCGCGTTTGCCAGCGCTTCCAGAAACTCAGCAAAAGCCAGCAATTCTTCACGTAGCGTACTCCAGAGTTTCGGTAGAACAGCCATCAGGCTTTCTATTTTCTCCGGCGTAAGGTTCATGGTATACACATTACGCACTAGATGGCGAAAACGGCGGAATTCATCCAGGGTATGTGCGGTGGTCTGGCCAATAACGGCGGGTCGCATTTCCGGAACGTCTTCAGCCATCCAGCGCAACAGGTCGCGGTGCCATGTCTGACCTGTAGGAACCCGCTCATCTACATTCCGGGCAATCAGGACAAACAGACGCTCGACGCCGGAATAAAAGCCGTGCAGATTCAGAGCCACAGCATCAAGATAAGCCCATTCCTCCGGGGTCTAAAGCAATCGCAACCACGCCTGACGAGCTCGCCCCAACACCTGCTCCAATTCGGGGATCTCGCCCCGAATCCGTTCCGCCAGTGCTATGTAACGCGTCTTCACAACTCGATGCCATAGCGTTCAATCGCCCGGCGTAGTGCACTACCGACCCGTTCCATTTCGATCAGATCGACCGGCCTGTCAGCAATCATCTCCTCGGCCAACCGCCAGGCTGCCCAGTAATCTGCGGCATGCAACCCTTCCACCGCCAGGTCTACATCAGAATCCGGTGCAAACCAGGCACCATGGGCCAGCGAGCCTAAAAGTACCACACGTCGAACGCCAAAGCGCACCTTTAACGCCTGCGCCACCAAGCGAGCCCGAGCAATCAGCGCATCCCGCTCTTCGCACCCGGCCAGTATTTCATGCCGTTCTGCAACACGACGTTTTGCAGCGCTCAGGTAGGGTCTCCAGCCATCTCCTCGCAATTCCAGTGCTGTAGGCATAGCGTCCCCTTTGTCTGCTAGACTCGCTGCTGTGTTTACCTGCGCCAGGTTGGAAAGGCTCCCCTCTATTCAAAGACCGGATCGCATTGAAACAGCTGCCTGCGCATCAGGCTGAAAACGTTCGCTATAGTTTTTCAGATCAAAGATACGCCCTTCGCCGCACATTGCTACCCCTCATTCGCACTCCTGCACCGGTTCGGGCGCACCCGGCACCTTCTTGCCCATCAGACGCAGTCCGAGCAGCAGCACGGCGGCCGCAAGTCCCATGGAAAGCCACCAGGGCCAGCCGAAGCCGGTCGGCAGCGTGCCCAGCAGCACCGCCACGATGCCCACGAAAAGCGCATAGGGGAGCTGCGTGCGCACGTGCTCGATGTGATCGCAGCCGGAGGCCATCGACGAAAGGATCGTCGTGTCGGAGATCGGTGAGCAGTGATCGCCCCAGACGGCGCCGGCCAGCACGGCCGAGACCGTCGAGTAGATGATATGGTGGTATTCCGCCTCGGTGTGCAGTCCGCTGGCCGCCAGTACATGCCAGGCCAGCGGGACCACCAGCGGCAGCAGAATGCCCATTGTCCCCCAGCTCGTGCCCGTGGCAAAGGCGGTCGCCGCCGACAGGACGAACACGAGGGCCGGTACCAGTCCGGGCGCCAGCCGCTCGCTGAGCACCGACGACAGATACTGGGCCGTACGTAACTCTTCGGTAATGGATGAAAGCGCCCAGGCCAACAGCAGGATGATCATCGCAAAAAACATGGAGCGCAGCCCTGCATACCAGGCATCCATCGTCTCGTCGAGCGTCAGGATACGCTGTCCGATCGACAGCGCCGCGGCTGAAAGCACGCCCAGCAGCGAGCCCCACATAAGCGCCCGGTACGAATCGGCGCTGCCGATGATTTCCCGAAGCGTCTCGCCCTCGCCCGTCGCGTACAGCCCGCCTAGCACCGAGACAAACAGCACCAGAATCGGAATGAGCGCGTTGCGGGCACGATGCGGCTTGTCGTCCGGCGGACGAAACTCCCGTCCTTCGGCGGCCGCTTCATCAATGCGGGCGCCGGCCCCCAACACCTGGCCCGTCGTGCGGGCCCGCAGCTCGGCCCGGTACATCGGCCCGAAGTCGCGCTGCGTCCAGGCCACAGCAAACACAAACAGGAGCGCCAGCCAGGGATAAAAGCTGTAGGGAAGGGAATTCAGAAAGATCGAATAGGCGCTTTCGTTGTAGCCGGGGATCTGGGCCACGGCCGTTCCGACGAGCCCCACCTCGTAGCCGATCCAGGTGGTCACAAAGGCCAGGGCAGCCACCGGCGCGGCCGTCGAGTCGACGATATAGGCCAGCTTTTCCCGGGAAATGCGCAGCCGGTCCGTGACGGGCCGCATTGTGTTGCCGACAACGAGCGTGTTGGCATAGTCGTCGAAGAAAATGAGCAATCCCAGCACAGCCGTGGCCAACTGACCCCGCCGCGGATTACCGGCCCAGCGGATAATCCGGTTCACCACGCCCTGCATGCCGCCGTTTTTCGAGATGATCCCCACCATCCCCCCGATCATCAGAGAGAACAGTACGATAGCGGCATGATCGGGATTGGCCAGCGCCTCACGAACATACACGTCAAACGCATCGAGCAATCCCTGCCACAGCCCGGCCAACGACACGTCGGTGGCCAACCAGGCCCCCAACCAGATACCCAGAAACAGCGCGGGCACCACGCGTCGGAAAAGCAGGGCGATCAGAATCGCCAGCAGGGGTGGCAGTACCGACGTCCAGCCCGGCAGCGCCCGCGCTTCGGTACGGGCCACCTCCTGTCCGCCCCGTTCCAGCACAATCGGCACACGGCCGGTGCGCGCGATCCGCACGCTGTCGGCCCGAAGCACGCCATTTTCCAGGGTCAGCGCATACGTTTGCCCTTCCACGCGCAGCACGTAGCTGCTGTCGGGCGCCAGGCCCTCAACGGTCACGGCGAAGGGCAGGCCCTTCAGTACGGGATCGGGCACCTGAAGCTGGGGCTGCGCTACTGCCCGTGATACTCCTCCGAACTGCAGCAAAACTACACCGACAAGAATCAGCACACGCATGGTCGGCCTTATCCTCCGGTTCCAAAGATGCGATCGCCGGCGTCGCCCAGTCCGGGCCGGATGAAGGCGTTCTCGTCGAGCCCTCGGTCCACGGCGGCCGTGACGATGCGCACGTCTGGATGCGCTTCCTGGAGCGCTTGAATGCCTTCCGGCGCGGCAATCAGGCAGACGAACGTAAAACGCCGGGCGCCGTGCGCCTTCAGGTGATGGATGGCCTGCACGGCGCTCCCCCCTGTGGCCAGCATGGGATCGACCACGAACACGCGGGCGGACTCGATCCCGCCGGGGATGTTGCTGTAGTAATCGACGGGCTGCTTGGTACGCTCGTCGCGCTGCATACCCAGATGGCCGATGCGGGCCTCCGGCACGAAACGCACGAAGCCGTCCACCATCCCCAATCCGGCCCGCAAGATGGGTACTACCACGATCTCCTCGGCCAGCCGGTAGCCGGTGGTGGGCTCCAGGGGCGTTTCGATAGGGATCGGCTCGACAGCCAGATCGCGCAGCGCCTCGTAGGCCAGGATGGCTGCCGCCTCAGCCACGAGCTGCCGGAACTGCCCGTGCGAGGTCTCCCGCCGCCGGAGCAGCGTCAGGTCGCGTTTGAGCAGCGGATGTTCGACGACAATGAGCGTGCTCATGGCTTCCGTTGCTGCGCTTGCTGCTTCTTCCGACGACGCTCCTCTACCCAGCGCCGGTGCGCCTCATAGTCTGCCTTCCAAGGCTGCCGCTCGAAGTAGCTGTCGGTAAGCTTCTTGAGCGTGCCGGAAAGCAGCACCAGCGAGATCACGTTCGGCAGCGTCACCAGCGACAGCGCCACGTCGCCCACGTCCCAGATCGTCGTGACGGCCACGACGGCCCCCAGAAAGTGCATGACCAGGAAGACGAGCTTGTAGGGCAGGATGCCTTTAGTGCCGAACAGATAGTAGGCGCAGCGGTCGCCGTAGTAGCTCCAGGAGATGGCCGTCGAGATGGCAAACAGCAGCACGCTCAGCAGCACGATGTAGCGGCCCAGCCCCCCGAGTCCAAGCGCCGCAAGCCCCCGTTCGAAGCCCAGCGCAGTCAGCGGCGCACTGCTGCGCACCGCATCCCCGTAAAGTCGGGTATAGAGTTGGCCGTTGTCGTCTCGCGCCCGGGCCTGTAGCGGATAGATCGTACCCGTGAAGGGCTGCGTCTGTGCCTCATCGACAAACAATCGGGGCACGCCCACCTCGAAATAGGCCAGCTGCGGCTGGCCTTCGGCCGGACGCCCATCTACGTACCGCACCGAGTCGGGCGTGGCCACGCGCGTGTAGCCGACTTCATCGTTGCCCGTCACGTAGGTAATATTCACATCGTTCAGGGGCAGCGTGGTGGGCACACGGTCGTTCCAGACGCCCGTGATCACGATCACCAGCCCGGTCATCGTGCAGATGACCAGCGTATCGATGAACGGCTCCAGCAGTGCCACCACGCCTTCGGAGACCGGCTCGTCGGTCTTGGCGGCCGAGTGCGCAATCGGGGCCGAGCCCTGACCGGCTTCGTTCGAGAAAAGCCCGCGCTGTACGCCGTAGGTGAGCGTGGTCAGCAGCATCCCCATACCGGTGCCGGCCACGCCAGCCGTCGGATTGAAGGCCTCGCGTAAGATCGTCCCGAAGGCCGGGAGCACATGCTCCAGGTTGGCGAAAATGATCAGGAGCGCCCCAGTCACGTAAAGCCCGGCCATCAGGGGAGCCAACACGCCCGTCACGGCACCGATGCGACGGATGCCGCCGATGATGACGAGCCCGACCAGCGTGGCCGTAATCAGGCCGGTGATCCAGGTTTCGATGCCGAAACTGTCGCGCACCTGCGTGGCGATCGTGTTGGCCTGGATGGCGTTGCCGGTCATGAACGACGTGATCATGAGCATAAAGGCAAAAAAGACGGCCACCGGCTTCCACCCCAGCCCTTTTTCGATGTAGTACATAGGTCCGCCAGCCACCGAACCGGCCCACACCTTGCCGTCCGACTCGACGGGCACGCGATAGTGCAGGGCAAGCGTCACCTCGCTGTACTTGGTGGCCATGCCCAGAAAGGCTGTCACCCACATCCAGAACAGCGCGCCCGGACCGCCCACGTGGATGGCGATGGCCACGCCCGCAATGTTGCCGATCCCTACCGTGGCCGAAAGCGCCGTGGTCAGCGCCTGAAAATGCGGTACGTCGCCGGGTTCGTCCGGGTTGTCGTACTTCCCGGAAGCCACGGCAAACCCGTGCGCCAGCTTGCGCAACTGAATAAAACGCAAACGCAGCGTCAGAAACAGTCCGGCGCCCAGCAGCCCGATCACCAGAATCGGCGCCAGCAAACTGTTAATCTGCTCGATTACGTGGCTGAAAAGCTCCATGGGGCTTGTTTTCTGGTTTTCGGATCGCCCTTCCGGCACGCGCCATCCGACCCTGCACCAAAACTCGGCCTAATATAGCAATCCGATTTCAAAGAATCGCCCTCCTGGTGCTCGATGGATAGCAATCAAGATTTCGTGAGCGTCGGTAGCCTCATCCCCTTCAGGCCCTTCGTCCCCAATCCCCCTGCAAAGGGGAGCGGTGTCCATGGACTACGGTTTGTGGTGAACACAGGAGCTTATGCATATTTCAGCGCCGATGCTTTCAGCTTGTGTTTTCCCTTCCTTGCAGGGAGGAAGCCTCGGAGCGCTGTTAGCCCCGTCGCGCGGACCTGCCAACCCCGCCGGTGGCTCCCTCAGAGCGTGTGTGGATCGACTTCGACGAGCTGTCCGTTCAGAATGGCCAGCGTCCGCGCTGGATACTTTTTGACCAGACGGTAGTCATGCGTGGCCATGAACAACGTCATCCCCTGCCGGTGCAGCCCCAGCAGCAGTTCCATGATCTCGTCGGCCACGCGCGGGTCCAGGTTACCCGTGGGCTCGTCGGCCAGCAGAATCCAGGGATCGTTGACAATGGCCCGGGCGATCACCACGCGCTGTTGCTCGCCGCCGGAAAGCTCGTGCGGATAGCGCCGCCGCTTGTGGCTCAGGCCCACCAGCGTCAGCGCCTGCAGTACCCGGGTTTTCACCTCGGCCCCGCGCTTCCCCGTCACGTACAACGCAAAGGCCACGTTCTCGTACACGTTGCGATCGGGCAGGAGCTGGAAATCCTGAAACACCACGCCCAGCGTGCGGCGCAGGTAGGGGATCTCGGCCGGTTTGATCCGATCGGAGCGATAGTCGCCCACCTGGCAGTAGCCCGACTCCGGCAGCAGATCCATGTAAATGAGCCGCATCAGCGTGGTCTTGCCGCTTCCGGTCGGACCGATCAGATAGACGTGCTCTCCCCGTTGAATTTCGAACGAAAGATTCTCGAACACCGGACGCCGCTGGCCGCCCGGCAACGGGTACGAAATGCTGACGTTTCGAAAGACAATCACGGCCGTGCTTGTGGCTGATCAGGACGACGAACCACCCAGTGAATGCGCTCCGAACGTTCGGTCGCTGGACGGAGTGAAAAGTTATCGTAGGCCGCTTCGATCCGAAAGCCCTCGGCCTCCAGTAACGCGCGCATTTCCTCCAGCGTATAGGCCCGCTCCAGGTGCCGCTCTCGGTACACCCTCCCGTCTACCTCCAGTTCGAAGATCGTGGTATGCAGTCGGTGCTCCGGATCGTAGTGGCTCCGGCGCACGTAGCGGAAGGCATCCGTCTCGCCTGCGTCGTCGAAGTCGGCTTCGTGCGCCAGGGAATTCATCGGCGTGCTCTGGTCGAAGATAAACACTCCGCCGGGTCGCAGCGCCTGCCATGTACACCGGAGTAGCGCCCGGACACCTTCGGGCTCCAGCAGGTAGTTGAGTCCATCGAAAAGCAACAATACCACGTCCACCGGTTCGGCCACGCGGTAGTCGGTGAAATCAGCCTGTTCGAACACGACGGGGCTGCCTGCGCGAGCAGCTTTTTCACGGGCCACCGCCAGCATGGCCGCCGAGCGATCGCTGGCCCGATAACGGTAAGGTCCCAGCGGCTGCAGCGCCAGGGCCAGCGAGCCGGTTCCGCACCCGAGTTCGAGCACCGTCTGCGTTTCGGGACAAAAGCGCCGAATCAGCCGGTGCACGTAGCGGGCCCAGGCTTCGTAATCGACATAATCCATCACCTGGTCGTACCCGCGCGCCAGCAGGCTGTAGGGCACGACCTCCTGCACGCGAATCCCCGTATTCATGACGCCGCTGCCGAAGAAGAAGTCGCCGCCGCTGCCTGTTGGCGCTCCTTGCGACGGCGGGCGATGTCGATGGCCAGATAGATCGCGCTCCGCATACTCCCCGGCGACGCCTTGCCCTGCCCGGCAATGTTGTAGGCCGTGCCGTGGTCGGGCGACGTGCGCACGATAGGCAGTCCGGCCGTGTAGTTGACACCGCTCTCGAAGGCCAGCGTCTTGAACGGGATCAGGCCCTGGTCGTGGTACATGGCCAATATGGCGTCATAGAGCCGGTAAGCCCCGATTCCGAAGAAACTGTCGGCCGGAAACGGCCCGAAGACCAGATAACCCCGCCGACGGGCTTCCTCGAGCGCCGGGATGATCGTCTCGTTCTCCTCACGGCCCAGCACGCCGCCGTCGCCGGCATGCGGATTCAGCCCGAGCACCGCGATCTTGGGCCGGTCGATCCCGAAATCCTGAATCAGACTATCATGGATGATCTCGATGGTTTCGAGGATGGCCTGCCGGGTCACCCGCTTCGGCACGTCCCAGATCGGGATGTGGCCGGTCACCAGTCCGATGCGCAGATCGTCCGACACCATCATCATCGTGTAGCGCCGGGTGCCCGTCAGGCGGGCGATAAACTCGGTATGCCCGGGCTCACGGTAGCCGGCCAGCGAGATCGCCTCTTTCGAGATAGGCGCCGTCACCATGGCGTCGGATTTGCCGTCCAGGCAGAGCTGCACGGCCCGGCGCACGGATTCCATCGCCAGCTTCCCGCCTTCCGCCGTGATTTTGCCAAATTCCACCTCAGGCACCTCCCCCCCGGTCACGTCCACCACGACCAACTGCTCCGGGGCGATCCGCTTGGGCACGTCGCTGACCACCTGCAATTCGGGAAGTGGCAGCTCCAGCACCGCCGCGTGTTTGCGGAGCACTTTAGCCGATCCGACGATGATCGGATCGAAGAATTTCATCAAACGGGAATCCGACAGGCACTTCAGCACGATCTCAGGGCCGACGCCGTTCGGATCGCCCAGCGTAATGGCAATCCGCGGACGCGGCCGCACCGGCTTTCTGCTTTCCTGATCTATCGACATGGGCTTTTCCTCCGGTCCGCGTGCTTATATTTCCGAGACGGAACGGCCGGACGCTCGCCGGAGATCCCTTCCCCATGCACCCGGAACGTCTGCAACAACTTGTGGACCTGCTCTGCGGCCGGCGGCTTGCCGTGCTCACCGGGGCCGGTTGCAGCACCGAGTCGGGCATCCCAGACTACCGGGGCGAGGGCACACGCCGCCGCGCCCGCCATCCGATCCAGTACCGGGCGTTCGTGACCGACGCGGCCGTGCGCGCCCGCTACTGGGCCCGGAGCACGCTGGGCTGGCCACGCTTTGCGAAGGCCCGCCCCAATCCCGGCCACTACGCGCTGGCCCGGCTTGAGCAGGCCGGCCTGCTGGTGGGACTCATCACGCAGAACGTGGACCGACTGCACCACCGGGCCGGCAGCCGCCGCGTGCTCGAACTGCACGGCAGCCTGGCCACCGTACGGTGCCTGACCTGCGGCCATGCCATCGACCGGGACGCCTTCCAGCAATGGCTGCTGGAACTGAATCCCGGCTGGACCGCGCATGCGGCCGAACTCGCCCCTGACGGTGACGCCGAACTACCCGACACCCTCACCACCAACTTCCGCGTGCCCGACTGTCCCCGATGCGGCGGCATCCTGAAGCCCGACGTGGTGTTTTTCGGCGAGAACGTGCCGCGCGAGCGCGTCGAAGCTGCCCGCCGAATCGTTGCCGCAGCCGACGTGCTGCTGGTGGCCGGCTCGTCGCTGGCCGTCTATTCGGGCTACCGGTTCGTGCTCGAAGCCGCTCGTCAGGACAAGCCTATCGCCATCATTAACCGGGGTCCCACCCGGGGCGACGCACTCGCTACACTCCGCCTCGATGGCTACTCCGGCCAGATCCTGCCTCGCCTGGCCACGGCGCTGGAGGTCCCGATCGGCCGCCCCGCATCATGCGCTTGCGTCAGCGCGTCGCGGTCATAAAACGGCAGGCCTGTCTTACGCCGTTGAAACGAAACGCCAGTTTTTTAATCGCAGCCGCACGCGCAGACAGTTGCGCGCCTTTCCGCAGTGACGCAGGTAGTCCTACGTGACGGCCGGCACCCGAAACCGCCCCACAAAGTGCAACTTCTCGTTCGGATACCGACTCCAGGCCGGATCTCGATCGAACAGCGAAAGCACCAGCTCGAAACACCCCTCGTAAAACACCAGCAGAAACGGCTCGGTCTGCACCGTTTCGATCCGATCAAAACGCTCCCGAAAGCATGAACGGCTCCTTTAGCGCACAGAAAAAGGGTCGATAACCAGTTGCGAGAATTTTCAACCAGCAAACCGTAAAACAAAACCCTATGCAGCGTCTGCTCCCTCGATTTTTCCAGAAGTCTCTCCGGACCCAGATCACGTGGTTCACGCTGCTTGTTACCCTCCTTCCCATGCTTATTTTTACCGGGGTTGTGCTCTGGAACGTACATCGTAACACCAAAAAGCAGGTTGAAACCACCTTCAAGTTACTGGCTGAAACAAAGGATCATGCGATTGAGCAGTTTTACCAGCACACCCTCCGGGATGCCCGGACTATTGCAACGCACCCCGACGTCATCGCCTGGTTCAACTCCGGTGCTCCTGCACGTCGCTCGTCCTCGGTGTATCCTATAGTCCATCAACTTCAGGAGGCCAAATGGGGCCGGTATCACCACGTCTTCCTGATCGACCGAGAAGGCACCATCGTGCTCAGCCCACCCCATGGCCAGGCCACTCGGGCGCACGAGGGGCATTCCATCCACACCTCGCCTTACTTCGCGCAGGCTCTGCAACAACCCACACTGACCGACTTCTTTGGCTTTGAAGAAAAAGATCACTATCACCAGCTGGCGCTCTATCCGATCCATTCCCCGGAAGGAAAGCCGCTCGGCCTTGTCGGCATCGAAATCGTCATTCAACATCTGCTGGACTGGATGAATCAGGAAGCCGATCATCTGCCGGCCGGCACGCGCTTTTTCCTGACCACCCTTGAAGGACGCGAGATCGTCCATGCCAAACGGCAAGACGTACCGACTTATCCGTACATTGCCCAGAAGCTGGCTACCGACGATGAATTTTTTGGAGTTGTCACCACAAAAGAACGTGGCCGTGTTCTCGGACACTATCAGAAAGCCACCAGCGGTCCCTTTGTGCTCGCGTTCGAAATCCCGGTCGACACTGCTTATGCCGACGTTTATTCGCTGCTCTTCAAGTTATTGCTGCTGAATGTGCTCGGGTTGCTGTTTGTGTTGACGCTTCTCTGGCACGGCGGTCGTCTCATAAGTCGCCGGATCGAAAACATCGCCCGCGTGGCCCGCAAACTCCGCGAAGGCGACTGGACGGCTCGCACTCAAGAGCAGGAAAGCGAAAACGAAATCAGCCAGGTAGGCATTGCTCTCGATACGCTGGCCGACACCGTGGAGCATACCATTTCTCTGCTCGAGTCAGAGAAAGCGCAACAGGCAAAGCGCATTCAAGAAGCTGTGGCCCATATTGAAACCCAAAAGCAGGCGCTCGAAACTCACATCGCCTACATGCTGGATCAAATGCAGCATTTTGCTGAAGGCGATCTGAGAGTGCGTCTAGCCGTCAACGTCACAGAAGAAGCGGCCGCCGACGAAGCCCGGGCCCTGTTCCGGCAACTTTTCGAAGGATTCAACACGGCCGCCCATCACCTGGAGGCCATGCTGGCCGGTGTACGCGAAATCATGAGCGAACTGCTCGAAAACACCTATGACATCCTGCAGGCCACCGAGACGCTGGTGGCCCAGACAAGCCAGCAATCCCAGCAATCCGGCGAAGTAGCTGCGGCTGTCGAAGAAATGGCCCGAACGGCGGAAGCCAATGCTCAGAGCGCCGGTCAGGCCGCCCGTGTGGCCCAGCACAGCCAGGTTACCGCCCAGGAAAGCGAAACCGCCATCGAACAGACAATTGACAGCATTCACCGACTGGCCCAGACGCTGCGGCAGTCGGTCGAAAGCGTCCGGCAACTGGGTCAGTCCGGGGAGCAGATCGGCCAGATCGTGGCCGTCATCGAAGAAATCGCCAATCAGACCAACCTGCTGGCACTGAACGCCGCCATCGAGGCGGCCCGCGCCGGCGAGTCGGGACGAGGCTTTGCCGTGGTGGCCGATGAAGTGCGCCGCCTGGCCGAACGCACGGCCGAAGCCACCCGTGAAATCACGGACATGATTTTGCGTGTGCAACAGGAGACCGAAACGGCCGTGCAGACCATGGAGCGGGGCTATGCCGAACTGGAAACCAGCCTCACCCAAGCCGAAACCATGCGACAGAAGTTCGGCGAACTGCTGGCCAACGCCCGTGAAACAATGGATCTGGTTACACAGATTGCCGCCGCCAGCCAGCAACAGGCCAGCACCAGCGACGAAATGGCACGAAACGTGGTCCTGATCACCGAAGCCATAGGCGAAATCTCTCGCAGCACACATAACATTCGGGCGCGCTTTGAAAGCCTGAGCCAGCGTCTCGAAGATCTGTCGCAGCTACTTGCCCGTTTCCGCTATCATCAATCCGGAGAGGCCCTCCTTGAAGCTGGCGGCGATGGATCCCCCCGTACCGTACTGCGCCCGTAGCATCATGCAAAAAATCGCCGCAATAAAAGGGAGCCGCCCTGAAGTGGCTCTTTTCTTTTTTGTCACACCCGCCCGCGCGACTGGCCGCGGACAAGGGCGGCGCCGATCAGATGGGCGATGCGAAGCGGTTCGGGCAGGCGCGACTTGTTCAGCGTGGCCTGCACGAGCTGGCGCGCCTCGAAGGCGTCGGCACCGGCTCGGGCCACGTACAGTCCCCGCCCCATGCGTTCGGCCGGCGGCGTGCGCTCCAGGATGGTCAGCCGGTCTTCCAGCCCGGCCGCCCGGAGCGCATCGGCCAGCTCGCTGTCGGCCGTGTCGTGGCGCGTAACGGCCAGCACGGGCAACGACAGCCGGGCCGAGAGCGCCACCAGATCCACCACGGCCAGCCCGGCCATCGTGATCCCGCCCAGCACGACGGCCTGCAACGACGGCCGCCAGCGCAGCGACTGGATCCACGCGGCCAGAAAGTCCGTCGCCCCCGCGCCATCGATCGGAAAGCGCGTGATCGCCACGCCTTCGACAAGCGTCGCCCCCTCCATCATCACGCCCACGATCGGCACGTCGGCGTCCCGTCCCCGCTCGAACGGGGCGTCGTCAATGCCCAGCACATGGGGTCGGCGCGTCATCGGGCCTCCCGGATGAATCGGTTATAGAGCGACTCGAAGGCCAGTTGTACGTCGCGGTCGTCCAGGTAGATGTTGAACTCCGTCGTCGTCGAGGCCACTTCGATCACGTTGATGTTCTGCAGTGCAAGTTGTTGCAAAAGCTGATAGAGCAACCCCGGCGTCGCCAGATACGCCTCCTGAAACTTCACGCCCAACCCGGCCAGGTTACGGTACACCCGCCGCGGGGCCACGCTGAGTACCTCGGGCACCATCTTCAGATGCCGCTGCTCCAGAATGACCGTCACCTCGCTGACGCCCTCGGTCAGCGTCAGGTACCCGCCTTCCTGCTGCACGCGGCCGAACAGCTCGGCCAGCTCCCGCAGTGTGGTCACCTGTTTGGGCAGCGTCAGCGCACAGAGCCCGCCCTGCACATTGATCCGGTCGATCCGAAACCGACGCTGCGGGGCCGGCTGCTGCGCTTCCCAGCGCCGCTGCAACCGCGACAGACTCATCAGCACGGCTGACGGACGCACCGGCTTGCGTACGCGTGCCGCCACCAGCGGACAGATAAACCGGGCCACCTGGCTTAAATTCAACAACCGATGGTGCAATCCGAACTGCAACGTCGGATTGGCCTCGACAATAGCCTGCACCGCCTCGGATACCTTGCGCATGCTGCAATTCGTCCTTTTGTTACAAATGTAACAAATTTTGTTGCAAACCGATATTTTTCGCCAAAAACTTTCGCGAATCGCCTGGTCGTGCCTATTCTTTTGTATACCGACGGACACGACAGCCATCTTCATCGAAAAAGCCTCGAACATCCATGGCAACACCGCGCTGGGTGGTGCTGAAATTCGGCGGCACGAGCGGTTCGACACGGCCGCGCTGGGAGACGATCGCCCGGATCGTACGCGACCGGCTGGCCGAAGGGCTGCGGCCGGTGGTGGTCTGCTCGGCGCTGTCGGGCATCTCGAACGCCCTGGACCGGTTGCTCGCCGAGGCGATGGCCGGGCGGGGTGAGGAAGCGCTGGCGCATATCCGCCGTCCGCACCTGGAACTGGGACGCGCCATGGGACTGGATCCCGAAGCGCTGCTACGCCCCTACTTCGAGGAGCTAGAGCGCATCACGATGGGTGCGGCGCTCCTGCGCGAGGTGACACCTCGCCTGCAGGCCCGCGTGATGGCGATGGGCGAGTTGATGGCCACCACGCTGGGGGCAGCCTACCTGAACCGGATCGGCCTGGCCACGCAGTGGTGGGACGCGCGCGAGCTACTGGAAGCCCTCGACGAAGCGCACGGCAACGAAGCCCGGCGCTACCTGTCGGCCACCTGCGACTACCGACCAGATCCGGCCCTTCAGGAACGGCTGGCTGCCATCCCGGCCGAAGTCCTGCTGACGCAGGGATTCATTGCCCGCAACAGCCAGGGCGAGACCGTTCTGCTCGGCCGCGGCGGCTCAGACACGTCGGCCGCTTACCTGGCCGCCCGCTTGCAGGCCGAGCGGCTGGAAATCTGGACCGACGTGCCGGGCATGTTTACGGCCAACCCGCGCCAGATCCCTTCGGCTCGCCTGCTTCGCCATCTCGACTACGACGAGGCCCAGGAGCTGGCCACCATGGGCGCCCGCGTACTGCATCCGCGGTGTCTGGAGCCGGTGCGTACGTATGGGATCCCCCTCCATATCAGATGCACGGAACACCCCGAACTGGCAGGCACCATTGTCTCGGCCGATGCGCCGGACGTCGGCCCGCGCGTGAAGGCCATCTCCTGCAAAACCGGAATCACGCTCGTGTCGATGGACACGGTCGGCATGTGGCAGCAGGTAGGCTTTCTGGCCGACGTGTTCGGGGTCTTCAAGCGGCACGGCCTGTCGATCGACCTGATCGCCACCAGCGAAACGAACGTCACCGTTTCACTCGATCCGCTGGCCAACGCCCTGCAACCGGCCCGCCTTGAAGCCCTGATCGAAGACCTCGGCACCTACTGCCAGGCCCGCGTGATTGCCCCCTGCGCCGTGGTGAGCCTGATCGGGCGGCACATCCGCGCCCTGCTCGACGAGCTGACGCCTGCTTTCGAGGCCTTCGCCGAGCATCATGTGTACCTGATCTCACAGGCGGCCAGCGACCTGAACTTCAGTTTCGTGGTCGATGAAGACCAGGCCGATCGGCTCGTGCGGCGGCTGCACGCGGAGCTGTTCGGACGAGTCGAGGCCGATACGCTCTTTGGCCCCACCTGGCGCGAACTGTTTACGCCGACGGCCCAGGCCCCGGCCCCACGCCCCTGGTGGCACCGGCGACGTTCCGAGTTGCTGGCGCTGGCCGAGACGCAGGCGCCCTGCTACGTGTATGACGAGGGCACGTTGCGTACTCAGCTCGAAGCACTGCGCCGTCTGCGTTCGGTCGATCGCCTTTTCTACGCACTCAAGGCGAACGACCATCCGGACGTGCTCCGCGTCTTTTATGAAGCAGGGCTCGGCTTCGAATGCGTCTCGGCCCACGAACTGGAACATGTGCGTACGTGCTTTCCGGAGCTTGCGCCCGAGCGTCTGCTCTTTACACCCAACTTCGCGCCGGCCGCCGAGTACCGCCGGGGCTTCGAGCTGGGCGCTTTTGTGACACTCGACAACCTGCATCCACTGGAGGCCTGGCCCGAGCTGTTCCGCGGCCGCGCCGTGCTGGTGCGGTTCGATCCGGGCCGCGGCGACGGCCATCATCGCTACGTGCGCACGGCCGGCGCCCAGTCCAAGTTCGGCATCGCGCCCGCGCAGGCCGAGCGCCTGCGCGAACTGGCCAACCGGTTGGATCTGCACATCGTGGGCCTGCACGCACACGTGGGCAGTGGCATCCTGCTCCCGGAGACCTGGGCCGAGACGGCCCTCTTTCTGGCCGAACTGGCCGACACATACTTCCCCGAGGTACGCTACCTGGACGTGGGCGGCGGTCTGGGCGTCCCTGACCGCACCAGTGCACCGGGCCTGGACCTGGAGGCCGTCGACGCCCGCCTGCGTCGCTTCAAGGCCGCCCATCCCCGCTTCGAGCTCTGGCTGGAGCCGGGCCGCTTCCTGGTGGCCGAAGCCGGCGTGCTGCTGGCCCGCGTCACCCAGGTCAAGGAAAAAGGCGGCGCACGGTACGTGGGTATTGAAACCGGGATGAATTCCCTGATCCGTCCGGCGCTTTACGGCGCCTACCACGAAATTGTCAACCTGACGCGGCTCGACGCACCGGCCACGCAAACGGTCGATGTGGTCGGACCGATCTGCGAGACGGGCGACGTGCTGGGACACGGTCGTCGCCTGCCCGACACGCGCGAAGGCGATGTGCTGCTGATCGCACAGGCGGGCGCTTATGGAGCCGTGATGAGTTCCTGTTATAACCGGCGGCCGCCGGCCCGCGAAATCTTTCTGCCGTCCCGAATGCCTGCCGGGATCATACAGACTGCTGAAAACCCGAGATCCAATGCACATTCAGCATAGCGGCGGTCGGCAGTGTTGTAGCCCGAGCCTGCTCGGCGTTACGCGGAGCGAGGTGCGGTGCCTTCCGGACCGGGGCGTTGTAGCATACTATCGCCGAAAACCTGCCTTTTCCAGATGATGAAGCTAGCGCTGGTCGGAACCGGCAACATGGGACAGGCCATCGAACGCCTGGCCCAGCAACAGGGCGATGAGATCGTCGCCCGCTTCAACGAGGAACACCCGCTACCGGTCGAAGCCGAGGTGTCGGTCCTGAACGGGGCCGACGTGGTGATGGACTTCACGCTGCCGCACGTTGTGCGGGCACATATCAATGCCTACTGCCGCTGGCGTGTCCCGGCCGTGATCGGCACCACGGGCTGGTACGATCAGCTCGATGAGGTGCGGCGGCAGGTCGAGGCCAGCGGCGCCACGCTGCTCTACGCCCCGAACTTCTCGCTGGGCGTGGCGCTGCTCAAGCACGTGCTGCAACAACTGTTGCCGCTGCTGGAGCGCCTGCCCGACTACGACGTGTATATTCATGAAGTCCATCACACCCGTAAAGCCGACAGCCCCAGCGGCACGGCGCTCATGCTGGCCCGCCTGATTGTGGACGGACTTTCGCGCAAGACGCGCATCGAAACCGAAACGCAACACGGACGCATCGCGCCCGAAGCGCTGCACGTGACCTCGACGCGGGCCGGTCAGGTCTTCGGCAGCCACACGATCGGCATCTGCGGTCCCTTTGACGAACTGACCCTCGAACACAACGCCTACAGCCGCGACGGCTTTGCCGCGGGTGCCCTGCAGGCCGCCCGCTGGCTCGTCGGCCGCCGCGGATTCTTTTCGCTCGACGACATGCTGAACGAATGGCTGCATGCGACAACCAACCGGAACTGACCCTATGACTGCGCAACCTGTATTCCGAGGAACGGCGCCCGCCCTGGTGACCCCCTTCACGCGCGACGGCAAGGTGGACGAACCGGCACTGCGCCGGCTGATCGATCGCCAGATCGAAGGCGGCGTCGATGCGCTCGTGGTGCTGGGCACCACCGGCGAAAACGCCACAATCTGGCCGGAAGAACGTCGCCGCATCGTGGAGTTGACGCTGGAGCATGTGAACGGCCGCGTGCCCGTCATTGTGGGCACCGGCAACAACTCGACGAGCGAGAGCCTGGTCTTCTCGCGCGAGGCGGCACGGGCCGGCGCCGACGGCCTGCTGATCGTGGGCCCCTACTACAACAAGCCTCCCCAGGAAGGCTTTCGCGCCCACGTGGCAGCCATCGCCGAGGCGGTCGATACGCCGATCATCCTCTACAACGTACCCGGCCGCACCGGCTTCAACATCACGGCCGAGACCACGCTGCGCCTGGCCGAGGAGATTCCGACGGTCGTGGGCATCAAGGAAGCCTCCGGCAACCTGGCCCAGATCACCGACATCCTGGCACACCGCCCGCCCCAGCTGGCCGTCTATGCCGGCGACGACGAAATCACGCTGCCACTGCTGGCGCTGGGCGCCGACGGCGTGATCTCGGTCGTCTGCAACGCGTTGCCCGAGCGGTTCACGGCCCTGGTGCGGGCGGGGCTGGCCGGTGATTTCGAGCAGGCACGCAAGCTGCACTTCGAGCTGCTGCCGGCCATGCGGGCCTGCTTCTATGCAACGAACCCCATTCCGATCAAGGCCGTGCTGCATGCCATGGGCCTGATCGAGGATGTGGTGCGGCTGCCGCTCGTGCCGCTCGACGAGACCACGCGCCGCCGCGTGCTCGAAGCGTTCGAGGCGTTCCTGGCAACGGCCTGATCAGCCAGCTTCTTCCAGCTCGAGCTGGAGCGCCCAGAGCGAATAGCGAACCTCGAACACGAACAGCACGACGGCCACCCCGACCAGCGCCACGGCCACAAATAGCAACAGGCTCTTGACGGGTTCGAAGTGCAACGCCCACAGTCCTTCGACCACCGTCAGGAGCACGATCAGGCTGCTGGCCAGAATGCTGGTCAGGATTGAGAGAATGGCATTTTTCATCACGTGGCAGCGCCGGTAGATGATCTAAATGGAGCGGCTCAGGCGCTCACTTCCGTGCGGGTCTTTCGTCCGGGCCCGCTCGGCCATGAGCTGGCGCACGCGGTTAAGGGCGTGGTGGTAGCGATTGATCATGCTGAGCAAGAGCAATCCGACACCCGAAATCAGCGCAACCGGCGTCAGCGCCGCGCGCAGTACGCCTTCGAATTCTGCCGACATGGCTCGTCCTGGAAAAGGCCGTGGTTAATGGACACCGGCCTTCCTTCTTCGGGACGGATCGCCATGTTCCGTCAGCTTCCGGAAATTTCTACAGTTTACACCGAACCATGATGTTGACCGACGTCCACGAGAAGCTTCGCCAACGGATCGAAGCGCTGGCCGCGCAGCCGACCGATACGCTGGACCTGCGCGCTGCCCGCGAGGCGTTCGAAGCACTGCTCGACGGCCTGAACCGGGGCACGATCCGGGCGGCCACGCCCACCGAAGATGGCCGCTGGATCACCCATGCCTGGGTCAAGCAGGGCATCCTGCTGGGCTTTCGGATCGGACAACTGGTCGATTACTCGACGGAGCGGTTTCCCTTTTTCGACAAAGACACCTATCCACTCAAGCCGCTTACGCTGGCCGATCGGGTGCGCATCGTACCCGGCGGCTCGTCGATCCGCACGGGAGCCTACCTGGCGCCGGGCGTGGTCTGCATGCCGCCCATGTACGTGAACGTCGGCGCCTATGTGGACGAAGGGACGATGATCGACTCGCACGCGCTGGTCGGGAGCTGTGCCCAGATCGGCAGGCGCGTGCACCTGTCGGCCGCCGCCCAGATCGGTGGCGTGCTCGAACCGGTGGGCGCCCGGCCCGTGATTATCGAAGATGACGTGTTCGTGGGCGGCGGCTGCGGCATCTACGAAGGCTGCCTGGTCCGCAAAGGGGCCGTGCTGGCGCCCGGTGTGATCCTGACCGGCTCGACGAAGCTTTACGACCTAGTGCACGAGCGCATCCTGGCCCCGGCACCCGGCGAGCCGCTGGAGGTGCCCCCCTACGCCGTGGTCGTACCCGGTGCCCGCGCCGTGCGTTCGGCCTTTGGCGAAGCGCACGGCCTCTCGCTCTACACCCCGGTCATCGTCAAATACCGCGACGCCCGTACCAACGCTGCCACCGCCCTGGAAGAGAGTCTGCGATGAGCGCGCTTCCCTCCCTGCAGATCGAAGTCGAAGGCACCGGCATTTCCCGGCCGCTCAGCGAGCACGTGAACCTGCTCGGCGGCCTGCTGGGACAGGTCATTCAGGAAATGGCCGGCCCCGAGACGCTGGAGCTGGTCGAGACGCTGCGGCGCCTGTGCAAACAGGCGGCTCTGGAGAACCGGCCCGCGCTCCGGGAGCAGGCCTACGCACGCATCCATAGCGCCACCTACGACGAGCTGCTGTGGCTGCTGCGTGCCTACACGGCCTTTTTCCACCTGGTCAATCAGGCCGAGCAGCAGGAAATCATCCGCATCAATCGGGAACGGGCGCAGCAGAGCACCCCCGAGCATCCGCGTCCGGAGTCGATCGACGAAGCGATCCTGGCGCTCAAGCAGCAGGGTCGGACGCTTGACGAAGTGCTGGCGTTGCTGGAGCGGCTGGACATCCAGCCCACGCTGACCGCCCATCCCACCGAGGCACGCCGCCGCAGCATCCTCTACAAGCAGCAGCACATCGCCCGGTTGCTTTCACAGCAACGCCGCTGTCGGCTCACGCCGGAAGAGCAGGAAGCCCTGCTCGTGGACCTGCACAACCAGATCGCGCTGTTGCTGGGTACGGCCGAGGTGCGTGAGGAGCGGCCCACCGTGCGCGACGAGGTGGAACAGGGGCTTTACTTTATTCAGAGCACGATCTGGGAGGTCGTTCCCCGTATTTATGAAGATGTGCGACGGGCGCTGCGTCGCTATTACGGCGCCGATGTGGACTTCCGGCCGTTTCTGCGCTACCGCTCCTGGATCGGGAGCGACCGGGACGGTAACCCTTACGTCACGCCGGAAATCACGCGCTGGACGGCCCTGACGCAACGACGGCTGGTCCTCCAGCGCTACATGGAGGAACTGCGCCAGCTTCGACGCCGGCTGAGTCTGTCGGACCGCTACGTGCCGCCTCCGGAGGAGCTGCGCCGCTCGCTGGCCCGTGACGCCCGCGAAGTGTCGCTGCCGCCCCACGTGCTCCGCCAGTTCCGGCACGAATCGTTCCGGCTGAAGATCTCCTACATCATGGGGCGGTTGCACGGACTGCTGCAGGCGCTGGACGATCCGACGCAGCCTGCGCCCGACTACGACGCGGAGGCCTTTGTTGAAGACCTTCGACTCCTGCAGCGCTCATTGGAAGCCTGCGGCCTGGAGCGTATTGCGCGGCACGATCAGCTCACGCGCCTGCTGGTCCGGGCCCGGACGTTCGGCTTCCATCTGGTCACGCTCGACGTACGCCAGCACAGCCGCGTGCACGAAGAAGCCGTGGCCGAATTGCTGCGGCTGGCCGGCGTCGAGCCTGACTATCGCGCGCTCCCCGAGTCGCGCCGCCAGGCGTTGCTGGCCGACGAGCTGCGCAATCCGAGGCCGTTGCTGCCGCCGGGGGCCCGGGTGTCGGAAGCCACGCGGCAGGTGCTGGAGACTTTCGCGGTCATCCGCGAACTGGTCCAGCTCGACCCTCGCCTCGTGGGCAGCTACATCGTGAGCATGACGCACACCGTCAGCGACCTGCTTGAGCCCATGCTGCTGGCCAAAGAAGTCGGGCTCTGGCACTACGAACGCGACCCGCGCACCGGCAGGCCGGGCCGCGTGCGCTGTCCCATCGATTTTGTGCCGCTTTTCGAGACGATCGAAGACCTGGAGGCAGCGGCCAGCCGCCTGGAAGCCATCCTGAGTCACCCCGTCTACCGGATGCAGGTGGCTGCCCGCGGTGGCTTTCAGGAAATCATGCTGGGCTACTCCGACAGCACGAAAGACGGTGGCTACTGGATGGCCAACTGGGCACTGCATCGGGCCCAGGAGCAGCTGGCCGAAGTGTGCCGCCGTCACGGCGTAGACTTCCGACTGTTTCACGGACGCGGTGGCACCGTCGGACGCGGCGGCGGCCGCGCCAACCAAGCCATACTGGCCATGCCGCCGATCGTCCACAACGGCCGCATTCGCTTCACCGAACAGGGCGAGGTGATCTCGTTCCGCTATGCGCTGCCCGAAATCGCCCATCGCCACCTGGAGCAGATCGTCAATGCCATGCTCCGCGTGGTCGGCCTGCCGGCCGCTTCCGGTACCGACGACACCGATCTGGCCACGCGCAACCACCTGATGGACGAGCTGGCTGCGCGCTCCATGCGGACCTACCGGCGCCTGATCGATGCGCCCGATTTCTGGTCCTGGTACACGCGCATCACCCCGATCGAACAGATCAGCCGCCTGCCCATTGCCTCGCGACCGGTCGCGCGTAGCAGCGCCCGCGAAGTCGACTTTGAAAGCCTGCGGGCCATCCCCTGGGTCTTCGCCTGGACCCAGGTCCGGTACCTGATTCCGGGCTGGTTCGGGATCGGCCAGGCCCTCGACGAATTGCTCCAGGCCTCGCCCGAACATGAAGAGACGCTCCGCACCTGGTATCAGTCCTGGCCCTTCTTCCGCACCGTGCTGCAGAACGCCCAGCGCGAGATGGTGCGTGCCCGCCTGGAAATCGCCGCCTACTACGACCGGCTGCTGGGCGACGGCCCGACGACATTCCATCAAATGATCGAAGAAGACTTTCAGCGGGCCCGCACGGCCATCCTGCGCATCACCGACCAGGAGGAGCTGCTCGACCACGACCCGATCATCCGCAAGTCCGTGCAGCTCCGCAACCCGTACACCGACGTGCTGAACCTGGTGCAGCTCGAGCTGATGCGGCGTTACCGTCGGGCGTCCGAGGCCGATCGGGAGGCGCTCCGACGTGCCCTGTTTCTGAGCATCAACGGCATCGCCGCTGCCATGCAGAGCACCGGTTAACTACTTGCAATTTCCAGCTTTAATTCCTATTCTTAGAAAGAAAGGACACTTTTCACCAGATTCTCTTCTTGCAGCCATGCGTCGGCACCTGTGGATGGTCCTCTGGCCGATCCTGCTGGTCGGCCCGGGTTGCATACACAGCTACTACCTGACACCGGGCGCTTCCGACGGGGCACTTCGAAAAATGAAACAGCTTGCCCGTAACCATAAAGCCACCGTCCAGCTGCAGTCCGGCGAAACTTTTTCCACGCCCCTGTTACAGCTTCGGGGCGATTCGCTGGTTACCGCTCGGGGAACGTATGCGCTGGCCGAGATCAAAATGATCTACTTTCACCGACGCATGGAAGGCATGAAAAGAGGTGCGATTATCGGGGCCGCAATTGGCACGTCTATCGGAAACGCCATGATGCTGTATGGCCTCCTTGTGGCTGACAACGGAGAAGGTATAGGAGCCGTGATGCTCACGGTGATGTTGATTTCCACAGGTTTATATATCATGCCGCTAAGCGCCGGCCTGGGCGCCTTCTTTGGTTTTCTGAGTGGCGTAGCCGATATATTCTACGTTGTCCCTGCCCGGGAGACCCGCCCACCTTCATCCCGCTCCTCCTCGCAACAACACGACTCCGGTCCTCCGAAGCATCACCTGCCCTGAAGGGCCCACCAGCCCGTTTGTAACGGAGCACGAAGTCATACGCGTGCGTTTAAATGGATTATATCCTTTCGGTAAAACTTTGCCGCAACGCTGAGGGGAACATTTTCTGAGAAAGCGTCAATTTTTTTTCAGTGCTTCGCAGAGTAGTGTCGTTCTGAGCCATGCGGTACGTTCTGCTGGTTCTGGCGCTGGGCGTAATGAGCGCCGGTTGTGCCAGCACGCATCGGCTGATGCCGAATGCTCCGGACGGTACCTATGGAAAGCTCGAAGAGCTGGCCCGAAAACACACTGCCACGATTCGGCTACGCACCGGTCAGCAGTTCAAAGCTCGCCCGCTTTACCTGAGGGGCGACTCGCTGTTCTTCGATCACCAGGCTTACGCGCTGCATGAAGTGGAAACGATTCGATTCCGGCGGCGCGGGGCCGGTCTGTGGCGCGGCATGCTGATCGGCTCGGTGGCGGGTCTGGTCCCTCCGGTACTCGTCCTGACCAGCGGTTGTGAAGGTCTGGGCTGCCTGCTGGTCCCGATCGTCGCGATCGTCGTGGGCGTCTATACCATCCCGATCGGCCTCATCGGTGGCGGTCTGATCGGATATCTGCACGGGTATGTTGATACGTTCGAGGTAGTCACATCGCCTTCGTCGAAGATGTCCGTCGCACCGCCGGAAACGAAAAAAGGGTCGGCGCCGAACCGACCCTGAAAAGCAATTCACCGCAAGCCACAGTATTACTTGGCGGCAGTGGCGGCCTCCTGTTGCTGTTTCTTTTTCTTTTTCTTCGGGCGGTATTTGCCGTAGGTGCCACGCCAGATCTTCCCGCGTCGCGTGCGACGATCTCCTTTGCCCATAAGTCCGTGTTGTTTTCGTTGCGCTACAGTTTCGTTCTAATAAAAAAGCGCTGGAATATAACACGCGGCGCCCTTTTCGGCAAGTCGTGCTTCAGACCTGCAGGACGCCGGGGTTAAACGGCGGAAGGTCGGGGTTATGATCCGCCATTTCGATCCCGAGGCTGATCCAGCGGCGCGTTTCGGCCGGATCGATGATGGCATCGACCCAAAGTCGGGCGGCCGCGTAGTAGGCGGAGGTCTGCGCTTCGTAACGTGATTCGATCTCTTCCAGCAGGCGCTGCTTTTCTTCTTCCGAGAGCGTTTTGCCTTCCCGTTCGTACTTGCCGAGCTGTACCTGCAGCAGCGTCTGCGCCGCCTGTTTTCCGCCCATGACGGCAATCCGGGCCGTCGGCCAGGCCAGCATCAAGCGCGGCTCGTAGGCGCGGCCGCACATGGCATAGTTGCCGGCGCCGAACGAGTGTCCCACTACCACGGTAAACTTGGGCACGACCGAGTTGGCCACCACGTTGACCAGCTTGGCGCCGTCTTTGATGATGCCGCCGTGCTCGGCCCGCTTGCCCACCATGAAGCCCGTCACGTCCTGCAAAAACACGATGGGGATGCGTTTCTGATTGCAGTTCATGATGAAGCGGGCCGCCTTGTCGGCCGAGTCGGAGTAGATAACACCGCCCACCTGCATTTCGCCCTGACGGCTGCGAACGACCAGGCGCTGGTTGGCCACAATCCCCACGCTCCAGCCGTCGATCCGGGCGTAACCTGTGATGATGGTCTGGCCGTAGCCGGCCTTGTACTCCGTCCAGGAGTCCGCGTCGATGATGCGGGCGATCACCTCGCGCATGTCGTAGGGTTGCTGCAGATCGGGCGGCATCAGACCGTAGAGGTCCTCGGGCGAGAAGGCCGGCGGCCGCGGCGTGCTGCGCGGGAAGCCCGCCCGCGGGCGCGGTCCCAGGTGCGACATCAGGCGCCGGATCGTCTCCAGGCACGTCTCGTCGTCGGGCATCTTGTAGTCGGTCACGCCCGAGATTTCCGTATGCGTGGTGGCACCGCCCAGCGTCTCGGCATCGACGATCTCGCCGATGGCCGCCCGCACCAGATAGGGCCCTGCCAGAAACACTGAGCCGGTGCCCTGCACGATGAGCGCCTCATCGCTCATAATGGGCAGGTAGGCGCCGCCGGCCACACAACTCCCCATGATGGCGGCAATCTGTGGCACGCCGAGGCTCGACAGTCGCGCGTTGTTGAAGAAAATGCGGCCGAAGTGGTCCCGGTCCGGGAAGATCTCATCCTGCATGGGCAGGTAAACGCCCGCCGAATCGACCAGGTAAATAATGGGAATGCGATTCTGAAGGGCGATCTCCTGAGCCCGGAGGTTCTTTTTGACGGTGATGGGAAACCAGGCGCCGGCCTTGACGGTGGCGTCGTTGGCCACGATGATGCACAGGTGGCCGCTCACGCGCCCCAGGCCCATGACGGTCCCACCGGCCGGGCAGCCGCCCTCCTCTTCGTACATGCCGTAGCCGGCCCAGAGCCCCAGCTCCCAGAACTCATCGGGATCGTCCAGCAGGCGGGCGATGCGCTCACGGGCGGTAAGCTTACCCCGCTGATGCTCGCGCTCTATGCGCTTCGGGCCGCCGCCCTGTCGGATCTGCTCGGCCTGACGCTGCAGCACTTCGAGCATAGCCCGGTGCTGGGCGATCCAGTGCTGCACGGTGGGTTTATCGGCGGCCAGCGGCGAACCCAGCCCGGCTGCCACCTGCGTACTGCTTTTTTCCATGTTCAGTGCTCAAAAAAGCGCTTCCAGATCGATCCAACTACAAGGCTTCAAGATAAGAACGGTTCCTTCCACTGCAAACGTCACCCCAGCTACGCCTGGAGCGTACCTTACAGAATGGCGTCCATCTTCTGAAGGATCTCCTCGCGTGATTCGCCTGTCTTCTCATGAATGAGCGAAACCATCGCGTGCAGATCCCCCCGCGCTTTCTGCAATTCCTGATCGCTTAGAATGTCGCCCCAGATGATTCGAATCTGCTGTTTGGTCCGCTCCCAGCTCTCTTCCATGCGCCTGGTTGCCATGGTGCTCTATATCGGTTTATGCAATATGCAATTTTGAGAGAAAACGGGACGGCAAACAGAGCGGTTCCGCAACCTACTGCAGCGCGGCCACCAGCGTGTTCCAGTACATGAGCACGAGGATAACCACCCAGAGGAAATGCCCCACGCCCACAGCCATGGCAACGCGTTTGCGAAGGCGTTCGGCCTGCTGCGCATCAGGGGCGCTAATGCCGAGCGCCTGCTGCAACCCGCGCCAGGCCGGACGTAGCAGGCCCCACTGCAGGCCGATCAACACCAGCAGCAGAAGCAGGCTCGTGTGGTAGGGCGCGCCGTACACACC
>WFPM01000179.1 GCA_015487635.1 Rhodothermus sp.
CATCGATCCAGCACTGCTCGGCCGCCTGTGCCGAGAGCTGTCCGTGCAGAAAGGCGGCCGGAATGCCCCGTGCCCGGAGGCGAGCTACCTGGTCTTCGATGAGCGCGAGCAGTGGCGAGACGACCAGCGTCAGGCCGTCCAGCAGCAGGGCCGGAAGCTGGTAGCAGATCGACTTGCCGCCGCCGGTCGGGAGTACGGCCAGCACATCCTGGCCCTGCAGCACGGCCTGGATGATTTCCCACTGGCCCGGACGAAACGCGTTGTGTTGCCAGTAGCGGCGGAGCAGCGCGCGGGCGGTCTCGTAGCGATCGGCTGCTGCATCGCTCATGGCCTCAGTAGCTTTCCGGAGCGGACGCTACGTCCTGCACCAGGGCCACACCCGCACTGGTGCCGAGCCGGCTGGCCCCGGCGGCCACCAGCGCTTCGGCCTGGGCGCGCGTGCGGATGCCGCCCGACGCCTTCACGCCCACCCGGTCGCCTACTACCCGACGCATCAGCGCAACGTCTTCGACGGTGGCGCCTCCGCCGGCAAAGCCTGTGGATGTTTTTACGAAGTCGGCCCCGGCTTCCAACGCCAGCCGGCAGGCGTGCTCCTTTTCTGCATCGGTCAACAGGGCCGTTTCCAGAATCACCTTCACCAGAATCCGATCACGTCCTGCCGGTGGCCTGGCCGCTCGGGCGACCTCTACCACGGCGCGGATGTCCTCCAGCACTTCCCGGAGCTGGCCGCTTTTCAGAAAACCGATGTTCAGCACCATGTCGAGTTCGGCGGCACCGTCCCGGATGGCCTGTTCGGCTTCAGCCGCTTTGATGGCCGTGCGGTTGGCCCCGAGCGGGAAGCCCACCACGGTGCAGACGGCCACCGGGCTGTCCTGCAATAGCTCGGCGGCCAGCGGCACGTAGCAGGGATTGACGCAGACGGCCGCAAAGCCGTAGTGGCGTGCTTCGTCGCACAGCGTTCGGATGCGGGCTTCCGTGGTGTCGGGTTTAAGTGCCGTGTGGTCGATCAGGCGGGCGAGTTCCTGGGGTGTCATGGTCGGTCGGCGGTAGCGGTCCAAACTGCGGCGTATCGGGCAGGGCCACCTGCACGGCCGGGTAGGCCAGCTCGATGCCACCGTGTCGGCGGAAGGCTTCCAGGATGCTGACCGTGAGCGCGTGCTCAGTACCCCGGCGCTTGCGCACCTCGCACAGGTAACGCAGCGTCAGCCGGATGCCGTTCTCCACGATGCGCACGTAGACGAACGGCGTCAGGATGCTGTAATGTACGAGAAATTCCCGGGACATCTGGCGGATTTCTTCGGCCACCTGGCGCTCGATGATTGCCGTCGATTCCCGTGCGAGCGATTCCATGATGTCGCGGGCGGCCTGCCAGTCGCTTCGGAAGGTGACCGTCACCGACAGCTCGTTCCAGATGAAGCGAAAGCCCTGGGTGTAGTTGTAGACCGGATAGAGAAAAACCCAGGCGTTGGGAATGTGGACGAGCCGGCCGGTGCTCTGGTCGGCGTCTACCCAGCCGCCGATCTCCATGAGCGTCGTGCGCATGACGCGAATGTCGATCACGTCGCCGCGCACGCCGTTGATCTCGATGCGGTCACCCTGCTGATAGGGATGCACCAGCACGATGCGAAGCCAGCCGGCTACGCTCAGCAGCGCCTCGCGTAACGCGATGGCCAGTCCGGCGCCGACGACCGTCAGAATGGCCACCAGCTCGGCAGGTCGGGGAGAAAAGATTACCAGCACCAGCATGAGCATCACGACGGCGCCGAGGCGTCGGATCTGGCGGCTGATGCGATAGACGCGATGCGGATCCTCAATGCGACGTGTGAGCAGCCGGACGCTCACCCGCACCAGCACGAAGATGAGCACCAGCCCGGCTATCGCCAGCGCGATCCGGTAGAGCAGGTCCTTTTCTGGAAAGGAAAACAGTTCATTCATGAGCGGGCTTCGACTTCCGGACTCTGCTGCAGGTGACGAAGCAGGGCCCGGTGGTATTCGCTGATAAGCTGGTGCGGTCGCAGAAAGCCCACGATCTCGCCGCCTTCGTCCAGGACGGGCAGCTCCGGATAGCGCGTCTCCAGAAAGCGATTGAGTGCATCTTCGAGTGTGTCGGACAGCCGTACGGCTTCGAAGGGCACCTGCACGTCCTGGGCGACGATGAGCGGGCTGAGCGCGTCGGCCTCACGCAGGAGCGACTGCAGGTCTTCGAGCAGCACCAGGCCCTGGTAGCGGGGGGGGCGGCCACCGCCGGGTGCCACGACGGGCAGCACGACCTCCCGCGTACGCGTGAACACGTCCAGCATCTCCCGCAGCGTGTGGCCCGGCTCGACCGTGTGGAAGTAGGGCGCGCGCTCGACCACTGCCGCTACCGGGATCTGGCGCAGCAGATCGGGCAGCAGCTCGGCACGGTGGGCGGGCGAATCGTTGTGCGTGCGCACCTGCTGGGTGTACAGACTCCACCGACGGGCCACCAGATGCGTGATAACGCCCGCGAAGATCAGCGGCACCAGCAACGAGTAGCTACCGGTCATTTCTGAGATCATGATCGTGGTGGCAATGGGCACGTTAGCTGCGCCGGCAAAGAACGTGGCCATTCCGACCAACACATAGGCTTCCGGTTGCGCAACCAGCGCAGGAAACAACTGATGCAGCCCTTCGCCGTAAAGTCCACCCAGCATGCCGCCGATAACCAGCGATGGCGCAAAAACACCACCAGAACCACCCGACCCGATGGTCAGGGACGTCGCGATAATTTTCAGGAGTGCCAGCAGTGCCATAAAGCTGAGCGGCAGGTTCCCGTAAATAGCCTGCTGCAACCAGCCGTAACTGGAGCCCATGATGGCCGGGAAGAAAAACGCCATTACGCCGACGAGCAGGCCCCCCAGCGCAGGCTTCAGGGCCGGTGGGAGCGGCAGCGGATCGAAAAGCTTTCGCTTCGTGCCGTAAAAAACGCGCACGTAAAAAATGCCCACGATGGCGCAGCAGAGCGCAAAGCCGATCAACGGCAGCAATTCCAGCGGATTGACGAACTCGAAACGTGGGGTGATAAAAACGGTCCCGGAACGCTCGATGCTCGTGTAGAGCGAGTAGCCGGTGATGCTGGCTACGATGGCGGGCATGAGCGCCTCGCTTTCGATGTCCTCACGGTAGAGCACCTCGACGGCAAAGAAAGCACCGCCCAGCGGTGAGCGAAAAATGCTACTGATACCCGCCGCCATGCCGGCAATCAGAAACAGCCGACGTTCTCGTTCATTGAGACGCAGTCGCTGGGCCAACCAGGAACTGAGCGATGCCCCGATCTGCGCAATGGGGCCCTCACGACCGGCGCTCCCTCCTGAACCGATTGTCAATGCCGAAGCCACGGTCTTGACCAACGCGACGCGAGGGCGGATAATACCACGTTCATGATGAAAGGCCCGAATCACGCTGTCGGTACCGTGGCCTTCAGCTTCAGGCGCATAGGTGAATACGATCCAGCCCGAAAGCAAGCCGCCCAGCGCAGGGGCTACAAGCAGCCACCAGCGGCGTGCCGGTTGCAATGCCGTGTTCAAATCGAACACTTCAGACCCGCCCTCACCACCCGGAAAGGGCATGGCATAGCCTGCTCCTTCAAGTAACACCGTCTTTGTTAACCATGAAACAAGATGCGCAAAGATAAGCGCACCCAGTGCCCCCAGCACGCCGATGATGGCCGAGTAGAACATCCAGCGACCCGTGATGCGCCAGTCGAAGTTCTGCGTCCAGGCCAGCAGTGTGCGCGGGTAGAACAGACGGAAAACCTGGGCGGGATCGACGTGATTACGGCGTGCCATAACCGGCCAATCGTTCGGCGCTCGGTGCTACCAGACCCTGCTTTCAAAAATACGTTCCGGAAGTTACCGACATCCGAGGTGCAATCGAAACCCTGACGTAATTTTCTTCATTAACCCTAAAGTCTGAAATGATCTTGCTGAAGTGATGGCAGCTCGAAATCTGTCGGATGTACGGGGACGTCTGCGAAATCGCCGGGCTGGACTCAACCGCCTGATTTTTGGTCTGGCGTTGCTGGGGCTGCTCGACACGACGCACCTCTGGGTGCAGCAGCAACGACAGTTCGAGGAGGGTTGCTTCGGAGTGGCAGGTCTGGCGCCCTTAGAGCAGGCTTTCGATTGCGCCGCGGTGGTGCAGAGCGCGGCCGGCATGTTGCTGGGCGTCTCGAACACGATCTGGGGTGCGCTGTTCTTTGCCGCCGTGGCCTTTTTGAGTGCGTTGGCCCTTGTGCGTCCGGCCCTGCACCGGCCTCGCTACAAACTGCTCCGGACCGGATTGCTCGGCATCGGGTTGCTTTACACGCTCTACTTGCTCTATTATCAGGCATTCGAGCTGGCCACGTTCTGTGCACTGTGCCTGGTCTCGGCCGGGCTGGTGCTGACGATGGCCGGCCTGCAGGCCTACGAACTGTTCACCTTTCGACCGGCTACCATGGAACGACCGGAACGCATGCGTACCGAACGACTGGCTCTGGGCGGACTGGCGCTGGTTGCGCTGCTGCTCATGGGCGCCGACGTGTACCTGAACGACGCGCTTTCGCCGAAAACCCCGGCCTCCACGGCTGCTGCAGCGCCTGAAGCGCAACCGGCCACGCAAACCTGCAGCTTCGACACGGAGCGGCCGCCCGTGCGCTATTTCCGCGACTTGATTATGATGAACGACCCCACGGCGGGCAATCCTGACGCGAAGGTGGTCGTCATCGAGTACCTGGATCCCAATTGTCCACATTGCAAGAACCTGCACCCGATCATGAAACAGGTGGTTGAAAGCTACGGGGCGCAGGCATACTTCGTTTTCAAGCCGATTCCGCTGTGGCAGTTTTCGATTCCCCAGGTGGCCGCGCTGTACGCCGCCGCCCGAGAGGGGAAGTTCGAGGCCATGCTGGAGGCACAATTTGAGCGCCAGCGCCCAGGTGGACTGCCCCTGGAAGAAATTCTCGACATCGCCGAGGAGATCGGTATGGATCGGGACGAGCTGGCCCGGCAGATCAGTGAAGGCGTCTTCAATGAATACATGCAGCGACAGAGCCGGCAGGCCCGTATGATCGGCGTGCGTGGGGTCCCCACCGTGCTGATCAACGGCCGCTTCGTGCCGGGCTACGCCCGAACTGCCGAATGCCTCGGCCAGCTGATCGAACAGCAGGCAAAGGACTCCTGATACGATTTCTTGGATATCATGGTGCAGCGGCTTCCCATGACCCCCTCAGTCGCTTCGCGACAGCTCCCCCTGGAAGGGGGAGCTGGGTCCGTTGGCCACGGTTGGCGGTGGATGCAGGCGATTCCGCATGTTTCCGCCCCAGGGCTTTCTCTCGGGTGCTTCCCCCTCCCTGCCAGGGAGGGGGCCAGGGGGAGGGTAGCTCTGATGGTTCCGAGCGTCGCTCATTCTGGGCTTGGGCAGGAAGCACGTTGCGGTGCGCCCGCTTTTTTCAGATCGACAGACAGAACAGGAGCACCACGGTCAGGCCGCTCACGCCGAGAATCGTTTCCAGCACGGTCCACACGCGGAGCGTGTCGGCCTCGGAGAAGTCTAGGTAGCGGCTCACCAGCCAGAAGCCCGACTCGTTCACGTGCGAGAAGGCCGTGGTGTCGGCGGCGATGGCGAGCGTGGTCAGGGCCAGCAGGAGTTGCGAATACATGCCGGCTTGTACGACCGGCGCGATCAGTCCGGCGGTCGTGACCATCGATACGGTGGTCGAGCCCTGCGCCAAGCGGGCGGCCAGTGCGATCCCGAAGGCAAGCACGACCAGCGGAAGCTGCGAGGCGGCTAGTTGTTCGGCCAGCGCCTGCCCGACGCCGGTTTCGACGAGCACGAGGCTGAGTAGGCCGCCCGCGCCGGTCACCAGCAGGATCAGACCCACCGGCTCCAGCCCTTCGATGTGATCTGTTGCACGGTGCGTATCGGGTAACCCAGCCGGGCTCAGCAGGTAGCAGGCCAGCAGGGTGCCCAGCACGAGCGCCGTGAACGGGTGCTCGAGCAACCGAATCGACGGCCGCAGGGTATGATCTTCGGGCAGGAAGGCTCTGGCCGCCGTGTCCATCAGGATCAGCACCAGAATCATGCTCAGCGCCTGAAGAACGAAGGCGGGGGCGGGTTTCATCCGCTGCCTCGTCGAATAGATGGGCCGGGACGGGCACGTGCAACCGGGCGGTCATCCAGCGCTCGAAGACGATGCCATCCAGCACTGTAGCGGGCAAGCCTACGATCATGCCGAACAGAACGACCCAGCCAGGTCGGCGCCCAGCAGGCCGGCCATGGCGACCAGACCGGGCGTCGGCGGCACGAAGCTGTGCGCTACGGCGATGCCGGCCGCCAGCGGAAAGAGCATAATAGAGCAGCGAGCGCCCCGTGCGGTGCGCCAGGCTGTAAACAAGCGGCAGAAGCAGGATCAGCGCCACGTCGAAGAAGACCGGAATAGCCACCAGGAAACCCATCAGCGCCAGCACCCAGGGGGCCCGGCGCTTGCCGAAGCGATCGAGCAGCGAGCGGGCGATGCGGGCCGTGCCGCCGCTGTGTTGAAGCAGTTCCCCGATCATGCCACCCAGACCGATCGCCACGGCGATGTAGCCCAGCGTGCCGCCCATGCCTTCGCGCACAGCACGTCCGCCACGCGTTCGGGCAGGATGCCCCCGAGCAGGGCTACGAGCAGGCTGGTCAGCAGCAGCGCCACGAACGCATGCAGGCGCACGAGCAGCACGGCAACAGCCAGCAAAACGAGGCCGGTCAGGGCAAGTGTGTCCATGATCAGTGCAGCGCAGGTGAGCCGAGGCGTTCCAAGATCGAAGCGCCCCCGCGCAAAGGCAAGGGAAAGAAAAGCGGGGCGTGATTAGAAAAAGAAAACGAGCCGTGGCGAGGATCAGGGCTCCGGCGACAGCACGTGGCCGTCGGTAATGCACCAGACGCCACGCTGAGCGGCCAGCGCCTGCACGTCGGTCGGAAGCGTCTCGCCAGCCACGGCGGCGATGACCGGGCGCTCGGTCGCTCGCGCCAGCGCCTGCGCCCGGTCCACGGCCCGGCGCACATCGTCTTCGGAAATCAGCCCGGAGACTTCAGCCACCAGGTATACGGTCTGTTCTTCACGACGTCCCTGCAGCACCAGATCGGCCAGGAGCAGATCGCGCCGGTCCGCTTCGGTAAGGCGTCCGGCTTCCAGCGCTTCGTCCAGGAGCTGCACCAGCTGCTCGCTGCTGAGCACCCGGATGCGCGACAGGATCGGCGCAAAGTAGGCATGCGCTCGCTCCCGATAGCGACTTTCCAGAAAACCACCCCAGACTTTCGACAGGCGGTCTTCGGTCTTTTCCAGACGCTTTTCGACTCCGTCCAGCCGAATTTCTACGTGCTCCAGGCGCTTTTCGACGCGCTCCAGTCGGGCTTCGGCACGCTGGAGCCGTTCTTCGGCCTTGCGCTGGGCTTCGACGAGCTGGGCGACGGTGGCCTCCAGGCGATCGAGGCGTTCTTCGACGTGCTGGAGGCGTTCTTCGGCTTTGTGCTGGGCTTCGACGAGTTGCGCGACGGTGGCCTCCAGGCGGTCGAGGCGTTCTTCGGCGCGGCGGTGCGCTTCGATGAGCTGCTGCACCAGTTCGGGGAGCCGGAGCAGTTCTTCGCTCAGGACGAGCCGGCGCAGCTCGGCCCGCCACTCCGGATGGGCCTCCAGGAGTCGAACAAGGTCGTGAAAGTCCTGAATCTCGAAAGGCATGGCCTGTCGTCGAAGGACCTGTCGGCCCGCGAAATACGCGGGCGTTGTCGGACAGTTTCGGATTCCAGCAGGGGCACGCCCGATGGGTAGGGCAGGCACGATGGCTGCCCCTACCGGATGTAGACGCTGGGGGTGGTGATTCGTTTTGAACAGGGCCGGTTTCCTATCGTAACGCCCGAAAGTGGGTGGTCCTGGTTCATACGGGCTTGAAAAACGCATTTCCGGTGGAAACAGACCCCCGGGAAAACAGGGCCGGAGCGCTGGCACGGCGTGTGCTGCCGGCAACAATCGGCTTTCGGGAAGGCGCGCGGCCGGGCAGGGTGCGCTGTCCGCGACATTTAAGAATTCGGAACGGCCGCCGATACTTCCCGGGAAACCTGTCCATCGACAACCAGAACCAGGTATCCGTTAACCAAAACAGGAGGCTCGTCATGGGTCAGCAACAGCTTCTGCTCCTCGTACTCGGCATGGTGATCGTCGGGATCGCCGTTGTCGCCGGCATCCAGGCCTTCTCGGAAGGCAAGGCCAAGGCCGATCGCGACGCCGCCGTTAGCGACGCGATGCGGCTGATTTCCGACATCCAGGCCTGGATGCTCAAGCCCACTGCGTTCGGAGGTGGAGGCGATAAAGGAGACTGGACGAACGTTAGCTTCCAAGCAATTGGTATTCCGTCGTCCAGCTTGGATGGAAGCGGGCGTTATCTTACCGTAAATGGCTGCTATGATTTGAGTGGTTCTACCTCAGCGGCTACGTTGACCATTTATGGGCTGACCACAGATAACAGTGGCAACCGGGTCTGTGATGCAAATACAACAATTGCCACAGTGACAATTAATGGTACGACGCCCGATGACATCTCGTGGAGCTATACCACAGGTAACAATAACAACAACAATAACTAATGATTGAGTAGCTGCATTTTGCTAGGGTCCGGCGGCGTTCTGTGCGGGGGAATGCGCCCCGGCGGGGCGCCGCCGGGTTGATTTAAAGCCCACCCGAATACACCTGACCCTCATTCCGATTGCCGGCGGATTTCCATGCCTGTCCGTGAGTTTCGTTTCAGTGGGATCAGTGTGAGCGGGGTGCCCGTGCAGGGCACGGTGCTGGCCCCCTCGATGCGGGCGGCCCGCAAGAAGCTTGCTGAGCTGGCCAAAAAGCACGGCTTCCGGCCCCAGCTCCTGCAGCCGCGCCGCACCTTCATCTACAAGGTGCGGCATCCCAGCGGCCGGGTCATCACCGGCGAGCAGAAGGCCTACACGGCCGAAGAACTGGCCCAGGCCCTCCGTAAGATGGGTCTGGAGGTGATCCGCGTCGAGCGCAAGGTGCTCGACTTGCAGTTGAAGCCGCCGCGGACCGACATCATTATGTTTGTGCGCCTGGCGGCCAACTTGCTCCGCGAAAAGCTCCCCTTCGACGAAGTCCTGAACCTGCTTGTCAACGACATTTCCTCGAGTTCGCTGCGCCAGGTCATCCGCGACCTGAATGCCGATCTGAAGGCGGGCATGGAGGCGCAGCAGGCCTTTATGAAGCACCAGCACATTCTGGGCAAGTTTACGGCCTACATGCTCGGCCTGGCCTCGAAAAGCGGCAACATGGCCGAGATTTTTGAATCGACCGCGCGTTTTCTGGAGCGCCAGAACGAGTTTCGCAAAAGTGTCCGCAGTGCGATGATCACGCCGGCCATCACGATCATCGCGCTGGTGGTCACCTTCATCTGGTACGTCTGGTACATCTTCCCGATGACGGCCGGGCTGCTGGCCGACCTGGGCATGGAACTGCCACCCATGACGGCGGCCACTATGAAGTTTTCGCAGTGGCTCGACCGCAACATTCTGTGGCTGACGTTTGCTTTCACGGCCTCGGTGGTTGGCTTCCTGGCTTTCGCCCGTTCCGAAAAGGGGCAGCTCATCGTCCATCGCTGGTTGATCAAGCTACCCATCATCGGTGGCCTGCTGCACAAGCTCAACATCGAGATTTTCTGTCGGGTGTTTGCCATTCTGTACTCGAACAGCGGCGAAAACATCAGCGTGATCAAGATTGCCGCCGAGGCCTGCGGCAACCGCTACATGGAGCATCGGATCAAGACGATCACGATTCCCCTGATGGTAGCGCAGGGGATGGACCTGGTACGAGCCATGGAGGCCAGCGGCGTCTTCACGCAGATGGCGCTGGCCCGCTTTCGCAGCGGCTCGGAGACCGGGAATGTGCGGGGGGCGGCCGAGCAGATGGCCAACTACTACGAAAGCGAAACCACGCTAAAGCTGAAGGCGGTGGTCGAGGGCATTCAGACGGTCATTGCCATCCTGATAACGATCGCCATCGCCGTCCTGACGATTATTTCCTCCGAGGTAGCCCTGATTCAGCCCTCTACAACCGACCTTATGCGAATGGGGCGATAACCGGGCTGCCGGGGAAAGGACGGTAGTGACATACCAACCACGCGCGAGTGCGCCAGAACGATCGAGCCTATGAGCTGGAGTGGTCTGTTCGGGCGCCGTCGTTCGCCTCGTGAATGGAACGAAGAGCTACGGCGGCTGAAGTTTGGA
>WFPM01000180.1 GCA_015487635.1 Rhodothermus sp.
GGATGGCTCCGGTCTCCGATGTTGTAGCCTTCAAAATTTTTGAAGCTGGCGATGTTAATCCCTTCCTCGCGCACTGCTTCCATGAGGGTCCGCCAGGCCTCCAGCAGGACACGTTGCTCGCGCCGGACCCCGATGAACCCGCCATTATAGTACTCATCGGGGCAGCGCCGCACCTGTAAACCATGACGACAGGCAAATGCCTGCCACTGGCGACGAAACGGATGGGTGGCCGGCATGTGCGCATAGGCTCCGTCCAGGCAGAGCGCCACGCCGGTGTCGACCCATTCCTCGAAGAAAGACCAGCGGCATTTGATGACGATATCCGGATCGAAATAAAACAGCCGTTCGGTCTCCAGCTCGTACCGATCCCAGAGATCCAGCATGAAGTAGGGTTTGTAATTCGAAAAGAAAATGTCGGTCTGCAGGGGCAGAAAGCGAACGACGCAGCCCGATGCGACTTCCAGCTCGTAGCCTGTAGGCACCCGTCGCGCCGTTCGAGCCCAGGGGGGCAACTCGCCCCGATACCCTGCCCATACGACGCCCCGAAAACCATGTTGATAGAGTGAATTCACCAGGGCACCTACCCCGTAATGGTAGTGCCCCTCAAAAAGTGTACAGACGGCCGAGCCGGATGCAGGCGTTTCGGACATGTTCGCTCAGGCGTTCGTGGCCGTGATTTCCTGGCCGGTGACCAGACTCCAGAAACGGGCGCGCTGATCCGACAGCCGGAAACGCGCACGCGCCAGCTTTAACGCACCGGCAACGAGTTCGTCCCGGGCCTCCAATGCCTGCTCGATGCCCTGACACAGGACGTCTGGCTCCAGTTCATGTACCTGTACGGCGGCCCCGTAGCGGGCCAGTAACTGAGCCGCCGCGGCATCCGCCGGACCATGATACAGAATCGGCAATCCGCTGCCCAGGTACGTCACCAGCTTAGTCGACAGACTGTAGCGGGTGAACCAGTTGTACTGCGCGCCGAACGGCAGCGGCATGTAGAGCACATCGACGCGCTCCAGGTCGCGCAGCACTTCGGCCTCCGGTGCGTAGGGCAACTCCTGCACCGGAACGTGCCGGGGCCGCACCGGCACCCGACTGCCCCGCGTGATCAAGCGCACCTGCCAGTCGCGCCGACGCATCTGCAACCGATCGAGCGCTTCGGCCAGCACCCGGAAGTTCGGGTGATAGGACAGATGCAGCGCCCCCATGAAGTAGACCACGGCCCGCCCTTCCGGACGCGGACGCGGCCCTTCAGGCAGTTCGTCGGGCAGCCCATCGGTAACGATTTCATAGGGACGGCGCCCGAACCACCGGCAATACGCCTCGCCCATCGCTTCCGAGATCACGATGCGGCCGGTTGCCCGCTGCCAGACGTAGGCCAGCCGATCCATCAGAACGTCCAGTTTCGGATGGCCGGCCAGGTTGTAGCGCATATCGTCGTGCACATTCAAAAAGTACGGCAGCCCGTGCCGCTCGGCCACCTGAAACGCCTGCCAGAAGGCCTCCCCATGGGGGATGGCATGAATGGCCGTCGCGCCGGCCTCCAGGATCGTCCGTTCCAGGGCCCGTTCGAAGGTCGGCCGTCGCCACTCGGCCATCCAGCGCAGGTAACGGGCAAAGCGGGTGGCTTCGAGGCGCCCGAAGTAGGGGCGTGGCGGCAGGTGCACCTCGCGCCCGAACGGGGGCGGCGCCGGAGGCCGCACGCTCGTGCAGATGCTCAGAAAAGGCACCGGGGCATCCTCCAGCAACGCCCGGAGAATGCGTCCGCCGCCGCTGCTGTCGCGCAGCCCGAACGGCTGCACGAAGGCGATCAGGCCGCCTGCTGCGCTTTGAGGCGTTCGACCCATCCCCGGTAGATCTCCTCGAAAATGTCCGGCAGCTTCTTCGTGATATCCCACTGCGGGTAGTGGGTTTTCATTTTGGTCAGATCCGAAATGTAGCAAATGTGATCGCCCTCGCGCGGCTTATCCACGTAATCGTAGATCATTTTTCTGCCCGAAAGCGCCTCGACCATCTCGAAGGCTTCCAGGATCGAGCAACTGTTCCTCCGGCCGCCGCCCAGATTGTACACCTCGGCCACGCGGGGTTCTTCGATGAAGCACTCGATAAAGCGGGCTACATCGTAGGAGTGGATGTTGTCCCGCACCTGCTTGCCCTTGTAGCCGTAAATCGTGTACTTTCGGCCGGTTACATTGCACTTGATCAGATAACTCAGGAAGCCGTGCAGCTCCACGCCCGAGTGGTTGGGACCGGTCAGACAGCCGCCGCGCAGGCAGCAGGTCTTCATGCCGAAGTAGCGGCCATATTCCTGCACCATGATGTCGGCCGCCACCTTGGAGGCACCGAAGATGGAGTGCTTCGACCGGTCGATCCGGAAGGTCTCCGGAATGCCGTTGTAGTAGGCCGGATCGGCGTAGTCCCAGCGTTTTTCCAGTTCGACGAGCGGCAGTTCGTTGGGAGCATCGCCGTAGACCTTGTTCGTGGACATGTGCACGAACACGGCCTCGGGTGCATAGCGCCGCGTGGCCTCCAGCAGGTTGAGCGTCCCGACGGCGTTGACGTCGAAATCCTCGAACGGGATCTGTGCGGCCCTGTCATGCGAGGGCTGCGCGGCCGCATGCACGATGGCATCCGGACGAAGCGTCTCGATCAATTCGAGCACGCCCTGCCGGTCGCGAATGTCCAGTTCGTGGTGCGTAAAGTGCGGGAGCGTCTCTTCAAGCCGGCGCTGATTCCAGCGCGTGTCGCCTTCCGGCCCGAAGAAAAACGCCCGCATGTTGTTGTCCACGCCGTGCACCTCCCAGCCCCGGTGGGCAAAGTACGAGGCCACCTCCGAGCCGATCAGCCCGGAGGAGCCGGTCACCAGCATTCTGCGCGTGCTTGTCATGGGTATCTCGGTAGTGTTCTTTTTTGCCGGAATTTATCCGAACGAGTAGGGGCAGGCCCCTGTGTCTGCCCGACCGCGGGCGCATACAGAGTACGTCCCTACCATCCGAATACCTGCAGCAGTTTCTGTATTGCCCGTACGGGCAATGTATGACTTCTGTCCTGGGTCGCCCGGAGCCAGGCGTGTACCGCTTTTTCAAAGCGCGTGCGGGGATCGCGCAACCGACCGTCGACCGACAGCCCCTGCTGCGCGGCCAGCGCCGCCCAGTCGCAATCCCAGATGTTCAGGCGGCGAAAGCGTTCCGGACCGTGTTCGAGCAGCAACTTCAGTACCGCTTCATCCCAGTAGTAGTGGGACGTCTTCGGAATCGAGCGCATATCGATCCCCATCGCTTCGTAGCCGCTCAGCCATTCAGGACGCACCGGTCCCGCCCGTCGGATGGCCGCCTCCATGTGATGGTACTGGCGAAAAATAGTCACCGGACGCTTTTTCGGATCGTGCAGCCGTTCCCAGACCTGATACCAGCGCTGCTTGCTGCGCATGCGATTCCAGTCGGCGTACTGGTAATGCAGCACTTTGATCTCGTCGAAGTACAGCGCCGGGGCTCCCGGCGGAACCGGTACGCGCGGACTGTGAATGGGCCGCCCCTGATGCGGTGAGCCGTCGTCCACGAACCCGAACGGCTTGTACTCGGCATCCACCCAGGCACAGGAAACGTTCGGGCCGATATTAGCCCATCGGA
>WFPM01000181.1 GCA_015487635.1 Rhodothermus sp.
GACGGCTGCGGCGGCCGGCAGTGCCCGTTTTATGATGCCTGTTTTCTGATGGAGGCCCGACGCCGGGCCGAGCATGCCGATGTGGTGGTGGTCAACCATGCGCTGCTGCTGCAGGATCTGATGCTGCGGGCGCGAAGCGGCGGAGCGCTCTATCTGCTGCCCGAGGCCGAAGTGCTCGTGATCGACGAGGCGCATCGGCTTGAGGAAATGGCGCTGGGGGCGCTGAGCGTCTACATTTCACCTTATCGGGTGGAACGCCTGCGGCGGCAGGCGCTGCGCCTGCCCGGCATCGATCACCGCATGCGGGCCGAGCTGGAAGCGCTGGGACTGGTGGCCGATGAACTGCGACGCCAGGCCGACACGACGCTGGCGGGACGGCCGGCCGCGCCGCTGACTGAAGCGCTGAGCCTTGTGCTGCTGAACCTGCGCGATCGCGCCGGCGTGCTGGGGGACCTTGTCGGACAGACGATGCGCATGCAGCTCCAGCGTTTCGGCGGGAGCACGCAGCAGGAATTGCAGGCCCGGTACGAGGCGGTGCTGCGTGGGTTGCAGCGGCTGGCGGCCGATGCCGGCGTGATCACCGAGCGCTGGCGTACGCAGGCGGCCGAGCACGTGCTCTACGTGCAGCGCGAGCGCCGTCAGCCGGTCGTGGTCTGCCAGCCGCTGGATGCCGGCGGCACGCTTCAGCAGGTGCTATTTGATGCGTTCCCGACGGTTGTCTGCACGAGTGCCACGCTGACGACGCTGGCGCGGCCGCTCCGTCAACGCGCGGCGGCGGACGAGGCAACCGACGGACCGTTCGCCTACTTCCGGCGTCGCACCGGCTTCCCGGAAGAGGGTCTGGAGCTGATCGTGCCGGCGCCGTTCGACTACCGACGGCAGGCGCTGCTGTACCTGCCGCCAGATCCGGCCCGACTGGATCCCACGCGCGTCCGGGATACGCAAACGCAACAGGCCTACGAGGAGGCGCTCATTGGCGAAGTGCAGGCGCTGGTGGCCGCCTCGTGGGGCCGGGCGCTGGTGCTGACCACCAGCCTGCGCATGATGGAGCGTCTGGCCGAAGCGTTGCAGGATTGCGGCTATCCGGTGCTGGTGCAGGGCAGTGCACCACGTGCCCGGCTGGTGCGTCAGCTCAAAGCGCAGGCCTCGGTGCTGGTGGCCACGCGTGCCTTCTGGGAGGGTGTCGATGTGCCCGGCGAAGCGCTCTCGCTGGTGGTCATCGATCGGTTGCCTTTTCCGGGACGGGAAGATCCCTACTGGCAGGCCCGCTACGAACAGGCGGGCGACGACTGGTTCGAGCTGGAGGCACTTCCCCGGGCAATGCTGACGCTCAAGCAGGGTTTTGGACGACTGATCCGCACACGCACCGATCGCGGCGTGGTGGCGCTGCTGGACGGCCGGCTTCGGACCAAGTACTACGGCCGCTGGATCCTTGAAGCATTGCCACCGGCACCTCGCGTACAGCACATCGACGAGGTGGCGCACTTTCTTCAGGATGGGTGATAACGTTCAGCTGACGTTAACTTTTTCAGACGGCAGCCAGAATCGGCTATTTATCAGAGTAATAGCGAACATGTGCTGGTCTATTCATTGCGCGCGTTACGGATAAACCACACTTTTCCTATGCGTCCTCCTTGAACCTGGTAGATGGCGATTGCATTCAGGATGCGGCCGTCCGCCCGGCCGATCACCTGCTCTCGATCGATCACATAGTTGCCCAGCGTAATACGTCCCAGGAGTCGGGCGTGGAGCCCCGGATTTTCGGTAAACAGGCGTCCGTAGCGTTCGCGCAATGCATCGCGACCGGTCAGGATGACACGATCCGGAAACGTATACAGCACAACGTCCGGGGTATAGGTGGCAACAAATGCTTCCAGATTACGGGCATTGTAGGCGTTCAACTGTCGTTGAACCAGATCGACCGGCGATTCCTGGATCAGCTCTTCCGGGCGGAACAGGTGCCCGTCTTTGAGCACAAAGCGAATCGAAGTAACGTGGCGAATGTCTTCCAGAGGATTGGCATCGAGCACCACCAGATCGGCCAGACGTCCGGCTTCGATGACCCCCAGCTCGTCTGACCGGCCCATAACCATTGCTCCGTGCAGGGTGGCGCTGGAAAGAATCTGGTGAGGCGTCAGGCCGGCCTCGGCCATCAGCTCAAATTCCCGAAAGATGGCCGGTCCGTGCAGGGTGCCGATATTGCCGGCATCGGTGCCGGCTGCAATGAGGACGCCGGCTTCCTGAAGGCGCTTCAGATTGTGCTGGGCC
>WFPM01000182.1 GCA_015487635.1 Rhodothermus sp.
GCCAGCGCACCGCTGACGAAACCACCCGCCCAGCGCAGCAGGCTCCACTGCAGCTCCGCGCGGGGATCGGCCACGGATTCAGGATGCCGGTTGTTCATGGCTCCATGCGATCTGGTTGACAGGTTCGCCTGTGGGGATGACAACATTATGTCACGGCTTCCGAAGCGGCCTGCTCACGCACGGCCAGCTGGCCGCAGGCCGCGTTGATGTCCTGACCCCGGCTCCGGCGCACGGTGACCGTGACGCCGCGATCCACCAGCACCCGGATGAAGGCCTGCAGACGCTCCTCGGAGGGTCGGCGGAAGGGCAGGCCCTCGACCGGATTGTAGAGGATCAGGTTGACCTTGCCGGGCGCCTGCTCGGTGATGTCGGCCAGGCGGTGGGCGTCTTCGGGCCGGTCATTGAAGCCATCGAACAGGCAGTACTCGTAGGTGATCGTCTGGCCGGTGCGGGCCTCGAAGTAACGGATGGCTTCGATGAGGTCGTCGAGATCGGTCTGTTCGTTGCGGTTGACCGGCATGATGGCCGAACGCTGGGCGTTCGTGGGGGCGTGCAGCGAGACAGCCAGGCGGAAGCGCGCGCCGTCGTCGGCCAGCTGGCGGATGCGGCGGGCCAGCCCGACCGTGGAGACCGTGATGCGACGGGGCGAAAGCCCGAGGCCGTCCCGGTCGGTCAGCAGCGCCACGCTCCGGAGTACGGCCTCGTAGTTCAGCAGCGGCTCGCCCATGCCCATGTAGACAACGTTCGTAATGCGCCGCCCAAAGCGCTTTTCGGCCAGCCGGTTGAGTTGCCAGACCTGATCGTAGATTTCGCCGGCCGTCAGGTTCTGCTGGAAGCCCATGAGGCCGGTGGCGCAGAAGGCACAGCCCATGGCGCAGCCCACCTGGCTGGAGACGCACACGGTGAGACGACGGACCCGGCCCGTTTCTTCGTCGAAATCGGGAATCAGCACCGACTCGATGTGGCGTCCCGACGGCAGGCGGAAGAGCACCTTGACGGTCTGATCACTGGCCGTGAGCTGGCGTACCGGTTCCAGCCGCGTGATGCAGGTGCGCCGGGCCAGCTCGGTGCGGAAGGATTGGGGCAGGTCCGTCATCTGCTCGACGGACGTGGCGCCCTTGCCGTAGAGCCACTTGAACAGCTGGCGGCCCCGGTAGCGCGGCTCGCCCAGCTCTTCGGCCAGCCGCTCCAGTTCTTCGCGACTCAGCGTCCGCAGGTCTAAGGGCGTGCGCACGATCGAACAGGAGCGTTGATTTTTCGATATCCTTCCAACGCAGGGTCGTTGGAAGGGTTCAAGCGAGGGCGGCCAGATGGACGGCGTCTTTACCCTGTTTTTCACATTGTGGAATCGGTTCCGAGGTGGAACCCCCTCGAAGGGGGTCCGTAGAACGGCCCCAACAAGGATGTTCTTACCAGCTCATCCAGAAGGGTGGAGGGACCAGGCCCTGTGAAGCCCTGGCAACCGCCCCGTTGATCGTCGGGAGACGACGCGGGGAAAGGTGCCAATTCCTGCCTCGCACGACCGCGAGGGGAGATGAGCTGTTCAAGGCGATGCCATCATGCCATGAACAGTGTACCTCTTCCGCGGATCGGCGTGCGGGAGAGGTTTTTTAATGGCCGCCTGGCATGCTGTCCGCGACGCATGGGCCTGTGGCCCATCCGGCCTTCGGGGTGAGTTGGCCCGCAGGAAGTTGCACCAAACCAACCCACAGGCCCATGAGTCAGCATCAGTCCGGCTACCGTTTCGAGACCCTTCAGGTTCACGGCGGCCAGGAACCCGATCCCACAACCGGCGCCCGTGCCGTGCCCATCTACGCCTCGACGTCCTTTGTCTTCAGGGACGCCGACCATGCCGCCCGCCTGTTTGCCCTGCAGGAGTTCGGCAACGTCTATTCGCGCATCATGAACCCCACCAACGACGTGTTCGAGCGGCGGGTGGCGGCGCTCGAAGGCGGGGTGGCGGCGCTGGCCACTTCCAGCGGACAGGCGGCGCAGTTTCTGGCGTTGACGACGCTGGCCGAGACCGGCGACAACATCGTCTCGACCAGCTACCTCTACGGTGGCACCTACAACCAGTTCAAAGTATCCTTCCCGCGCATCGGCATTCAGGTGCGCTTTGCCGAGGGCGACGATTCGGACTCGATCGAAAGCCTGATCGACGAGCGCACCAAGGCCGTTTACGTCGAGACGATCGGCAACCCGCGCTTCAACATTCCGGACTTCGAACGCCTGGCCGACATTGCCCACCGCCACGGCGTGCCGCTGGTGGTGGACAACACGTTCGGGGCCTGTGGCTACCTGTGCCGGCCCATCGACTACGGTGCCGACATCGTCGTGCATTCGGCCACGAAGTGGATCGGCGGCCATGGCACGACAATCGGCGGGGTGATCGTCGATGCCGGCACGTTTCCGTGGAATAACGGCCGCTTCCCGAGCTTTACGGAGCCCTCGCCCGGCTACCACGGCCTGAGCTTCTGGGAGACGTTCGGTCCCAACGGCGTGCTGGGGGTCAACGTGGCCTTCATTATCCGGGCGCGCGTCGAAGGCATGCGCGACTTCGGCCCCTGCCAGCATCCCTTCGGGGCGTTTCTGTTGCTCCAGGGGCTGGAGACACTCTCGCTGCGCGTGCAGCGGAGCTGCGACAACGCGCTGGAGCTGGCCCGCTGGCTTCGCGAGCAGCCGCAGGTGGCCTGGGTGAGCTATCCGGGGCTGGAAGATCATCCCTATCATGAGCGGGCGAAAAAGTACCTGCGCAACGGCTTCGGGGCCGTGCTGGCCTTCGGACTTAAGGGCGGGTACGAGGCTGGACGCGCCTTCGTGAGCAACGTCAGCCTGGCCAGCCTGCTGGCGAACGTGGGCGACGCCAAGACGCTGGTGATTCATCCGGCTTCGACCACGCACCAGCAGCTCACGGCCGAGGAACAACGGGCTGCCGGCGTGACGCCCGACATGGTGCGCGTGTCGGTGGGCATCGAACACATCGACGACATCAAGGAAGACTTTGCGCAGGCGCTGGCCCACATTCCGGAAACGGCCGCCGCCTGAAGCTGAAACCTCGAAGCCGCCCATGACGCAGACGTTCGTGCTGCCTGAATTCAAACTTGAAAGCGGCGTGGTGCTGCGCCAGGTGCAGGTGGTCTATCGGACCTGGGGGCGCCTGAACCCGGAGGGCACCAACGCGCTGGTGGTCTGCCACGCACTGACCGGAAGCGCGGACGTCGACCAGTGGTGGGGCGATCTGCTGGGACCCGGCCGGGCGTTCGACACAGACCACTTCTTCGTGGTGTGTGCCAACGTGCTGGGTTCGCCCTACGGCACCACCTCGCCGCTGACGATCAACCCGGACACTGGCCGCCCCTACGGTCCGGAATTTCCGCTGGTCACCATCCGCGACACGGTCAACCTGCACCGCAAGCTGCTGGAGCATCTGGGCGTGCGCCAGGTGGCCGTCGCGGTGGGTGGGTCGATGGGCGGCATGCAGGTGCTGGAGTGGGCCTTCCAGGGCGACTTCGTACGGGCGATTATCCCGATTGCTGTGGGCGGGCGCCACTCGGCCTGGTGCATCGGCTGGAGTGAGGCGCAGCGCCAGGCCATCTATGCCGATCCGCGCTGGCGCGGCGGCTACTACGATCCGGACGATCCACCCGTGCACGGGTTGGCTATCGCCCGCATGATCGCCATGATTTCGTATCGTTCCTATCAGTCCTTCGAGGCCCGCTTCGGCCGCCGGCGTATGCTCCGAGGTGAGGAGAAGCTTTTTGCCGTGGAAAGCTACCTGCACTACCAGGGCGAAAAACTGGTGCGCCGCTTCGATGCAAACTGCTACGTGCGCCTGACGCAGAAGATGGACTCACACGACGTGTCGCGGGGACGGGGGCCGTATCCAGAGGTGCTGGCCGAAGTGCGCCAGCCCGCCCTGGTGGTCGGGATCGACTCGGACGTACTCTACCCGCTGGCCGAGCAGGAAGAACTGGCCACGCATCTGCCCAACGCCTCGCTCTACGTGCTGCACTCGCCCCACGGGCACGATGCGTTCCTGATCGAAACGCAAACCCTCAACGAAGTCCTACGCGAATGGATCTCCGCGAACGTTCCGGTGCAGGCGGCGCCGAGCCCCTGGCCCTCCAGCGAGACCGCCGCCTGAAAGTGCTCAAGTTCGGTGGCACGTCGGTCGGCTCGGCTGAACTGGTGGCCCGTGTGGCCGACCTGATCGTCGAGGCGACGACGACCCATCGCGTTGTGGTCGTGGTGTCGGCGGCGGCCGGGGTCACGAACGAGCTGGTGGCGGCCTGGAATGCCCTGCGGCAGGGCACGCTGGACGTGCCGGCCCTGCTGGCGCGGCTGCGTCAGCGTCATCGGGCGCTGGCCCAGGTGCTGTCCGGGCATGTCGCACTGCGGCGCAGCTATCTGGCCACGCTCGAAGAGACGCTGGTGCGGCTGGCCCGCTTGCTGGAAGTCGCCCGCCATGACCCGGATCCCGCCTGGCGCGACGAGGTACTGGCCGTCGGCGAACGCCTAATGGCTCCGCTGCTGGCGGCCGCCCTCCGTGTTCGGGGACTTTCCGCCTTTGCCCAGGACGCTACGGCACTGATCTGCACCGACGCGCAGCATGGCGAGGCCCACGTGGACCTGGAGGCCACGCGCAAGCAGGTGCAACGCTGGTTTGCCCGGGTCGGCCGCCAGACGGTGCCCGTCGTGACCGGCTTCATCGGCGCCACGCCGGAAGGTCGCACTACCACGCTGGGGCGGGGGGGCAGCGACTACTCGGCCGCGTTGCTGGCCGCTCTGCTCGGTGCCGAAGTGCTGGAACGCTGGACCGACGTGGACGGACTATACACCAAGGATCCACGCAAAAGCCCGGATGCCCGTCGCTATCAGACGCTGGTGCTTGAGGAAGCCTGGGCCTGGAATCATGCGGGCAAGCTGGGCATGCACCGCAAAGCGCTCGATCCGCTGGTAGCCGCCGGCATTCCGGTGCACATTCGCTCGACGATGGCGCCCGAACGGCCGGGCACCTGGTTGCTTCCGGCCGATGCCCCCCAGTCGCTGGCAAGTTGAAAACCACTTTTTTGAAACCCAAAACCCTGAGCAAAAAGATGGCACAGCCCCGATTCCGCGTAGGTATTCTCGGCGCGACCGGCGCCGTCGGTCAGAAGTTCGTCGAACTACTGGCCGACCATCCCTGGTTCGAAATCAGCGTACTGGCGGCTTCGGACCGCTCGGCCGGCAAGCCTTATCGGGAAGCCGCCAACTGGATCGGCAGCCGTCCTATTCCGCCCCGGGTGGCCGATCAGAAGGTCGTGCCGATCTCGACCGAACTTGACTGTGACTTTGTGTTTTCCGGACTCAGCGCCGACGTGGCCGGCGAGATCGAAGGCCGGCTGGCCGAGACCGGCTATCCGGTCATTTCGAACGCTCGCAATTATCGGATGCGTGAGGATGTGCCGCTGCTGATTCCGGAGATCAACCCCGAGCACACGGCCCTGATTGAGCGACAGCCCTGGCGCGCAAAGGGCGGCTTTATCGTCACGAACCCGAACTGCTCGACGGTGGGGCTCGTGTGTGCGCTTTATCCGCTGGTCAAAGCGTTTGGCGTGGAGCAGGTGCATGTGACCACGCTGCAGGCACTCTCCGGCGCGGGCTATCCGGGCGTGCCCTCGCTGGATACCACGGCCAACGTGATTCCCTTCATCGGTGGCGAAGAAGAAAAAATGGCCACCGAGCCCCGCAAGATTCTGGGACAGTTGGTCGATGGCCACATCGAACCCGCCGCGATCCGCATCAGCGCGCAGTGCAACCGGGTGCCGGTGCTTGAAGGCCATCTGGAATGCATTTCGGTGAAGCTGGCCCGGCCGGCCTCGGTCGACGAGGTGCGGGAGGTGCTTTGTACGTTCCGGAGCCCGATCTCCGAGCTGGGCCTGCCGACGGCACCGGCGCAGCTGCTGCACGTGTTCGACGAGCCGCACTTTCCACAGCCGCGCCGTCATGCCGAGCTGGGGCGGGGCATGACCGTCTCGGTCGGGCGCATTCGGCCCTGCGAGGTCTTTGACGTCAAGTTCGTGGCGCTGGTGCACAACACGATTCGCGGCGCGGCCGGCGGGGCCGTGCTGAACGCCGAACTGCTGGTGCGTCAGGGCTACCTGAAACCGCGTCGCAGCCCGGTCGTTGCCGAGGCCTGAGGGCCTGACGACCATGGAGCCGATTTCCATTCGACCGGCACGCTGGGAAGACGCCGAGGCGTTGGAGGCGCTCTGGTGGCGCCTGCTCGAAGAACAGGCGGCGCTGGACCCGACCTTCGCGCCCGCCGAGGATGCTCGCCGCCGCTGGCGCAACGACTTCATGCTGTGGGTGCGCGACCGGATGTACCGGTTGCTGGTGGCGGATCGATCCGGTGAGCTGGTGGGCTTCATCTCAGCGCATCAGTGGAGCCCGCCGCCGATCTACCGGCAGGAGCTGGAGGTCTACATTGACGAGCTGTACGTATTGCCGGACTGTCGGCGGCAGGGGATCGGAGCACGGCTGGTGGCAGCCGTCCGTGCCTGGGCGCAGGAGGTGGGCGCCGTGCGGCTACGACTAGGCGTGCTGGCCGCCAATCGTGAGGGACTGGCCTTCTGGGAACGCCAGCAGGCTCGGCCGTTTTCGCTGACGCTGATCATTCCTTTGACGGAATTTCAAAAGCCGGATTCGGAAACCTGAGCACCCCCTTCGGCGATAAAAGGCATCGCCAGCGGGTTGACAGGCGACATTGAAAGTCGTATCATGAAACCCGCTGGCAACGAGCGGAAGTAGCTCAGTTGGTAGAGCGTCTGCTTGCCATGCAGAAGGTCGCGGGTTCGAGTCCCGTCTTCCGCTCCACCCGCCTGCTTTCGTGAGCAGGCGGGTTTTTTATTGACGGGCGGCCGTGAGTGGACGAGCGTGGCGACGCCAGCGAATGCGGTCCCCCTCAAGGATGCCGTAGGTGTCGGTGAAGCCGGCGGGCACTTCCACCACGAAACGCACCGGATACTGCGAGGAGATCGTCTCAGTGGAGTAAGGGCGGGTGTATTTGGCGATGGAGACGATCTGGGAGTCCCCGTTGACGAAGATGATGTCGAGCGCCAGCGGCGTGTTGGCCATCCAGAAGCCCTGTATTCCTTCGCGTTCGAAGATGAACAGCATGCCGCTGCGTTCAGGCAGGTGCGTGCGGTCCATGAGGCCGCGCTGACGGGCCGAGTCGGTCTCGGCAATCTCGATGGCGATGGTCACGAGCGTGTCGCCATCGCGCACGAAGGCCAGCTGGCCGTCCTCGCGAAAAGGAATGCTGCGTTCGAGAGAGGAAGCCGGTCGGCGGGTAGATTCGGTGCAGCCGATAAGCAGCAGGCAAAGCGCAACGAGTGCCAGACGATGCATAGCTCTGGTCCGTTCAGTTCGTCTGTGGGGCTGGAGATGTCCAAAAATAAGGGGGCTGGTTACTGATCGTCCACAAAAAAAGCTCCCCCGGTCTTTCGGGGGAGCTTTTGAAAACATGGTGAGGGCTCGGTCAGTTCAGCGGAATGAACACTTTCAGGCGGTTTCCTTCGATCTGGATCTCGCCTGCTTCGGAGAGCACCTTGGCAGAGCCGGATTCCGGACCGAATGCCCAGGTTAGCTTTCCATTGGGACCATCGACCTTAATGACGACCGCCTCCACGGTGGGCGTGCCGCCTTCGTCCAACGTCTGATCTTCGACGACGCGGAAGAAGAATTCGGTGACGCCCTGGCCTCGGACGACGTCCTCGTAGGTGGTCTCGGCACCCAGTACCCGGAAGCCTGTATCGCCCAGTTCTACGTCGATCGCACCGACGGCTTTCACCTTGGTACCCTGGGCTTCGATGGTCAGCTTAGTGCCCGGTGCCAGGGGATTTCCCAGATGGTCGGTAAGCAGGAGCAGGTAGGACTGGTCGAGAGCGGCCACGGGCGATTGCTGGAGACAATTGCCCTGATTGTCGAGCATACACAGGGATACGTTCGGCGGTCCGGAAAAGACGATCGGGATGCTCCGGGTGACCGGCTGCTGGTTGCGGTCGGCCGTGGTGGCCGTGATGATGGCAATGCCGTCAGACGGCAGCGGATTGGCCGAGTAGAGCGTAACGCTCCCCTGGCCGTTGGCATCGGTCAGCACCGAGCCGGTAATGACGCCGTGCGTGGTCGTGAAATAGACGGCCGTGCCGGGCTTGACCGGATTACCGTACTGATCGCCGACGATCACGCTGATTTCGTTTTCCAGGCCATAGGCGACCCAGCCCGGGAAGTTATACTGGGCCGGGGCGAGCGTGAAGAAGTTCTGGTCCGGCAGGCCGCCGTGGATGGCCAGGCTGACCGGCTGCGAGCGGATCGTGCGTCCGTTGACGGTCGCTTCGGCCACGATCTGCACGACTCCGGCTTTCGTGCCGCTGGCCACATGCACACGTACGCGGCCGCTGTTGTCGGTCAGCGCCTCTTCGGGAAAGAGATACTCGCCGCCGCCCGGCTGCACGCCGAAGCGAAAGCGTATGCGTACGGCATGCTCAAGCACGACAGGACGTCCCATCGAGTCGGAGACCTGAAAGACCAGCTCGGCCGTCTCTTTCGAGCCGCTTTCGCGCACGCCGATGGCCTGGTCCGATTGCGATAGCAGCAGAATGTTGGCTGCTTCGCCGGAGACCGGCTCCTCGGTGGCCGTGCGGGTCAGTCGAAGTACGGGCACCTCGATCGTACGATCCGGCACGGCCAGCACCGGTAGTGAGGCGCTGCTGTACCCTACTTTCGTGGCGCTGACCGTCAGCTCCATCGTGCTGTCGATGGTCACCTCGAAGCGATAGCGTCCCACCGAGTCGGTTTCGGTGATAAGTCCCTGCGGTTGCAACTGAACCAGCGCGCCGACGATCGGGTCGTTCGTTTCGGCATCGAGCACCTGACCGGTCAGCGTCACGATACCGGCCGTCTCTTCGGTGGTCGTCTGATCACAGCCGGTCCAGAGCAGCACGCCGGCTACCAGCAGGAAAAAAATGCGTCGCATGGGTCGCTCCGTAATCCCGTTCCGTTTCCCGTTTATCAGGAGACAGGTCCGTGCCTGCCGCTTCTTCGCGGATATCGGCGAAGAGCTTCGGCGCTTTAGCAATTGGCTGCAAAGTCAGTGCCGTTCAGAGCAGGCGGGCGACGATGGCATCGCAGACGTGCCGGCCTTTTCGGCTCAGACGGAGTTTCCCGTTGCGGATGGGTTCGATCAATCCTTCGGCTTCCAGTTCGGCCAGTTCGTCCAGCCGCTCGCTGAGCAGGTCTACTCCGTAACGTTCGGCGTAATGATCCAGATCCAGCCCTTCGGCCGTGCGCAGCCGCAGGAACAGGTATTCTTCGGCGAGCTGGTCGTAGGAGAGCCCTTCGCGAAATTCCAGGGGCAGGTGGTGCTGGGACAGCAGCGCTTCGTAGCGGCGGATGTTGCGCACGTTGGCCCACCGATAGGCGCCCGGTTCGGGCAGCTGACCCCACCAGAACGAATGCGCCGACGGCCCGAAGCCCAGGTAGTTGCCGTGCCGCCAGTACGTGTGGTTGTGGCGCGACTGATAGCCCGGCCGCGCGAAGTTCGAGATCTCGTAGTGCTCGTAACCCCGCGCCTCCAGATACTCCATGGCGAAGTCGTAGCAGGCCCGGTAGGTCTCCTCGTCGGCCGGCTGCACCAGGCCGCGCTCGACCTGCTTGTAGAGCACAGTGCGTGGCTCAATCGTCAGGCTGTAGGTCGAGACGTGCGGAATGTCGCGATCGGCCACCTTCTGCAGGTTGGCCATCCAGTATTCGAGCGGCTGGTCGGGCAGGCCGAAGATCAGATCAACGTTGAAGTTTTCGAAGTCAGCGCGACGGGCGTTTTCGATGGCGGCCTCGGCCTGCTCGGCCGTGTGCGCCCGGTTCATGAAGCGCAGATCGGCTTCGTAGAACGACTGCACTCCGATCGAAAGGCGGTTGATACCCAGGTTATGCAGCCCGCTCAGGTAATCACGTGTGGCATCTTCCGGGTTGACCTCGAACGTGACCTCCTGAAGTGCCGACAGATCGAAATGACACGCAAGCTCGTTCAACACGCGGGCGACCTCTTCGAGCGAAAGCCGCGACGGCGTGCCCCCCCCGAAGTAGATCGTCTCGATCGGCTCCAGTCGGCCGTAGAGCTGGCCGTAGTATTCGATCTCGGTGCAGAGCGCCTGCACAAAGGTGGGGTGCAGCCGTTGGCCCGTGACGAAGTAAAAATCGCAGTAAATGCAGCGCTGCTTGCAAAAAGGAATGTGAAGGTAGATGCCGGCCATTGTAAAAGGCTTGCGTGTGCGCTCGTTTGATCGGAACTTAAACGCCAGAACGATCCCCCTATTCCAGCCGAGGGCACCGATGCTCGATTTTGTTCGCCTCCAGCAGCAATTGCGGGGCTTTGCCGCCTACCAGCAACAGCAACGCGATTTGCTGCAGGAGAAGCTGCAGGCGGCGCTGGACGCCTGGCAGCAGGTCGGCGACGTAGAAGCGCTGCTGGAGGAAGTGGAGCGTGCCCGGCCGAGCTGGCTGGTGGCCCGTCCGCTGGGCGAGCGCCTGCAGGAGCGGGTGCGCGTACCGTCGCGTCCGGCGCAGGTGACCGTGGTGGCCGCCGACGGCTCCCAGATCTTTCCGGACCGTCACGTGGAACCTCCGTGCTTTCTGCTGAACGTGGGACGGGTGGCCTTTCAACTGGGCACGCACGAACCGGTTCGGCTCGAGTCGATCCCGCGCTTCTGCTTCCGTCAGGAAGAGGTGCAGGCGCTGCTGGACGATCGGCTGGAGTCGATCTCCCTCGAGATCGTCTCGGCGCTGCGCGACGAGTTCGAGCTGGAGGCGCTGCTGGAGCTGGCGCGGGCAGCGCGTCGTGCCGAGCGTCCGCTGGTGGCGCTGCTCGACGGCACGCTCATACGCTGGATGATCCGCCGCCTGCACCAGCGCGAGCTCGAAGAACAGTTCATCTGCCGCTATGTGGCGCTGCTGGAGCAGTTTCGTCGGGAACGGATTCCGGTGGCCTCCTACATCAGCATGCCCGGTGGGGCCGAGGTGGTGAACCTGTTGCGCGTGGCACGCGGTGAGTGCACGCCCGAGCCGCCATCGCTTTCGCTGGATGGGCTGGCCGATCGGCTGTTGTTCAGTCGTCTGTTGCGCTCCGGCGAGCGCTCGGGGCTGTTCCTTTCGGGCTCGCACATCCAGCGGGCCTATGCCGAGCCGCATCGGATCGTCTGCACCTATCTGGCCGTGCCCGGTCCGTACGGCCAGGCCGAAATCGCCCGGATCGAATTTCCCCACTGGGTAGCCGAGGAGGACGGCTGGGTGGATCTGGTCTGTGCCGTGCTGCTGAAAGAATGCGAAAAGGGCAACGGCTATCCCATGGTGCTGGCCGAGGCGCACGAGCAGGCGGTAATCCGGGCACCCGAGCGTGAGGCATTCTACGAGCTTATCGGCCGCCAGCTCTGGCGTAGTGGCATGCCGGTGGGGCAGTCGCGCAAGCAGGTTAGCAAACGCCGACCCGTACTCTGAAGCAACCCGATCCGAAATCAGCCATGCCCATAGGCGAAGTCATCGAGTCGAGCACGCGCCAGTTCGCGGCCGAGGTGTACCGGGATCAGGTGCCGCCGGCTTTTGGTAGCTGGGTGCAGGTGGTGCAGCCGGACGGTCGCACAATCTACGGGCTGGTTAGCCATGTTGAAATGGGCAGCGTGGAGCCCGGCCGTCGCCCGATGGCACTGGGCCGCTCGCCCGACGAATTGCGCCGCGAAATGCCCCAGGTGCTGGAGCTGATCCGCACGACGTTTCGGGCGCAGGTGCTGGCCTACGAGGATACGGACGGCCGCATCCATCAAACACTGCCGCCCTATCCAGCCGGCATCCATGCTTTCGTCGAAGCGTGTCCGCCCGAGATCGTCCAACGGCTGGGGCGGCCCTACGACTTCCTGCGCACGCTCGTGCAGAGTCCCGATGCGGCAGTGCCCGTCGACGACCTGCTGGTGGCCGTGCTCCGGCAGATCTACACCGGCCACGGCGACCCCGAGCGCGAGCAGGCGCTGATCGAAGCGGGCCGCGTGCTGAGCCGCCTGCTGCGCGACGACCACGAGCGGCTGCAGGCCATCCTGCGTCGCGTGGTGTAAAGTGATCAGCGAGCCACGACCAGCCGGACCGTCTGTCGTTGTCCGGGCGCTTCCATGCGTATGAAGTAGAGTCCGGCGGCCAGATCGCGTGTGCGCACCAGCACCTGGTGGTAGCCGGCCTTCTGCTCCCCGTTGAAGAGCACCTGTACCTGGCGGCCCGTGACGTCGTAGAGCGTCAGGCGCACGTGCGCTCGCCGCGGCAGGCTGTACGGGATCCACGTCCAGCTCGCAGCCGGATGGGGATAGGGGGTGCCCAGCGTGAACGCTTCCGGTAGTCGGGCCGGCACTTCGGCCGATACCACCACCGTTTCCACCACGGGCGAGGGCGCTTCCTGCACGTTGCCGGCGCTATCGACGGCCACCGTGTAGAAGGCGTAGTGCCCACTTGCTTCAAGCTGCAGATGAAGCGTGTCGCGGTCGGCCGGCACGGTGGCGATGGGCGCAAAGGCACGGCCATCTCGGGAGGCGAATACCTGAACGTGCGCAACGCCAGAGCCCTCGTCCTGGGCCTGCCAGCGGAGCGTCAGTACGCTATCGGCCGTCTCGGGGAGCGCAAACGGCATAGAGGTGGGAGGCGTCCGATCCACTACGTAGCGCACCGTGTTGGTAGTGAGCGGTTCGTTCATGTCGAAGACGATCGTGGCCCGGTTTTCGATCACCGTGCCGGTGGGAAGGTCGGGCAGCGGCTCTACGGAGAAGAGTAGGTAGCCCTCACCTTCGGGTGGATTCACGTTAGGGGGGAGTTCGATCCCTTCAATGACCCAGCGTAGTACGTTCCCCGAGCGGGAGAACTGCCAGCCCTGATGGCTGGCGCCTTCGAAGCGAACCGTGGACGGATCGAGCGCTCCATCGAGCGTGTCGACAATTTCGATTCGATAAGCTGGCGCCGTTGCCTCGGCCTTATTCTCGAAGAAAATCGTGAAAGGAATCCGTTCCAGCGCGTTCAGATACTTGCCGGCCGGGCCTGCTTTGGCATTGGGATCTTGGGAAAACAGAGGATTCAGGCCTATGCGCGATCCATCGGCCGGATTGGGATGCGGACAACTGCGCGCGGCGCAGGCCGCCAGGTCTTCTATGGAGGAAGCATCTGTACAGACATTCCGAGCACAGGCAAACGGATCGAGGGCAGGTGCAAGACATTCCAGCATCCCGGTACCGATCTGTATGGCAGCGTCAACCGGACCGGGCAGGGTAAGGCCTAAATCCTCCATGCCGGAGCCGATCAACCACTCGACCACCTTTTTAGCCGGGGCCAGAGGAGATTCAAAGTAGGGTTGCCATGCCGCATCGACGGCTTCCCAGAAAGCTTGCGCAAAGTCAGGTGCGTCTCCGGGTGCCGGTTGATCCGGAAAGAGGAGATTCTGACATAGGTGGATCAGGAAGGAGGGCACTACGTCGCTAGCCAGATTGGTGAGAAACCACCAGCCAACGGTCGCGAAAACGGCCGGAATCGCCTGAATCCGTTCCGGTTGCTTCCCGGCTTCCTCAAGCCACTCAGGACGTCCCCATCCGTAGAGCCAGAAGGCCGTGGATTCATAAGGGCCCAGCGGACGGATCATCACATAGATAGTTCCGGGCTGGCCGTAAAGCAGTACGGAGTCTGCAGGGAGTGAACGTTCGGTGCCGTCCAGCGCCGTGTAGATAAGCTGCTGAAAGTCAAAGGCCACCGTATCGTAAGTGACCCGAAGTAGCAGCATATCGGTGGGTTCGTCGGTCAAATTGGTTACGAAGACGCCCAGCAGATTGGGAGCACCTACGCGCAATCCACCCGGAAACAGGCTGACCAGTTGCAGATTGATGGGCCGCATGGCAGCCGCTATCGAGCCGCTGCGTGCAGCCAGTACATAAACGCCATGCAGCGGAGCACCTACCACGACGACTGACTCCCCATAGGGGTGATCCCAGATGCGACGTAGCAGTCGCCAGCCGGAAACGCCATTCGGTGAATGGAAGACATAGACGGAATCCATGAACAGCCCTGTTCGAATGTCCTCGGGCGGAGCGAAAACGAGCGTATCCGCCCGCAGAGTGGTGTCAGACGACTCAATGCGCCACCAGATCGGCAGGGCTTGGTCGAAATATGGCGGGCGGCTGTTGACGTACTCATGCAACGTGACGGTAGTGGTCTGAGAGGCCCCTTTGATCTCCAGCCAGTTGGTGCGGCGTTGCCGACCGGGAGCAACCGGGAAACGCCGGACAGTAAGGCGTCCCCTATTGATCACGTACGCCGAGAGATCGCCGCCCGTTTCGAAGAACAGGTGGTCCACCAACATGAGGGAGTCCAGCGTGAGCGAACTGCCCGGTGGAATGCGCAGACGTACCCGTGCGCTGGGATCCAGTTCAAGCTGGGTAACGGAGAAAACAGGGATGAAGTTGTCCCCGGTGAGTACAATTTCACGCGGCCCCAGAAAATCACTGGTAAAAGGTAGAACCTGGGTTGCTTTTGTCAATCCGGACCTCGGAGAAAGTACCAGTTGCCGCGTCGGGGGCGACTGATAGGAGGGGTAGATGAGGATGACGAGCGAATCAAGACGCCCTCGATTGTAGATAGCGTGATAACTTTCCAGCAGGCCGAGATTATCGTCGCCCCACCAGTCCAGGCTGTCCTGGCCGAGCACACGTCCGTCATTGTAAAAGGGGCCATGAAATTCTGGCACCATCACCCGCATCGTACCGAGGTTGCGTGTGGGTTGATAGAAGCGGGTCGTGATAAGGCGGAGCTGGCCGGACAGTTGAATTTCACGGTTCCCCTCAAAGGAAAGTCCCCACAATTCAGCCCTTGGGGTGGCGGTCAGAGCGGCAGCGTCGAGCACGCGGGCAGCGGTTTGAAAAGTACCTCCAAAGAAAAGGGAGTGCCCTTCGGCTTCCAGCTGAAGGTTACACCAGAAAAGCGAATGAAGAAGGTGCGTTTGCAGTCGCCAGTTCGTTTTCAAATGCCAGCGTTGATCTTCGCACATGCCATAAGGGGGGCCTCCCAGAGCTACCGTGTCACTCTCTACGAAGGTCAGGGTATGCCAGGATACCTGTGGGGCCAGGATTCTTAGCCGCGTGGTATGCCAGGTGCCTTCATTGAAGAGTGTAGCAGTCGTGCCGGTGAGCACGAGTGTCAGATAGGAGGCAGCTTCGAGTACGCCGCTGTTGTGGACACGCGATGTGCTGACAGCCGCTCCGGGCATCCTCCCTTCCAGGCGGCCCGTTTCGGTGATGGTCAGGGCCGCCACCGCCACTGAGTCTTCAAGCCAGACCGGCCCGCGGATTACGACCGAATCCGCCGCAGTGGGCAGTCGTCCTCCCGTCCACGTAGTGGCTTCGTTCCAGGGGCCGCCGCTTACCGTGGACTGTAGCACCTGCGCTCGGGCTTCCTTCAGTACAAGCAGACCAGTAACAAGCAGCAGAGCGAGACGCAGCACGCCCATAGCTTTCCTGCGTTGAAAAGTCGAGCAGATGCGGAAGAGGGGGTGACCACAGGAAAGCTAAAGCGCCGCCATGCTGGTGTCAAGTGTTAGAAGATCACCCCGATACGCAGGGGCAGCACGACGTCCACGTTGCGTTCACCCACCACCAGCGTGGGGTTGAGTTCATAGAAGACCTGCGTTTCGCGCAGGAGTTGTACCCAGCCGAAGCCGAAGTGGACGGTCGGGCCGCTCTCCCCGCTATATCGCTCCGAAAGCGGAGCGTAGGCGCCGAAGCCGCCCAGGATGTAGAAAGCCTGGCGTCCGCGGGGCGGAAACGTCACGATGGCCGAAAGCTGCGGGTCGAACACGTAGCTGGCCTCATCCCGGCCCCGGAAGATGAAGCCCGTGAAACCCAGATCGACCGCCAGCGACAGATCGGCGCTGACCGGTGCGGCGGCGCGAGCCCGCACGCCCAGCCCCAGCCCTTCGGCCGTCGTAAGCAGGGCATTGAAGCCCAGTCCGACACGAGTCTGACGCTGCCCGAAAGCCGATCCGACCAGTGCCAGCAGCATCAGGGCAAAAAGAAGGCTCCGGCGATGCTTCATGTTTTCTGCATGGGTTGATCGAAAGGGATTGGCATGAACGGCTAGTATACCTGAAATTTAGAAAAACGGCCGTACATAAAAAGCCCCAGCCTGTAAGGTCTTGTTGAAACCGACGTAACCAGCAGCCGAAAGTTGCGTATCTTCGAAAGATCTGGAGCAAGCAGGGAGCAGGTTATGGGTTTCTTGGAATTTCTGACCACGCTGGCCGTGGCGGTGGTACTGCCGCTGGCCATTGTTCATCTGATCCTCAGCTACCGGCGCGAAAAGCTCAAGCTACGGCAGGGACCATCGCTGGGTGCGCGCGAGCTGCAGCAGCTGGTGCGGCAGGCCGTCGAAGAAGCTCAGCAACCGCTGCTGACCCGCATCGAAAAGCTGGAACGCCAGCTCAGGGCGTTGCCGGCGTCCCGTGAAACGGTCACTCCAGAAAAAACGGCATCCCATGATTCCTGAGAATCTCTTTTACCTCAGGCTTGTTACCCTTGTCATCGGCATTTCGGCCCTGACGGTGTGGGCGCTCGTCCGCTATCTGGTGCGGCGTCGTCCGATGCCCGAAGGACCGGCGCTTACGAAGCGGGAGCTGGAACAGCTCGTCGAAACGGCGGTGCGGCGGGCCATGGCACCGCTGGAAGCCCGGATGGAGCGGCTGGAACGCCAGCTACTGCCACCGCCGCCCATGGCTCCCCGACCGCCCTTGTCTCGGGAGGCCGAGCAACCGGAACGGCCACAGCGACCCGGCTGAACCCCTCATGACCTTCGGGCACGCCCCCCTGAAAGGCGGGCAATTTTGTGGACCCCCACTGCCGCTTCGCGGCAGCTTCCCCTGGTAGGGAGGCGGAGTCTACGGAATTATGGCTGGCAGTGGCGGCAGGCATCCACGCGTATTGCAGCGCCGGCGCTTTCTGCTATCGCGGGATTCCAGTATCATGCTTTCTTCTTCCCCGCGCTGTCTGTGGGGAAGGGATCGCTCCTTCAACCGGGACGCCTCCGCATGCCAGAAGCGCACGAAGTCGCCGCATCTGCACCCGTAAATCGACGATAACGCACGACGAAACAAAGTACGTAGCGCTTGCGTGACGGCCTTTTCAGGCCTCGGTCTTCTGGATCCAGCGCTCCAGCACGGTCTTGAGTTCGTCTTTCTTGAAGGGCTTGGCGATATAGTCGTCCATGCCGGCCTCCAGGCAGCGCTCCCGTTCGCCCCGGAGGGCGTTGGCCGTCATGGCAATGATGGGCACGTGGCGTCCCCGTTCGGCCTCACGTTCACGGATCTGGGCCGTCGCTTCGAAGCCGTCCATGACCGGCATGTGCACGTCCATCAGAATGGCGTCGTATTCGCCACGCAGGGCCGCCTCGACGGCCTGCTTGCCGTCGCTCACCACGTCGCACGTGTAACCCAGCCGTTCCAGGTGGTAGAGCGCCACCTTCTGGTTGACCGGGTTGTCTTCGGCCAGCAGGAGATGCCCGCGTCCCGCCGATCTGGGCGTATTGGAGGTTGGCACGGTCGTATCGGTTTCGGCAGCCCGGGTTGCTTCCAGTGGAGCGTGATGCTTCGTTGCGGCAGCGGAGCGCACCTGCTGGAGGACGCTCACCAGCGTGTTGAACAGATAGGACTGGCGGGTGGGTTTGGACAGGACGGCGGCAAAGAGTGTCTCGTCCATGGCCCGGTGATCCTCGCGGGTAAAGAGATAGGAGCTGAGCAGGATCAGCGGCATGTCGGCAAGAGATGGATCCTGTTTGATCTCCCGGGCCAGCATGATACCGTCCATTTCGGGCATCATCATGTCCAAGATGGCCAGTTCGAATGGATGGCCCTGGCGGGCGGCTGCCCGCATCAGTTCCAGTGCTTCGTCTCCGCTGCGTGCCAGCGTGGGCACCATGCCCCAGCCCAGCGTCTGGCGTCGAAGGATTTCCCGGTTGGCCTCGTTGTCATCCACGATCAGCACGCGCACGTCTTTGAGCAGCGCGCGCCGCTCATCTCCGTTCAGCTTACGCTGCGATGAGAGCCGGAAAGGGATGCGCACCGTGAACGTGGAACCCTTGCCGACTTCGCTTTCGACACCGATCGTGCCGCCCATCATCTCGACGAGCTGCTTGGAAATGGCCAGCCCCAGACCGGTGCCGCCGTAGCGGCGCGTCGTCGAGCCATCCAGCTGCGTGAACGGTTGGAAAAGATGCGAGAGGCGATCCGGTGGAATGCCGATGCCGGTATCCCGCACCGAAATGCGCCAGTGGGCGCGGCGCTCGTCCAGCCGTTCCAGTTCGGCTTCGACGACGACCTCGCCGCGTTCGGTAAACTTGATCGCGTTGCCGATCAGGTTCGAGAGCACCTGCCGGAGTCGGTGCGGATCGCCCTGCACTTCCAACGCCCGCTCTTCGATGAAACAGATCAGCTCAAGCTGTTTGGCCGCCGCGCGCGGGGCAAACAGCGTGATGATGTCTTCGATGGTTTCCTGCAGGTTGAAGTCGATGTTTTCCAGCTCCAGCCGCCCGGCCTCGATCTTCGAAAAATCCAGAATGTCATTCAGAATGGTCAGCAGCGTCTCGCCGCTCCGATGGATGATCTCCACGCATTCACGTTGCTCCTTCGTCAGGTCCATCTCGAGTAGCAGCTCGGTCATGCCCAGCACGCCGTTCATGGGCGTGCGGATCTCATGGCTCATGTTGGCCAGAAACTCGCTTTTGAGGCGGCTGGCTCGTACCAGTTCTTCGTTGGCCCGCTCGAGTTCTTCTTTGGTTCGGCGCAGATCTTCCAGCGTGGCTTCGAGCTGGCGTTTCTGGGCCTGCAATTCGGCCGTGCGCTCCTGGACGAGCACCTCGAGCCGCTCTTTCTGTTTTTCAATGCGATAGACCCGATAGCGATGGATGCCGCCCACCAGCAATCCCAGCAGCGTGACCATCAGGGCGGCGAACCATGCAGTCTGCCAGAAAGGCGGCGTGATCTCGAAACGGGCGGTAACCGGCCGTGACCAGTCGGAGGTGGGCTTGCGGGCCTGGACTTCCAGCACGTAAAAGCCTGCTGGCAGATTGGTCAGGAAAATGGTGGGCGATTCCAGGGGATGCCAGTCTTCCTCACCGGCGGTGGATCTATTCAGCCATGAACGGTCGCGACGAATTGTCAAATTCCACTCCGAATCTACGGGGCGCAACCGATAGCGGAGTTGGATCTGCTTGGCCCCGAAGAACGAAAGCAGCGCCACGCGGGCCGTCAGCGTGTTGGCTTTGTAGGAGACTTGGACGATAGAGTCCGGGCTGACCAGTCGGTCTCCCAGCTGCAGGTGAGTCAGACGAACGCGCGGTGGACGGCCGTTCCACAGGTCTTCGCGTGGATTATAGTGACTCAGCCCGTCCATCGTGCCGAACCACAGCGTGCCGTCCACATCGGCAAAGAAGCTGCCGGCATTTGACTCGTAGCTGGCGTAGCCTTCCAGCGGGCTGTAGTTCACGAAACGTGTTCCGTCGAAGCGATCGACCCCGCGGGCCGTGCCGATCCAGATGTTGTTTTGGTGATCGACGCCGATCGAATAGACGGCGTCGTTGTGGAGTCCATCGGCCGTCGTGTAGGTGCGAAAGCGATTCTGTTCGGGATCGTAGACCGTGATGCCCAGTGCGGCATGGTAGCCGAACCAGATCCGCCCCTGCAGGTCTTCGGCCAGAAAATAGGGGTTGTTGCCGGCCAGGCCGTCCTTCGAGGTGAAGGTGCGCCAGTGGCGGCCGTCCCAGCGCGACAGGCCTATATCGCCGGAGATCCACACATGTCCCCGCTGGTCCACCAGCAGCCGAGCATCGGTGAAAGATTGCCCCGGAACTTCCACTCGGATGAATTGCTCGCCGTTCTGGCGGAACACGCCCAGATTCTGGGCAGCCAGCCAGATGCGTCCCCGGCGGTCTTCCACGATCGACATGACGCTGGCTCTGTGGGGGAAGCCCGGCACGCGATGGAAGCGTCCGTTTTCGTAAAGAGCCAGGCCGCGCAGCGTACCGATCCAGAGGCGTCCCCGGCTGTCCAGAAAGAGGGAACGGACGTATTCACTGGGCAGGCCGTCCTTTTCGGTATAGACGGTCCAGCGGCGCCCGTCGAAGCGGTTCAGCCCGCGGCGGGTCCCCACCCAGAGATAGCCCTGCCGGTCGCGTACGATCGGTCGCACCACGTTGTCGGCCAGTCCGTCCGCTTTGGTATAATTCGTGAAAGCTCGTCCGCGAAACTGCGCCACGCCTTTCAGCGTGCCCAGCCAGAGCATCCCTTCCCGATCGACCATCAGCGTATTGATCACGGAGGTGGGCAGTCCGTTGGCCTCGGTGAGCCAGCGGACGCCGGCCGCGTCGATACGTCCCAGCCCTTCCAGCGTGGCCACCCAGACCACACCCAGCGAATCGACCGCCAGATCACGAGCCGGCAGCCCCAGCACGCCGTCTTCTTCCGTGTAGCGGGCGACCGGGCGCCCGTTGACCAGCACCACCAGCGCGTCGGCCGTTGCTACCCAGAGGCGCCCTTCCAGGTCTTCCAGGAGTTGATAGACGGGCTGTTCGGTAAAAGGTGCAACGGGCACCCAGCGGGGCGGAGCCCAGCGGTACAGACCGTTCTGGGTGGCGACGTAGAGCTGCCGTTTGTGATCGATCAGAAAGTCGTAAATGGAATGCTCGCCCAGCGCTTCGACAGGATGAATTCGGTTATCTTTCAGATACGCGAGGCCCCGTGGCGTGCCGATCCAGACCGTACCGTCAGGAGTAATCGTCAGCGTACGCACATCAGGCGAGGGAAGTCCTTCCGCCGGGCCGAAGCTGGTGAAGCGGCCATTCGGGTCACGACGGCTGAGGCCGTCGCGGGTACCGATCCAGAGCGAACCGTCGGGCCCTTCGGCCAGAGTCCAGATGAAATCGCCGGCCAGCCCATCGCGCGTTCCCCACACTTCGAAGCCAAAGCCATCGAAGCGGTTGAGGCCGGACTGCGTACCGATCCATACGTATCCTTCCCGATCCTGTAGCAGGGCCTGAACGACCAATTGCGAAAGGCCGTGCTCTCCGGTATAGACATGAAAGTAATGGCGTTGGGCAAGACCGGGAAGGACCAGCACACTACCCAGCAGGTAGCAACTCAACAGGCGAAGAAGCGGCCGCATGGTAGCCTCGCACTTTTTCCTCAAGGGGCGCCCGGAACACTACCCAACAAGTGCCATGCCTGTCGGTACCGGGCAGAAATGCGGAACAGAGAGAGGCAGAAGGCGGAAAAAATGACCGCTTCGGCCTCAACGGCCGACATCTTTTCCCCCCAACTTCAGGCTGTGCAGGATGTTGAGGTAGCTGTAGTAGCGTTCTTCGGGAATTTGGCCGGACGCGACGGCGGCCTTCACGGCGCAGTCCGGCTCGTGCTCGTGCGTGCAGTCGGGAAAGCGGCAGGCGGAAAGGAAGGGGCGGAACTCCACAAAATAATGGGACAGCTCGGCCGGCTCCAGATCCGTCACGCCGAACTCCCGGAGTCCGGGCGTATCGACCACGAAGCCGCCGATGGAAAGCGGGTAGAGCGCCACGTAGGTGGTCGTGTGGCGTCCCTTGCCGGTTTTTTCGCTGACCGGGGCCGTGCGAATGTTCAGGCCCGGTTCGATGGCATTCAGCAGCGACGACTTGCCCACGCCTGAAGGGCCGGTTACCACGCTGGTCTTGCCGCGCAGCGCTTCACGGAGTTCATCCAGTCCTTCGCCGGTCACCACGCTGGTGCGCAGCACCCGATAGCCCAGGTCGGCGTACAGACGCTCCAGGGCGTCGATGGCCGGCCGGTCTTCTTCGGTCATCAGGTCGATCTTGTTGATGATCAGGCCGGCGGGGATTTCGTAGCGCTCGGCGGCCACCAGCACGCGGTCGATGAAGCCGGGATTCGGCTCGGGCAGGTGCACGGCCTGCACGATCCACACGAAGTCGATATTGGCGGCGATCACATGGCGCAGGCTGTGTCGGCGACCGGCGGCGCGGCGCGAAAGTTCATTACGGCGCGGGTGCACGTCCACAATCAGACCGGTGCCGTCCGGGTTGAGCCGCACGGTCACCCGGTCGCCTACTACCACCGGGCTGGTCGTGTCCATGCCGGCAAGCCGGAACTTGCCCCGGACGCGCGAGGGGATAACGCGCCCGTCGGCCTGCACATCGAACCAGCTTCCGGTGGCTCGGATGACTGTGCCTTCCAGAAGTTCTCCGTGGTCGTGCTTTCCCATAAGCAAGTTTGCTCTGGTTGGTTCTTTGTTGAAACCTGTCGGATCAACGGCTCGTCTACTGATCCGGTTCGGAACGCAACCCGGAGGTGTGCGCTATGGAGACGCCCCGTTATGAGGACGTTCGGAACGCGTTTGTCCGGCTTCGGCTGGAAGATAAGGCGCGGTTCCTGATCGAAGCGACGGCCGCCACGCTGGCCGATGGCATCGAAACGGCCGGTGCGTTGCTGGCGCGTGGACTGGAACGCTGCATGGAAGCCTGTCAGCGGAAGACGGCCACCGGTTCGGCCGGTGGCGCGGCGGCCGAATCCTGAAACCGACGCTACCGATGGAACGTCCGCGTCGCATTGTCGAGTTCGAGCAACTCAACGCGCTCGGTAAAACGGTTTTTGTGGCCGGGATGGCCGCCCACGCCGGCAAGGGACTGCTGAAACGGCTGATCCGGCACGTGGCCCGTATTGCAGTCGAGAGCAAGCGGGCCTTCGAGCAGGGGATGAACCCCGACATTGAGGAAGCCCGCGTGCTCGAGGAGAAGCCGTCCGCCCGGCCTTCGGAAAAACGCGACGCGCCGGAAGCCCCGTGACCCTGGTGTTTCGGCCGAAGATCGATCGCTGGCTGGCCGTCCTGCTGGCGGGGTGTTTCCTGCTGCCCTGGGGACTGGCCGGCTGGCTGAGCTACCGGGGCGAAGGAGAAGCCGCCCTGGTGCTGGTACTGGTCGGCAGCGTGGACCTGTTCCTGGCACGGGCACTGCTCTGGCCGATGCGCTATGAGGTCACGCCTGAGGCCGTGATCGTTCGGGCAGGCCTGGTGCGCCTTCGCGTTCCGTACGAGCGCATCCGACGCATCGTGGCCCATCACCCCCTACGGGACTTTTCGTTGCGGGCGCTTTCGTTCGGCTTTTCCCTGCGGGAAGCGCTGCGCATCGAGTACGGTCACGTGCAGCGGCCGTCCTGGCTGGTAATCGCTCCCGAAGCGGTCGATGCCTTTCTGGAAGCGGTAGCCCGGCATGATCCGGCCCTCCATCGCATCGGGCCACGTGAGCTGGTGCGAGCGTCCGCTACCCCCGACTGACGTCGGGGCCTTTCCGGCGGTTTTGCGTAACAAACGGGCAGCAACGTCTCGGCCGCACACATCGTCCGCTCCGGAGCAATAATATGTGATCGCTGATTCACCGGTGCATGAGGACGCAATACCACGTGTGCCTACCAGGATTCGCGGGTACGACACCGCGGTTCGCCTCTACGTGGTGAAAATGTCGTCATGTGTCTGGTAGGGGCGCACCCCCGTTGCGCCCGTGCTTTCCGCCCCAAATGCGCGGGGCTAACGCCCGGGTCCCGAACCTCGGCGCGGAACGCACCCGATTTGACCCTCCCCCTGACCCCCTCCCTGGCAGGGAGGGGGAAGTACAAGGAAAAGAACGCGGGCGGTGGTGCTGACGCACATGCCCCGCCAAACGCCGGTCCGCAGAGCTAAGCGCCTGCGCTGACCTCGGCGCCTGCGCCGAATCCAGCACCGCGCCGACCTTTACGAACACGCTCCCCCTTCGAGGGGGAGCTGCCGCGTAGCGGCGGAGGGGGTCTGCCTGAAACTACCGCCGACGCCCGCAGGCTCGAACCCCGGCGGTGAAAACGACCAGGATTTCACCCTCCCCCTTTCCCCCTCTCGGGCAGGGAGGGGGAAGAATCATCGGAAAGCCTCGGCGCTGGAATACACGCAGGCGCCTGCTTCCACCGCCGGCCGCCGTCCGTAGACCCCGCTCCCCCTTCGAGGGGGAGCTGCCGCGCAGCGGCTGAGGGGGTTCACTGCAATGCCCCTGCGGGTCCGAAGGGCCGGAGGGGGTGCTCCGGGCTACGGCCTCCCTGAAGCCCGGCGGCTTGTCCCCGAAGCTACAGGGTGGGGGCAGGGGATGCTGCGCACAGGCACCATGATCGGAAATCGTATAAGGCGACGTTTTCGGCGGCCACTGCACTCCGGCGCCTCCCGCAAGCAGGTGCTCGTGGAAAAAGAAAACGGGCAGGGCCCACGTCGGGAGGGCCCTGCCCGTTGCTTTATTCGGCAACGACCGTCCCTGACGAGGCACCGTTGGCGGGCACGGGCGCCCGCTCGGCCTCCGGCACGCGGTAGACCTCGTTCGGGTCGCGCACCGGCTCGGGCTCCAGCGCCCGCTCCAGCACTTCGTGCACGCGCCGGACGTAGACGATCTCCAGGCCTTCGAGCGATTCAGACTTGATCTCCTCGATATCCTTCTGGTTCTTCTCCGGCAGAAGCACCGTCTGAATACCGGCCCGCTTGGCAGCCAGTACCTTCTCCTTGATGCCGCCCACCGGCAGCACCAGGCCCCGGAGCGTGATCTCGCCGGTCATGGCCACCGTGTGCCGCACGCGGCGCTGCGTGAAGAGGGAAGCCAGCGCTGTCAGCAGCGCCACGCCGGCCGAAGGCCCGTCTTTGGGCACGGCGCCTGCCGGCACGTGCACGTGCACGTCCCAGTAGCGGAACGCATCGAGCGGGATGCCCAGCTCCTCGGCGTGTGCCTTCACATAGAAGTAGGCCAGCTGAGCCGATTCCTTCATCACGTCGCCGAGCTGACCGGTGAGGATCAGCCGGCCGTTCCCCCGGGCGGCCGACGCCTCGATGAAGAGGATGTCGCCACCCGTCGGGGTCCAGGCCAGACCGGTCGCCACACCGGGCTCCTCGGTGCGTTCGGCCACCTCCGAGAAGTACTTCCGGGCGCCGAGGTACTCCTTCAGGTCGCCCACGTCCACGTGCGCCGATTCGATCTCGCCCATGGCGATCTTCTTGGCCACGCCGCGGACGACCGAGGCGATGGTGCGCTCCAGCTGGCGCACGCCCGACTCCCGCGTGTAACCATCGATGATCTCCCGGAGTGCTTCGTCCGTGATGCTGAACTGCTCGGGCTTGAGCCCGTGCTGCTCGACCTGCCGCGGCACCAGATAGCGCTTGGCAATCTGGAGCTTTTCATCCTGCGTGTAGCCGCTGATTTCGATGATTTCCATGCGGTCCCGCAGCGGCGCCGGGATCAGGTCCAGGTAGTTGGCCGTCGCGATAAACAGCACGCGCGACAGGTCGTATTCCAACTCCAGGTAGTGGTCGCTGAAGGCGTAGTTCTGCTCGGGGTCGAGCACCTCCAGGAGGGCACTGGCGGGATCGCCCCGGAAGTCGGCGCCCAGTTTGTCGATCTCGTCGAGCATGAAGACGGGGTTGGCCGTGCCCGCCTTCTTCATCCCCTGGATGATGCGGCCGGGCAGGGCGCCCACGTAGGTACGCCGGTGGCCGCGGATCTCGGCTTCGTCGCGTACGCCACCGAGGCTGACGCGGACGAATTTTCGGCCCAGCGCCCGGGCGATGCTCTTGCCCAGGCTGGTCTTCCCCACGCCCGGTGGCCCGACGAAGCACAGGATGGGCGCCTTCATGTCGCCCTTGAGCTTGAGCACGGCCAGGTACTCCAGGATCCGCTTCTTGACCTGCTCCAGCCCGTAGTGGTCCTCGTCGAGAATGCGCTGGGCCTCCTGCAGGTCCAGATGGTCCTCGGAGTACTCCAGCCAGGGCAGCTCAAGGATCCAGTCGATGTAGTTGCGGGTGACCGCGTAGTCGGGCGAGGCCGGATTCATCCGGGAAAGCCGCTCGATCTCCTTGAGCACGGCCTTGCGGGCATGCTCGGGCAGCGGCTTTTCCTCGGCCCGCTTACGCAGCTCCTCAATCTCGGCCATTTCGTCGGCCTCACCCAGCTCCTCCTGGATGGCCTTGAGCTGCTGCCGCAACAGGTACTCTCGCTGCTGCCGATCGACGTCGCTTTTGACGCGCGAGCGGATCTCCTGCGACAGTTGCAGCACCTGCAGCTCGCGCGACAGATGCTGCATGAGCAGGTCGGCCTGCTCCAGAATTGAGCGGGCCTCCAGCAGTTCCTGCTTGGCGGCCACGTCGATCGGCAGGTTCGAGGCAATAAAGTAGATCAGGAAGGAGGGCGACTCGATGTTCTGGATCGCATAGGCTGCCTCACTGGGCAGGTTCGGCGATAGATTGACGATCTGGACGGCCAGCTCCTTGATGGAGCGGACGCGCGCCTGGAGTTCGACCTCGTCCACCCCCTCGATGCTGTCGTCCAGCGGCCGAACCTTCGCCACGAAGTACGGCTCGGTCTGGATGTATTCCTCTATTTCAAACCGACGCCGGCCCTGAATGACGATCGACTTCGATCCGTCCGGCATCTTGATCAGCTTCAGAATCGAAGCGACCGTTCCCACTCGGTACAGGTCGTCCGGCGTCGGATTTTCGACCTCACCGTCCCGCTGCGCTACGACGCCGATCAGCCGATCGCCCGCGAATGCATCGCGTACGAGCTTCAGCGAGGCGTCACGCCCGATCGTGATCGGCAGCACCACGCCCGGATAGAGCACCGTGTTGCGCAGCGCCAGGATGGGGAGCGTCTCCGGTACCTCCTCGGCGCTCATCGCTTTCTGCTCATCCGGCGTGGGCAGCGGAATGCTCTGCTCGGGATCGTCGTCCAGCAGATACAGCAGATCTCCGTACGGCATCGTTTCCCGGTTCCACATGGTGCAAATAGGGTTTTGCACGAGGGCATGCCACCCCGGCGAAAGGCTGACAACTTGCGTGACGCCTTTCCTACCAGAGGGCCATGCCGGAGCGGGTCAAAAACCAGACCGGCCGAAAGCGCCTGCCATTATGACGCACGCCGTCCGCAGAGCTGGCGAATGACCCGGGCGAGCGTCTCCAGGCGGAAGGGTTTCTGCAGCATGGCGTCGATCAACCCGCGCTCGGCGCGCACCTCGGTGTCGCCGGTGATCAGTACGATGGGCAGTTGGGGATAACGCGCGCGAATCTGGCGGGCCAGCTCCACGCCGCTGACTTCGGGCATGCCCTGGTCGGTGAAGACGATGTCGAAGGCCTCCCGCTCCAGATGTGCCAGCGCCTCGGCAGCCGAAGCAGCCTGAACGACCGTGTGGCCGTGCAAGGCCAACAGGCGTGTGAGCACGTTGCGCACGCCGGGCTCGTCGTCGACGAGCAGCACGCGCACAGGCGGGGCGGGCGTCTCCTCCCGAGCCGTCGCGGGCGCGTGCTCCGGAGCCTCAGCCGGTGGGAAGTAAAGCGTGAACGTGGTGCCCTTGCCCGGCTCACTTTCTACTTCGATGCGACCTTCATGCTCGCGTACGATTCCGGCCACGATGGCCAGCCCCATGCCCGAGCCTTCCGGCTTGGTGGTGAACAGCGGCTCAAAAATGCGGCGGCGGATGGATTTGGGCATGCCGATGCCGGTATCGGATACACGCACGATCACGCCCCGTTCCTTATCAAAATCGGTCTCGATGCGCAGTGTACCCCCCCGGGGCATGGCCTGAACGGCGTTGAGAATCAGGTTGGTGAAGACCTGACGCAGTTCTGAAGCGATCCCCTGAATGGACGGCACCGGCTCCAGTTGTGTTGCCAGGCGGATGTCGATGCCCTGGCGGCGTGGCTCGTTGTACCAGTAGGGGCGGGTGAGCATGAGGCATTCTTCCAGAAGGGTGGGCAGCTCAATGGTCTCTAGTGTCGTAGGCTTCTCCTGGCGGACGTATTCCTGGAGCTTGCGCATCAGGGCCGCGCCATCGCGGGCTGCCCGCTCCAGAGCTTTCAGGTGATGGGTGACCTCTTCGGAGGCGGCCTCCGGGGTGAGTGAGCGGCGTAGCAGGTCCAGATGACCCATGAAGGTCATCAGCAGGTTGTTAAAATCATGGGCAATGCCCAGCGCCATGCGGCCCAACGTCTCCAGGCGATGCCGCTGATTCTGGCTGTAGGTCAGGCTGGAGGGCTCGACCAGGAGTTCGACGGTCACCACCAGCGCCACCGGCTCTTCGCCGTGGGTGGGCAGGCGCACCGGGATCAGGTTGAAAAGCGCCGGTACGGGCTCGTCGCGGCCAGGCAGTTGGAGCATTAGCACCTCGTGCAGGATGCGCTGACCCTGTGCGGCCTGGGCCAGCAGTTCCCGGAAGCGTAACTGATCCTCCGGCGACAACCGTTGCCAGGGAGCGGCCATGCGGCCGAACAACTCCTCCCAGGCCGGGTTCGCCTCGTAGCAGACCCCCTCGGGTGAGAGCGTGGCAATAAAAAGGGTCGGCTCCGAGGTGAACTCGGGCGCGTGGCTGCTGACGGTCTGATAAGGTGGATGCGAAGAAGACATGACGAAATGGCCCTTTTGGGCGTTATGTCCGGATTGTTAACAAATTAGAACACGGGCAGACGGAATACAAGGGGAAATGTACGCAACCTGGATGGCCGGCTCGGCGTAGCCTGTCCACTTCAAGGCATTCCGAATCCGAAAGATCTATGGACGGCAACCTCAACTTTCCAGGGAACGAACCACAGCGCATCGACATCGAGCTGCCCGAGGACGTGGCCGAAGGGCGCTATGCGAATCTGGTGATGATCGCCCATTCGGCCGAGGAGTTCATTCTGGACTTCATCCGCATCATGCCGGGGCTTCCCAAAGCCCGGGTGCAGAGCCGCATCATCATTACCCCAGCGCACGCCAAACGGTTGCTCCGGGCACTGGCCGATAATATCAGCCGCTACGAGGCCACCTACGGCGAAATCGAAGTGCCCGAGGCGGGGCCGCCCATCCACTTCGGGGGGCCCGGCGGTGAGGCCTGATCAGGTGCGCGTCCGGGCAACAAGCACCAGCGCGCCCGTCAGAAACACCAGGTGTGGAAGCCAGGCCACCAGCAGCGGGGGCAACGTCTCGGCGTACCCGAAGGGTTCGATCAGCTTCTGCAGCGCCAGGTAGGCGAAGGCCACGCCCAGCCCGATGCCGATCTGGACGGCCTGGCCACCACGACGTCGCACGGAAGCCAGCGGCACGCCGATCAGCACCAGAATCAGGTTGGCGAAGGGATAGGCGAACTTGCTGTAGTAGGCCACCAGCGGGCGTCCCAGGTGACCGGCACCCGAGCGGCGCAGGGCGGCCAGGTGAGCGGCTGCATCGGGCAGCGTCATGGCCTCCACCTCCCGCTCGGTTCGCGCCAGATCGCGCGGATAGAGCGGCAGATCCAGTTGCAGGCGGCGTACCGGGCGGCGCACCTCGCGTCCGTCCGGCTCGAAATGCCGCGCAATGCCTTCGGGCACCACCCACACCTGTAGCGAGTCGTTCCACTCCATGCGGGGGGCGTCGAGCCGGTAGACGAGCCGCCGGCCTTCTGCAAATTGCTGCAGTGCAATGCGATAGGCAATACGGCGTTCGCGATCGTAGTAGCCCACCGACAGGAACTGTCCGGGCCGCGCCTGACGGTGCAGGTGGCTCAGATCGAACTGACGCGGCGTCTTCGACAGGTATTTCTCGTCGAAGGCCACGACGGTACGGTTCGTCACCGGTACCACCCAGCCGTTGAACCAGAACATGAAACCGGTAATGACCAGCGCCAGCGCGACGTACGGGCGCAGCAAACGATAGAGTGAAACACCGCTCATCTGCAGTGCTATGATCTCCAGTCCCTGTGCCATGCGTCCCGTTACGTACAGACAGGCCAGAAAAAGCGCCAGCGGCGAGGTCAGGCGGACAATCTCGGGGACGTAACTGGGATAGTAAACCAGAAAGACCTCGCGCATCGAAGCGCCCCGGTCCATGAAGTCGTCGATGTACTCCACGTAGTGGAGCACGATGAAAAAGACGATCAGGGCGCTCGTGAAAAACAGATAGCCGAGCAGCAGGCGGCGGACGATATGGCGGTCAATCAACGTCATGCGCGAACAACCCGCAAAAAATAAATTCCGCCGGTTCTGGAGTGGAATCTTTAGCTCCGGGCATGTACTTTTAGACAATCATTCAGTTCACGCAGTCCGAAAGATCCATGAAACTGCACGAGTATCAGGCCAAGGATATTCTGCAACGCTATGGCGTGGCCACGCAGCCTGGCTATGTGGCCCGCACCGTGGAGGAGGCGGTCGAAGCCGCCCGTCGCCTTCAGCGGGAGCACGGGTATGAGCTGTTCGTCGTGAAAGCGCAGATTCACGCCGGCGGTCGCGGCAAGGGGGGGGGCGTCAAACTGGCGAAGGGCATTGAGGAGGTGCGCGAGAAGGCCGGCGCCATTCTGGGCATGAACCTGGTCACGCCCCAGACGGGCCCCGAGGGACAGAAAGTGCGGGCCGTGCTGGTGGCCGGCGCCGTCGATATTGCGAAGGAATACTACCTGGGCATCACGCTGGACCGCCAGCGGAGCCAGAACGTGATCATGGCCTCGACGGAAGGGGGCGTGGAGATCGAGGAAGTGGCCGCCCGGAGTCCCGAAAAGATCCTGAAAGTGTGGGTCGATCCTACGATCGGCCTGCGTCCGTTCCAGGCACGTCGGCTGGCTTTCGGGCTGGGCTTCGAGGGTAACGCCTTCAAGCAGGCCGTCCAGTTCATCCAGGCGCTCTATCGGGCCTACGAAGAAACCGACAGCTCGCTGGCCGAGATCAACCCGCTTGTGCTGACGAAGCAGGGCGACGTAGTGGCCGTCGATGCCAAGATCAACCTGGACGACAACGCGCTTTTCCGGCATCCCGATCTGGCCGAGCTCCGCGACATCCACGAAGAAGACCCGCTGGAGGTCGAGGCCAGCAAGTACCGGCTCAACTACGTGCGGCTCACTGGCAACGTAGGCTGCATGGTGAACGGAGCCGGCCTGGCCATGGCCACGATGGACCTGATCAAGCTGGCGGGCGGCGAGCCGGCCAACTTCCTGGATGTGGGCGGTGGGGCCAGCCCGGAGACCGTGGAGGCCGGCTTCCGCATCATCCTGAAGGACCCGAACGTCAAGGTGATTCTGGTAAACATCTTCGGCGGCATCGTGCGCTGCGACCGCGTCGCCCGCGGCATCGTCGAGGCGGCCCGGAAGGTCCAGGTCAACGTGCCGCTGATCGTACGGCTGCAGGGTACCAACGCCGAGGAAGCGCGTGCCATTCTGGAGCAGAGTGGTCTGGAAATCGAAACGGCCACGCTCTTCAAAGAGGTGGCCGACAAGGTGAACCAGGCGCTGCAGCGCGTCGCCGCAGCCTGAACGGAGGGGTTATGCCGGCCCGCACGCAACAACTAACCGGAGCGCTGGAGATCAGGGAAGGGCTGGAAGGGCTGACGCCTGAGCGCATCATGACGCTCTACCGGCGGGCACCGCTGTTGCGGCCCGTCGACGACCCCCGGCGCGTCTGGCAGATGTTTGAGAATTCGTCGCTGGTGCTGACGGCCTGGCACGACGGCCGCCTGGTAGGCATTGCCCGCGTGTTGACCGACGGCGTGCTCTACAGCTACCTGTGCGACCTGGCCGTCGAGCCGGACGTGCAGGGACTGGGCATCGGCCGCCGACTCATTGAGGCCGTGCTGGAGCGCTGCAGGGGGACCGAGCTGGTACTGCGCGACTCAGACATCTCGGCCGGCTTCTACGCCCGCCTGGGCTTCGAGCGCGTCCCCAACGCCTGGATGCGCCGCGCCTGAGCTCAGGCGCCCACCAGCTCCGGTGCCTCTGCGGGCAGCACCTGCAGGCTGGCCTCGACCGAACGGACGCCCGGCACCGATTGCACCACGTCCAGCAGGCGACGACGGGCCGCTTCGCCCCGCACGAATCCGTACAGCGTCACGTGTCCTTCCAGGACGTACACGTGCACGCTGGTGGCTTCGGCCAGCGTCTGGTCTGCCTCAATGCGCCGGGCCAGGCGACGTACCAATCTGCGGTCGGCGCGTGTGGCTTTGGAAAAGCGATGCCAGAAGGCCCATCTACCCATAAGCACCAGGGTGAACCCTTCGGCCCGACCCCATTGGTGAAAAAGAACGGACTACAGGAACGGCTCCTGAATTTTCAGAGCTACAGGCGTCCCTCTTCGACTACCTTTTAACAATAGTAACGGCCGACTATAAAAGAAAGATTTGTGCAAAAAATGTGGAAAAAATGAAAGATTACAGCAACTGCCGGAAACGGCCGCGGATGTCCGAGCGCGGCTGGCGCAGGCGCAACAGATCGCGCAACCGGCCACTTTTGACGTAGAGCTCGAAGGCATAGGACTGGTAGCGGCCGAACGGAATCCACGAAAGGCTCATCTGCCAGCACCCCAGATCGCGCACGATGAACAGGCTTGTCGTGGACAGTTCACCCCGGACAAAGTCGTAACCGCCACGCCCTTGAATTTTCCACTTCGGGGTCAGGTTGAAGTCGAATGAGAAGTTCAGAATGGCACTGCGGGTCAACCGATGGGCCGGACGGCTCATGCTGTAGCTGAAGTTCAGATTGAGCGACCAGGGAATGGAAAAGTCAGCGTAGTGCAGGGCCGGATCGAGCAGGGATGGGATCGGGCTCGTGACGGGGTCCGGGCTGAACGGATCACCGAAGCGAGCGCGGGGTGGGGCCGCCGCCTCGGCACCGGATAGGCGGGTGCGACTCCGGAGGCTGAGGGAGGCGCTGAGCCGGAAGCTGGTAATGCGGGCCAGGCGGCCCCGGCGCAGGTCAAACACATAGCGGTTGACGGTGCGACCGTCGGGCCCCAGCGTATAGGGCGAAAGCACCAGCGACGAAGTCAGCCGCAGCGGCCCCAGCGCCGAGGTGCGTGCGCTGATGTTGATCGAAGACAGCCGCAGCGAGTCGGCGGCAAAGTTGTAGCCGGTCGCCAGGTCCACGGTGAGCAACTGGAGCGTCTGACGCTGAACATTGCCGCTGGTGTCGGTGCGCACGTGCTTCGTTTCGAACACGTTGCCCAGTGAGAACGACAGGCTCTGCGTACGGCCCACCGGCACGCCCTGTACGATGGGATAGCGCACTTCACGGCCGGTCGTGTCCCGATAGGTCCGCATATAGCCCCAGAAGTCCGAGGAAAAGTCCGGGCGGTAGGAAAAGCTCAGGCTGGGCCGTACGGTATGGCGCAGGCCCTCGAACGGCCCGACGCGCACCGGAAACAGGCCGTAAATGGTGGTCGAGGCTGAGAGTCCCGTCGAGAACTGACGTAGTGCGAAAAAGCCGGGCATGGAGCGTGTTACCACGCGTCCCGTGCTATCGACGCTGCGGCGCTCGGTGCGAATGAACCAGTCCTCCTGATAGTTCAGGCTGGTCGAAAAGGTGACCGGAAACGGGCGGTTGAGCACGGGCAGCCGTTGCATCGAAAAGCTGGCCGATACGGGGATCCGGTGCGTGGCGCGAAACTGAAACGGCACGTCCTGGCCGGTCGCCCGGCGGTAGGCGCTCGGCGAAAACAGCGCGTCGTACCAGGAGATGTCCAGTGCACTGGTATCGCCCCGGGCCAGCAGCGTCTCGTCGGGCAGCGGCGTAAAGTTGAACTGGTTGTTCAGGGTGCCGCTGTAACTGACCGTGATACGCTCGTACCAGCGCTCACGGCTTCCGGTGCCGCGTCGGAACGGTTTGAAGGCGCGCTGTGAGAAGGAGAGCTGGGGAAAGCTGAGCTGTACGGCGCCGGTAGTCAGCACCTCCTGATGGGAGAGCGACAGGTTGAGCGAGCGTCCGGCTTGCGACCAGCTTTTGCTGTAGCGGATGGTCGAAGTGATCGTCTGGCGCACGCGGTCGTCGTAGCGTTCAGAGATGGCACGCAAGTAACTGGAGGTGGTAAGGTTGACGTTGGCGGAGAAGTTGGCCGAGGGGCCGAGTGTCTGGTTGTGCGTCCAGCGAAACGAGGCCGTGTTGGTGACGCTGAAATCCGGATCGCCTTTTTCGCCGCTGCGGTTGTGCAGGTAGTCAAGCATGAGCTGGCCGCTGAAGGCGTAGCGCTTCGCGTAGCGAAACAGCGGACTGATCTGCCAGCTTCCTTTCGTCCAGATGCCCCCGCGGATCTGCAGGTCCATGTAGTCGCTGATGGCCCAGTACCAGCCCCAGCCGCGCAGGTAGAAGCCCCGCTCGTCTTCGCCGTACTGCACGGGCAGCGGACCGCTGCGCCGTCCCTCGATGGCCGGCAGAAACCCGAAAGGCAGCCAGAGCGGCGTGGGAATGTTGAACAGGTACAGTTGGATGGGGCCGGTATAGATCCAGCGCCCCTCGACTTTCATTTTGCTGGTGCGAAGCGAGTAGGAGGGCGCCCGGCCGTTGGTGCAGGAACAGGTGGAATAGGTACCGCCCTGCACGTAGAGCACGCTGTCTTCGGTGACTTTGACCACGCGGGCCTGCAGGTACCCGTCTTCGATGCGGGTTTGCGCGTTGACCACTCGACCCCGCTCGGTGCGCAGGTTGTAGCGGAGTTCCTGACCGGTGAACGTGTCGTCTCCCTGGCGGAACTGTGGACGTCCGACAACGCCGGTATCGACAGGTAGACCGGTCGCCCGCAGTTCTTCCTGATCGAACAGCAGGTCGATCCGATAGGCGGTCAGTTCCAGATCCCGGTATTGCACGCGGGCATCGCCGACGAGGTGCCCCTGATCACCCTCGGGCGTGTCGAGCAGCAGCACGAGCGAGTCGCGGGCGCTGAAGTGCACGCCGTCGTCGGCAGCCGAACGCGCCGCAACGCCGGCGGGTTGCGCCCGAGCCGAAGCGACCAGGCCCAGCATGAGCAGCAGCCATCCCCACCCGCAGCGCATCAGGTATGCGAAACTATGCCTTTGCGTGGACGACGGGGAATGCACCGGGCAGCGGACGGCGGGTTCCCGGCTCAGGCTTCCAAGTCTTCGCGGGGATGTTCCAGAAGCTGAAAGACCAATTGGGCGGCACCCAGCATGCCGGCTTCGTTGCCCAGCGTTTCGCGGACGATTTCCACCCGGTCGCGCAGGGCGGGGATCACGTAGCGGCGCAGGGTTTGACGAGCCGGCTCCAGGATAAAGTCGCCCGCGGCCGATACGCCACCGCCCACTACGATTTTGTGAATGTCGAGCAGGTTAACGGCCGAAGCCAGCACGCAGCCGAGCTTGTGGCCGGCCCAGGCCAGCACCTCGCGGGCTGGTTCGTCGCCGGCCTGTGCCGCCTCGTAGAGGATGCGTGGATTGAGATCACGCAGGTCCTCGCCGGCCATCTGATGCACCAGGCTGTTCCGCTGCGTCAGCAGCCGATAGCGGGCGTAGTGCGAGAGAAAACGCTGGCCGATGTAGGCCTCGATGGAGCCGGCGATGCCGTAGCGGTCGAGCGGCCCTTCATAGTCGATGCTCATATGGCCGATCTCGCCAGCGCCGCCCGTGGTACCGCGGAAGATACGGTTCCGGTAGATGATGGCACCGCCTACACCGGTACCCAGCGTGACCATGATGAACGAGTTGAACGGACGACCGGCCCCGTAGTGCGCCGAGCCCAGTCCGGCAAGGTTCGCGTCGTTTTCGACGAAGATCGACAGAGCCAGGCCCAGTGCTTCCTGCAATTCCTTCCGCAGATCGACAATGCCCCAGCCGGGCAGGTTGGGGGGATAGACGACGGCGGTGCGCTCCCAGTTGACGGTGCCCGGCGCGCCGATGCCCACGCCGGCGATCTCCCGATTGGGAGCGCGTTCGATAAGCGCCTGCACCATCTCGGCGATCCGGCGAATGACGTGCGCCGGACCCTCTTCGGCCTCGGTGGGGTGGCTCAGTTCGTGCTGAATGCCCACGCCGCGCTCTACCAGGGCGGCCTTGATGGTGGTTCCTCCCAGATCGACGCCAACGGCAAAAGGCGGAATGGAAGCCATAGGACTGTGCACCTATTCTTCGACGCGGTAGATCGTTTCGCCCGGGCGGCGCATGCCGTACTGTTCACGGGCGATGCGCTCGACCATTTCGTCGGAGACGCCGTGCTTCAGCTGTTGCCGGAGCGAGTCAATGCGCGCGCGCAGTGCTTCGTTCTGGGCGCGCAGGCGCGTCGCCTCGTAGCTCCACCGAATGCGTCGATAGAGGCTGTGGCTGTCGAGAAAGGCAATCCAGATGAAGAGAAGCAACAGCCCCAGTCCGACGAGCAGGCGGCGTCGCCGACGCCGCCTGCTCGTGGCGTGTACGTCGGTGTAGCGGGGTACGGGCATGGGTTACACGTGGAAGGCTTTGCGTCCCAGGAAGCGGGCCGTATCGCCCAGTTGCTCCTCGATACGCAGCAACTGGTTGTATTTGGCAATGCGGTCGCTCCGGCTGGCCGAACCTGTCTTGATCTGGCCGGTATTGGCGGCCACGGCCAGGTCGGCGATGGTGGTATCTTCAGTTTCGCCGGAGCGGTGGCTCAGGATGGCTGTGTAGCCGTGCTTGTGGGCCAGTTCGATGGCGGCCAGCGTCTCGGTGAGTGTACCGATCTGGTTGGGCTTGATCAGGATCGAATTGGCGCAGACGCTGTCGATGCCCCGCTGCAACCGCTCGGTATTCGTCACGAACAGATCGTCGCCGACGAGCTGCACGCGATGGCCCAGCCGCTCGGTCAACAGGCGCCAGCCTTCCCAGTCGTCCTCGGCCATGCCGTCCTCGATCGAGAGGATCGGATACTGGTTGACCCAGCGCTCCCAGAAGGCCACCATGTCTTCGGAGGTGCGCTTTGTGTCGGGGTCGCTCTTCCAGAAGACATAGTAGCCGTCCCGGTACATTTCACTGGTGGCCGGGTCGAGCGCCAGGAAGACGTCCTCGCCAGCGCGGTAACCCGCTTTTTCGATGGCTTCGAGGATGACCTCGACGGCCTCTTCGTTGGCTCGCAGATTCGGAGCGAAGCCACCCTCGTCGCCTACGGCCGTGCTGTAACCTTTCGACTTGAGCACCTGCTTCAGGTGATGGAAGATCTCCACGCCGATTCGGAGCGCCTCAGAGAAGCTTCCGCCGCCTACCGGCGCGATCATGAATTCCTGCAAGTCCAGGTTGTTGTCGGCATGGCGCCCGCCGTTGATGATGTTCATGAGGGGCACAGGGAGCGTCCGGGCATTGGTGCCGCCGACGTACCGGTAGAGCGGCAGGTCGGCCGTGGCGGCGGCCGCTTTGGCCACGGCAAGCGAAACGCCCAGGATGGCGTTGGCGCCCAGTTTGCTCTTGTTGGGCGTGCCGTCCAGTGCGATGAGCGCCTCGTCGATGGCCACCTGCTCGAAGATGCTGAAGCCGGTCAGTTCCGGCGCAATCTTTTCGTTCACGTTGGCCACGGCCTGGAGTACGCCTTTACCCAGGTAGCGGCTCTTGTCACCGTCGCGCAGTTCCACGGCCTCGTGCTCGCCCGTGGAAGCGCCGCTGGGCACGGCCGCGCGGCCTACAATGCCTTCGTCCGTGATGACATCTACTTCCAGCGTGGGATTGCCCCGGCTGTCGAGGATCTGTCGGGCAATGATTTCGTCGATGTACGCCATGGTCGGCTTGGTACGCGTTGGGTTGGCTGAGCAGGACGCCCAAAAGTTCGCGATCTTTTGGGCAAAGCTCAAGCGAAATGGCCGGGAAGGAAAGCGCTTTGCGCAAAAAAGTAAGGGCACGGCATGCCGCGCCCTTACCCTGAAGTCGCTCAGCGTATCCGATCAGGAAGAAGGCGGTGGTTTGACGGTGGTTTCCTCGTTGATCCAGGCGTAGCAACCGTAATCAATCTTATAGGGCTGGCCCACCTTCCAGCCTTTGAAGAAGAGGGCTTCCTGATCCGGGAAGTATTTGCGGTAGGTGTTGATTTTACGGTTGGCCTCATTGGCGACCGACGGGTCGACACGCTTGGCCCTTTCGTAGTAATCGACGGCCAACCAGTAGACGGCACGGTCCTCGCGTTCGAGCTGGCTGCCGCATTCGGCTACGGCCTGGGCATACAGGTCGCCGATCGCGATGTAGGCTTTGCCGAAGTTGGGATCGACGCGCAGCGCCCGCCGGAAGTAGGTCCGGGCGTTGGCCAGGCGTCCGAGCTGCTGTTCTGCCACACCGGCGTTGTAGTAGAGTTCGCGGGCGATTTCCTCGACGCCCGGGGCCTGCATGGCCTGGCGGAAGTATTCGAGCGCTTTGGCCGGCTCGCCGTCGTCTAGGTAGAGCTTGCCGACCATGTGATAGGTACGTGCGTCCTTCTTGAGCGCCAGCAGCCGCTCGGCCAGCCGGTACATCTTTTCGCGCTCGCCGAGCTGGCGGTAGATGTCGAACAGCTCGGAGATGATTTCCAGATTCGTCGAGTCCTTGGCCAGCCGATCCTCCAGAAAGGCCATGCGCTCTTCGGGCGTCTGGAAGAGATTGTCACGGACCGTCGTGATGTATTCCATCAGCGAAGCCCGCTCCGGATCGTCACCCAGCGCCGCTTCGACCTGATTCATGAAGTCGACGGCTTCTTCTTTTTTGCCTTCCTTGACCAGCTCGGCAATGATCACCTGGATGGAATAGTCGTCGACGCGCTCGGGGGCCAGCTCGAACGCCTTGCGGTAGTACTCGGCAGCTTCCGCCTGGTGGTCGGCCAGGAGTTCCGGATAGCGCTGGATGAGACGCCCCCGGCGAATGTACCAGGTGACCGTATCGAGCTCGACCCCGCGGGCCGGGAGCACTTCCAGCGCCATGTCGAAGTAGGCCATCGCCGAGTCGAGGTGCGCTCGGGCAATCTCCGGATCGTCGCTCGCTTTGGCCAGCTCCTCGTGCACTTTGATGATGCGTTCGAAATTGCGGTCGTCTTTCCGACCCGGGCCCGCGTATTCAGGCGCATGCTGGATCATCCAGCGCAGGTAGGGCAGAGCGGCCTCGTAGTCGCCGTTTTTAAAGTATTCATAGTACAGACTGTAATTGACAGCTTTGGTGTGCTCGTCAACAGTCTCCTGCTGGGACTGCTGGGCGGCCACCGGCTGGGCCTGGGCGCTGAATGCCAGCAGAAACAGGCCAATCAGGCTTCCCCAGAGGCTTTTCTTTTGGACTTGCCCGGTGAGCGTCCCTGTTGCCCGGATCATCATCGTTGTTCACCGGCTGGTTGTCAGATTCTGGCGTTATCAGTTAAACCGTCGCTGCAAGAACCAGCGTTCACCCACGTTCACGCTTAACCCGATGCGGTAGTATGTATCCCGCACCAGGTTGCGGGCCGTCGTGCCGCGGGTTCCCACTTCCAGATTGAGGTCAAGGCGCGTGCCGGGAAACAGCGTCGGAAAACTCAGCCCGCCCGTCAGGGCCAGCGTGCGCAGCGAGACATTCGACCTCGGTGCTACGTACGCCTGCTCCCAGAAAACGCCCAGACGGTAGGCTATCTGGTGAAAATACGGAGCAGAATAATCGGTTCCGGCCGGCAGGTATTCAAGTCCGGCCGACAGACGCAGGCGATCTTTGAAGAGATTTTCGCCATTTGGATCGTAGCCAGCAAAGTCCAGATCACTCCGGAAGCGCGACCAGGGTTCGTAGTGTCCGTCCACTACCAGCGTCCAGCGATTGTCCTGCTGGTAGGACACGCCCAGCGCTACCGAAAGTGGCAGGTGAACGTCACCACGCCGGGTAGTGCCCACCGTATCGCGGTCGAGGCTTTCGCCCAGCGTGTAGACGCGCGTGGCGCGCAGCACGGTGGGGGTCGAGAGCGTCAGCCCCATGGCCACCCCGTCGGAGCCCTGTGTGCCGGTCGGCAGGCGAAGCAACAGGCCTACCGTGGCCCGCACGCCGGCCAGGCGCGTGGAGGTGGCAAACAGCGTGGGCATATATCCGGAGGGAATGACTCCGGGCAGCTCCGGGTCGAAGAACCGGGTGCGTTGCGTGTGCTCGATGATGCCAAAGATCAGATCGGCACGGATCCCCACACTGAGTCGAGGATGCAGGTAGAGGCCCAGCCCGGCGTTAAGTTGTTGCAGGCCCCCTTCGCCTGCATAATCGATGCGGGTCTGGACCGTGTCGCCCAGTTCCGGAACAATCTGTCGCGTTTCGGTGCGTACCAGGTAGTTGGCGCGTGTGTAGGGACGGAATGCCAGACCTATGCCGATCCGGCGTGCCCGGAGCGGAAAGCTGAACTGTACGGCGTGTAGTGCGCCGGAGCCCAGCGAGGCGGTGTTGCCTGAAGCGTCGATGGCCCGCAGTTGCTGAAAGACCACGGTCCCACTGGCCCGGGTAAGCACCTGATCAGACCAGGTAGCCGGATTGCTCAGGTTCAGGTAGTTCAGATTGAACAGACCTACACCGCTCCCGCCCATTGCCTGGAGCTGGGACGACGCATAATCGAGCCGGCTTCCCAGACCAAAGCGCGAATACACAGAACCTTCTCCGGTTTGCTGGGCGGCGACCGGCATGGCCATTCCCAGCACCAGGAGCAGGCCGAGCAGTCGGTGGAACGCAGGCATGTTCATAGTGAAGGCGGCGTAACCATCAGAATCAGAGTGGGACGCAACGTCGGCGCGGTGTAAAGCAACAGGGGCCCGAGCGTGTTATCGTCGGTGGGGAATTCCAGCCGGAAATACTGAACGAGCGTCTCGCCGAGCATAAGCCGCTGCAGTGTCTGCAGCGAGGTGCTGCCCAGCCGGAACCGAAGCCGCCCGTCTTCCGGCGTGGTCGTCGCCAGGACGATTGGCTCGCCCAGCGAGGTGACCGGCACGTTGCCCTCGGCATTGACGCCGATCAGGCGTACCGTTGCCGGAAGCGGCCGCACAAAGCCCACCGGCGTCTGCTTCAGTTGCACCGAGTCGATCGGTACCTCCAGCACGGCCGCATGCAGGCCGGCCTCCCGTACACTGTCGGCCATAAAGTTAAAGCGCAACAGTACTCCCTGACCCAGACCGTCCTGGAGCAGCAACCGACCTTCCGGAAGAGCAGGCGCCTGCTCACGGGCAACGGTGGTCAGCACCTTCGAGGCGGTGAGCGTGAGCGTGTCGGTTACCGTGAATACACGCATCCGGATGTCGGAAAAGCGAAAGCCCACGACGGCGTTGCCTTCCGTCGGCGCGAACTGGAAACCATGAAAGCTTGTTGAAAACGTGCGGCTTCGGAAGGTGGTATCGTGGGCTGCGATCCATGCAGCGGGTAGATCGACCTGCACCAGCGTGTCGGTGGGGGCAAAGGTGAAGGTGCGCACCAGTGGCCCGGCCGTGAGTGTGGTATCGGTCCCGACGCCGGCGTAGGGCCAGTCTTCCGGCATGTCGTGCAGCGCCAGCGTCACCGAGCCGAGCGTATCGCCGTAGACGTAATCCGGAGGCATCTCCAGGCGGACGCCGACGATCGTGGTATCGACGCGGGCGGTGCCGCTCATCACAAAATCTACATAGCCGGTGGCAGCCAGCGTCCCGGTGAGTGGATCCACCACCCGACCGGCCAGCACCCGCGAGGTGTTGCCCGTTCGGTCTTTCTGGGAGGTGATCTGTACCGAGTCGGCCGGCAGGCGCACGGTAACAGGCAGGCCTTCTTCGCCGATCAGGCCGATACCTACCGCCGACGGGTCGTCGCAACCCGTCGCCAGCAGCAACAGCAGGGCGCAGCAGCTCCAGACAGAGGAACGTCGCATGGAAACTTTCACCTAAGCCGTAGGCACCGGCTATAGAACGATGCCCGGCCGTTGTTTCGTGTTCGAGAAAGGCAAAAGCCCACCCGACAGGGTCGAGGGGCTTGCCCACGGTTCAAGACCGTGCGGTTAACGCAGGAGCTCCGGGCAGGTTTTCTCTCAGGCCGGCACGCTGCTGAGCAGCTGTTCGTAGAGCGCGGTCGCCTGCTCGACCACGGCTTCTGGCTCGGCCGCAAACTGCACCGCATCGCGCTCGACCGGCTGGAGCGAAGCCGGATAGGCCACGACGTCGGCCAGTGCGCGGCCCGCTTCGTCCAGCGAACGATCGATCAGGCGCTCGTCTGCGGGCAGTTTCAACTTCTCCAGCACGGCAGCGGTCAGACGCGCCTTCAGAGTCAGACCATCCGGCGTGTAGATGCGCCGGGCCCGTTCGAAAAGCGGATCTTCTGCATACTCGGTGCTCAGCAGCAGGGGTAGCAACCCCGCCAGGCTGCCGAAAGCGTGCACAATGTCCGGGGCCCAGCCCAGCTTCCGGACGGTTTCCAGCACGGCCCGGCCGAAGAACAGGGCCCGGGCCACATTGTCCGGAAACTCAGCGCCTTCCTTGTCGGCATAGACACCCTTGCGCTTGAAAAAGCGCGTGTTGTCCATGAAATAGACCTGCAGCCGGATGCCGGGAATCGAGGCCACCTTGACCTTCAACGTTTCCCGATCCTTGCCGATAGGCACGTGCGTGCCCGATAGGCGAATGACTTCATGCAAGCGGTTCCGGCGCTCACTGACGATGCCATAGCGCGGCATCATGATCCGCGGCTCCACAAGCCCGGCTTCCTGTAACCGCTCCGGCAGCAGGCGGGCCAGCTCGGCCACCGCCGTAACCTGAGCATAGGGAATAATCTCGCTTGAAACAAACAGAATGCGCATCGGCTGAGCCATGTCCGCTTCCTGGTAGGATTAGTGAGGAAAATGTCCGCTCCGGTATCATAACAGATACTGAACAGTTATAATTTACGAAAATCATAACGGATATTCAAGATAGATGTTTAAACGATTGGAATTTGCCGGGGGACTTCGCTGCGTCTGAGTGAGGCAGCGAGCGCAGAATGGTCCGGGCACAAAAACGGCGGTACAGCGACCGTTCAGGTACGCACGCGTGCAAAGTGCACGGGGAGCTCGGCGTAAAGCAGGCGCCGGGCGGTATCATAATGGACGTCCCCGACGCGACCGTCCACTTCCAGTTTTGTCGGCCCGTCGCAGTCGTGCCAGCAGAACGTCAGGTGCTTCATCGGGGAGCGGTAGGCGCCTTCTGCCTCGGCTTTCAGGAAAAGCGTTGTGGAGCTAGCCTCCAGCGTGAACGTGGTGCGCCGGAACGCGCCGGACTCATACGCCCACGAATGCCCGTCGTCTTCGTAGAGGGTGCCGCCACCTGTGCCGGGGTAAACGTGAAGCTCCAGCGTATCGCAGGGTTCGTCGGTGTGCTGCAACGCAGGGCCCAGCGGCAGCACGGTACCGGCTCGGACAAAGACCGGCATTACATCCAGGGGCGCTTCGACGAGGATTTCGTTCGGGCCCTCGTAGCAGCGCTCGGTCCAGAAGTCGTACCAGCGTCCGGTCGGCAGGTAGATGCGACGGGTCCGGGCGCCCGGCTCCAGCACGGGGGCCACCAGCAGGTGCGGTCCCAGCAGAAACGCGTCCTCGATTTCGTGCGTGCGTGGATCGTCGAAGTCGTGCAGCCAGAGCGGACGCAGCACGGGGAGTCCGGTGTGCAGGTGCTCCGCGAAGCAGGTGTAGAGGTAGGGGAGCAAACGGTAGCGCCACGTCAGGTACTTGCGGGCGATGGCTTCGACTTCTTCGCCGAAACTCCAGGGCTCCTGGGCCGGTGTGCCATGGGCCGTGTGCGTGCGAAACAGCGGTGAGCAGGCGCCCAGCTGGATCCAGCGGGCGTAGAGCTCGGGGGTAGGCGTGCCAATGAAGCCGCCGATGTCGCTTCCGGAGAAGGGTTCGCCGCTGAGGCCCAGCGAGAGCATCATGGTGAGTGCCTGGCGCAGGTGCGACCAGTCCGCCACGTTGTCGCCGGTCCAGACGCAGGCGTAGCGCTGCACGCCGGCATAAGCCGCCCGGGTAATCACGAAGGGGCGTCGATCCGGCGCATGTCGGCGGCAGGCTTCCCAGACCGCGCGGGCCATGAGCAGACCGTAGACGTTATGGGCTTCGCGGTGCGTGCCACCCCGGCCTTCGAGGCGGTGCATGACCAGGTCGGGCATGGTGCCGCCTCCAAACACGGAGGGTTCGTTCATATCGCACCAGAAGCCCGCCACACCTGTCCGAAGGAATTCGCCCACATAGCGCCCGAACCAGTCCCGCGCCTTCGGATCGGTAAAGTCCGGAAAGTAACAGCGTCCCGGCCAGACTTCCCCGGCATACAACCGGCCGTCCGGGTAGCGCACGAACACGTCTTCGGCCAGCCCCTCGTCGTGCAGCCGGTAGCCCGGATCTACCTTGACGCCGGGATCTACGATCGTTACCAGCCGCACGCCTTCCCGTTGCAGGTCTTCGGCCAGTCGCTTCGGGTCGGGAAAGCGTTTCGGATCCCAGGTGAAGATCCGGTAGCCGTCCATGTAGTGAATGTCGAGGTGCACCACGTCGAGCGGCAGGCTGCGTGCCCGGAATTCGGCCACCAGCGCCCGCACGACGGCCTCCGGGTAGTAGCTCCAGCGGCTCTGGTGGTAGCCCAGCGTCCAGCGGGGTGGCAGCGCAAAGCGGCCGGTCAGCCACGTGTAGCGGCGCAGCACGTCGGCCGGCGTGGGGCCGGCCAGAAAGTAGTAGACCAGCTCGCCGCCGTCGGCCCCGAAGCTCACATGCTCCGGCGCGCGGCCGCCAAAGTCGAACCAGGAGCGAAACGTATTGTCGAAGAAAATGCCGTAGGCTTCGAAGCGGCGATCGTGGCCGGGGCACAGGGCCAGATAGAACGGGATCGTTTTGTAAAGGGGGTCGTCCCGGGTATTGTAGCCCGAGTCGTCCGTGTTCCAGTTTGCGTAGGCGCGGCCGGTGCGTTCAAGTCGCCCGGTTTTTTCGCCCAGCCCGAAGAAGCGTTCGCCGGCGGCGCGACGTTTCCAGACGGCAACGCGGTCGGCTTCCCACACCGGACCGAAGCTGTCGGCAGCCAACGGCGTGCCCGAGGGGCCTTCGAAGTGGAGCCGCACCGGATCGCGCTGCACGACCACCCGCCAGGCGCCCAGGGCCAGCACCAGGTGGTCTTCCCCGTGGTGAAGCGTCACCGAAGGCAGGGCGGCTGCAAAACATTCCGGCCGCACCGCATAAGAAAACGGATGGGCAGGGAAAGGCCATCCGTCCGGATGCACCCACACCCGGAAGATGCCGTCCGCCAGTGCCTGAATGCGCAGGCGAGCCGGGCCGGCCTGCAATTCCAGACCGCCGGCGATGGGCTGACTTGCCGTAAGCGCTCCGAGCGATTCCATGGGCGGCATGTGACTCCGGAAAGAGGCCGGCCCCAAGATACAAAAGCTTCGGACAAGTGGCCATGAATCTTTGCCCGCCCCTGGCGGTACACGTCCGCAGACAGACACAAGTCGGTAGGCCACGATGATGGCAGCAGAAGAAGTACGAGCAGTACAGCCGGAACTGGGACTGGCCCTGGGCGGTGGCGGCATGCGGGGGTGGGCCCATATCGGCGTGCTCTCCGTGCTGGAGCGGTACGGATTGCGGCCGGGCGTGGTGGCCGGATGCAGTGCGGGCGCGTTGATCGGCGCCTTCTATGCTTTCGGCTATTCGGTGGAGCAGATGAAGCAGCTCATGCGGGAGCAGCGCACGCGGGCGCTTTTTTCACTCCGGTTCGACGGCCAGGGCCTGATTTCCAACGAACCGCTCCGGGAATATCTTCGCTATCACCTGCAGGACTGTCGTTTCGAGGACCTGCCGGTGCCTTTTTACGTGGTGGCCACCGATCTGGAGAGCGGTAAGGAGGTGATCTTCAGCCGGGGGCCGGTGGTGGACGCGATTCTGGCTTCTTCGGCCATTCCGGGCATTTTTGCGCCGGTGGAGATCAACGGGCGGCTGCTGGTTGACGGTGGCCTCTGCAACAACGTGCCGGTCAGTCCGCTCGTGCACCATGGCGCCCGTTACACGATTGCCGTCCGGCTGCATCGGGAAAGCACAGCGCTGGAGCCCTCGCCGGTCAAGCGCCGTCGCAACGGAGAAGACGACGCCGAAGGGCGTCGGATCAGCCTGGGCATGTGGAGCGAACGCCTGTCGCGCACCTTCCGGCGCAACAGCAGCGAGCGGCAACCTAACGGGTTCGATGTGCTCGGCCGCGCCATGGAAATTGTCGTCACCCAGTTGGAGGGCTACCGGCTGCAGGCCTGCCGACCGGACGTGCTGATCACCCCGGACGTGTCGCACGTGGGCATGCTGAGCCTCTGGGAAGAGAAAGAAGAAATCTTCCAGCGGGGCGTGGCCGCCGCCGAGGCGCAGGCCGATGCGCTCGAAGCCATAGCCCGGAAGCTGGCGAACACAGCTGCAACGCCGAAAACGTCATGACAGCACAGCCTTCCGAGCTCGAAGCGCAGCACGGCATCGTGCTGTTCGACGGGGTGTGCAATCTCTGCAACGGGTTTGTCAACTTCGTGATCGATCGGGATCCGGCCGGTTATTTCAAGTTCGGGGCGCTGCAGTCCGAAGCGGCGCGGCC
>WFPM01000183.1 GCA_015487635.1 Rhodothermus sp.
ATAACCGGGCTGCCGGGGAAAGGACGGTAGTGACATACCAACCACGCGCGAGTGCGCCAGAACGATCGAGCCTATGAGCTGGAGTGGTCTGTTCGGGCGCCGTCGTTCGCCTCGTGAATGGAACGAAGAGCTACGGCGGCTGAAGTTTGGAGCAAAGCAGGAAGCGTCTGGTGAGGCAGAAGCGTCCAATGCCGCCAAGCAGGCATCCGCGGAGCATACGCCGGAGGCATCGAAGCCGGAGTTTCCCCCCCACGAGGTCTCTTCAAATCGGGACAAGGAACCGTTGACGCGGCTACGGCTGGAACTGGCCGGGGATGGCCATGCTGAAGACGCGCTGCCGGAATTTCCGGAAGCCTCGGAGGAAGCCAAGGCCGAAGCTGCAGAAGCTGAGGCTCCGGATCGGGCCGCTGCGCTGACGGACGTAGCTGCCGAAGCGGTGTCGGCCCGGCCGCAGGCGAGTCTGGCCGATGCCACGCCGGGACGCGAGGGGGCGCGGCAGGAACCGCCTCGTCCGAAACAGGAACCCGCCGCTGAGCAACCGGGCGCTTCGGTCGATCGGGGCGGCGTGCCGCCGGCCGCCCGCGATCCACGGGCCGCTTCGCTGCCGGAGGGCGCCTTCATGCCCGAGCTGGCCGAAATGTTCGAAGACGAGGTCGTGATGGCGCTGCTTTACGGCGGGGCGGTGCGGCTGGATCAGATCGCGCGGGCTATCGTGCTGCGGCGGCGTCAGCCCGAACAGAAACTCTGGCGCTGTCTGCTGGAAGTACCCGGTGTCGATCGGGAGACCGTACTGGCCGAAGCGGCCCGTGTGGGCGGCATCGCACCGGCTCCGGTCGATGAAGAGCGCCCTTCGGTCGAATTCATCAAAGCCATTCTACTGCTTCTGCCGCCTTCGGTGCAGCATACGCTGTTCGACCGGCAGCTACTGCCCTGCGGATTCGCCCAGGGGAAAGAGTCTGGCCGCGTCCTGCTCTTGGCCACGCACGACCCGACGCGGCCGGAGCTGGAGGAGGTCGTGCGGCAACTGGGCATGCCGGTCGAACTGCGGTACGCACCCGAGCGCATCCTTACGAAGCGCCTGACCGAACTGGAGAGTTTCCGACCACCTGTGCTCGAGCCCGAACCGCCGGTCTCCGAAACGCAGCCGCAGGTTCGGGCACCGGAGCCCGAGGCTGAAAAAACGCCGATACAGCCAGAAACGGAGTCGCCGGAACACGCCTTCGAAACGCCGACGCCAGACGCGACCGATACGGATTCGGTCCGGGAAGCAGCGCCCCCGAAGTCCCCGAAAGATGACGAGCCAGACGAGGGCGTCGGGCTGGAAGAAACCGCGGCGTCCGAACCGGCTGCCCCGGAAGTCCGGCCTGCGGAAGAGGTACCGGCCACCTTCGCCCGGGAGGCTTCTCCGGCTGCCGAATCCCCGGTGGAATCCCTGTTCGAGCCGCTGACGGACGAGACCCTGGAAGAACCGAAGGCGGAGGCCACGCCCGACGCCCAGGCCGAAGCGGCGCTCGAAACCGAGCCGGAAGTCGCCGTCGAAACGCTGGATGCAGCCGCCGACGCGGTGGGCGACGAAAAGCAGGAGGCCGACGCCTCGGAAACTGCGGACGATGGCGAGAACGTCCCGCCGCCGGTCAAAATCGTACTGGACGACCTGCCCGAGCTGAAGGCCGCTATTGCACGCGACCGGGTGGTGAGCCGCCTGCTCGAAAAAGACATGGTGGCGCTGCATCAGGTCTATCAGGCCTATCAGCGGCAGCAGGACGAAGGACTCAAAGAACCGCTCTGGCGCGTGCTGGCACAGAGCGACCATGTGCCGCAGGATGCCATCTACGAAGAGGCGGCCCGGCTCTATGCCTTTCCCATCGCCAAGCTGGAGCCGGGTAAGCCCAGCCCGGAGTTCGTGCGCTCGGTGATGGACACCTTCGAAGAGGAGGTGCGCGAGCGCCTGATCGAGCTGCGCGTGGTACCCTTTGAGGTCGATCTGGATGCCCAGACCGGCGCCGTCAAGCTCGTGCTGGTCACGCACGACCCCATGCGCCCCGAGGTGCATCGCCTGGTGCACCGGCTCAAGCTGGAGCGCTTCGAGCTCCAGTATGCACCCCGAGGCGTGATCATGCAGGCACTGATGGAGGCCTATCCGCGTCGCAATGAATACCTGGAGCGCGTGCAGGAAGAGGCAGCCTACGACCTGGGCACCAGTTACGACACCGAAGCCGAACTGATCGACGAAGACGCCCTGGAGGCCGAGATCAATCGCTCCAAGCTGATCAACCTCTTCGAAGCGACGCTCGTCGAAGCCGTCCGACAGGGCGCCTCCGACATCCACATCTTCCCGAACAACCAGAAGAAAGTCGAAATCCACTTCCGCATCGACGGTCGGCTCACGCGCTGGCACGTCGAGGACAAGGTGCATCCGGAAGCGTTCATCGCGGTGATCAAGGACCAGTCGATGAACGTGGACCGCTTCGAGCGCGACGCAGCGCAGGACGGTTTCATCCAGCGCTGGATCGACGACCACCTCATCCGCTTCCGCGTCTCCGTGCTCCCCATCGCGAACGCACTCGAAGATCTGCGTTCGGAGTCAATCGTCATCCGCGTGCTTGACGACCGCAAGGTCATCAAAGACCTGCGCCTGCTCGGGCTCAACAAGAGGGCGCTGGAGCGTTTTGAGCGGGCTATCCGTCAGCCGCACGGCATGGTGATCGTCACCGGTCCCACCGGCAGTGGTAAGAGCACCACGCTTTATGCCGCCCTCCACCAGGTCGTCAGCCCCGAGGTGAACGTGCTGACGATCGAGGATCCGGTCGAGTACATCATCCCCGGCGTGCGTCAGATCAAGCTCAACCACAAGCTGGGGCTGGAGGATGCGCTGCGGGCCATCCTACGACACGACCCCGACATCGTGATGGTCGGTGAGATGCGCGACCGGCAGACGGCCGAGCTGGCCATCAAGCTGGCCAACACGGGACATTTGACGTTTTCGACGCTGCACACGAACGATGCGCCCAGTGCGGTGAGTCGGCTTTACAAGATGGGGATCGAGCCGTTCCTGATCGCCTATGCGATCAATCTGGTCGTGGCACAGCGCCTGATTCGAAAGGTGTGTCCGGCCTGTAAGGTGGAGGACAAAGACCCCGACTACGTGATGCTCCGCAAACTGGGCTTCACGGACGAGGAAATCGAACACACCACCTTCTACAAGGCCGGTCGCGACCGCAATTGCAAGATCTGCAAGGGCGTCGGTTACAAGGGCCGGCGGGCGATCGTCGAAGCCATGTACTTCTCACGGACGATCCGCCACATGATCGTCGAGGCCCAGGGGACCATCGACGAAGACGCGTTGCGTGAGCAGGCGATCAAAGAGGGCATGCAGACGCTGCGCGACGCCGCGCGGGAGGTCGTGCTGGCCGGCGAAACGACCGTCGAGGAGATGATCCGGGTGACGACCACCGATGAATAGACGGTTCGTTTCGTAACATAACAGGTAGCTCCGTAATCAACCGATGCCACAAAATGTAGCCAGCAGCAATGTCCTGACCAGGGTATGAAATTCGCAACGCGAAAGCAGAGTAAGTCTTTTCCGTAAGGAGAAGCGGCCATGTCGCAGACGTTGTTTGCCGTTCTGGCATTGATTCTGGCCACGAGCTTCACGCTCAGTGTGTATCAGAAGCAGCATGCGCTGCAGAAAGCCACCATTTTTCGCGAGCTGCAGGAAATGGCTGCAGCCGTGGCCGTCGAAACGATGGAAATCGTGCGTGCGCGTGCCTTCGATGAAGCTGTGGTCAACGGTTCGACAGCAGGAACGACGGCAGATATTCAGCTTTTTTCCGATACCACAGATTTCGGTGTCAATGGACTGTGTGATGCTTTTGGAGGAACAGCCGTCTGTGACGACATTGATGATTTTCATGGACAACAGCCTGTTCGACCTTTTGTGCTGGGTATCGATACCATTTACTTTAAAGTGAATATACATGTGGAATATGTGACGTACGATGCTAGCGGTGAAGCAATCCATTCAAACGTTAAAACCGAACACAAACGTGTAAGACTTTCTGTTCAGGATTACTGGGATAATCTAGACCCATATATCTCAATTCCCATCGAGTTGGAACGAACATTTTCATATAAATTCTGATGGGGGATAGCCATGTGGGTCATATTTGACAATCTATCCGCCATGATTCTGGGCGGAACGCTGCTGTTGATGATGATCACGTTGCAGCAGCGCATGGTAGAGATCAATCTGGAACAGACAACGAATTATATTGTCAAGAAGCAGGCCAATGACCTGGTATCTTGGATGGAGGAAGAGTTGCTGCGTATTGGGGAGAATGTGGATTTCACCAATGAGGTTCCTTTTTCTAATCCTGTTAATGATAATAGTACTGGTGTAACCAGACTTTTTGAATTTTTTCGTGATTCGATAGATGCAAATGGGCAGACAATTCGAATTTATTTTCGATACCAGCTTATCCCGGATGGATATCGCATAATTCAGAAAGATAGTATCCCTGTATATCGTCTGAAGCGAGAAGTGAAAATCGGGGACAATGGATCCTGGGTTGAGGATGGAGGAAGTCCGGCGTTGATCAGCTACTTCCGGGTGGATATGCTGGATAAAAATGCACAGCCGCTGACCGATCCGGTCAGCCAGGCCGATCAGGTACAGAATACCCGGGTACGGGTCACGCTGGTCACGCCGTTTGAGACGTCCCGATCGCAGGTGTTACAGAGGGTCTACTATGGCTCAACGCTGCTGATCCCCAGAGATCGAAACGGTGCATCCGGAACAACAAGTCCATGAGGAGCTATGGGTAAAATGGCACTTCTTTTCGTGGTGACGACGGTTGTGGTGGGGGGCGTTCTGCTGCTCCAGGCCGATAGCAGTCGACTGGCAGCCGACGACCGCCAGGCGGTCCGCCAGGAAGAGACACTGGCCCGCGAAATTGCCCGCTCGGCGTATGATCGCATCGTATCGCGGACCCGGGAGTTGGAGACGCTGCATCCGGATTGGTCGGTGGGTGAATTGATCGCGGCCGTGAACGGCGAGGCCGGACGGTTGACCGGCCAGCTCAAAGGCGGCTCCTATGAGGCCTGGCTGTACGCCATCGGCGGCGAGGGCGGCGCTTCGTACGGGGTGGTGGCCATTGGTCGTTACGGCCGGGCCACGCATCGGGTCGGCTCTAATAAGGTACTGCGCAGTACGCTGGAGGTAAAAGACCGGCCCAGCCGGGTCCATGTGGCCTTTCTGGAATCCATGGCCGGGTATTGCTCGGCCATCTATCTCCAGCGGTATGTGCCCCGTGAAGACGGTACCTATGAAGCGCAGGAGCCCGAGCTGGTGTTTGCCCCGCAGAACCGGCATGGCGACGGCGGAACGCCTTCCGAGCGACTCTACGAAACCGTGCTGAATCCGGGTGAACGGGCCAATTTCATCTTGGCCGTCGACAAAGACTGCAGCCTGCGAGGCCGAACCGATGTGCCGGCCCGGGAATGGGTAGGGAATCAGCGCTACTTTGACTATCTGCGCCCGGCGCTGGTGGAAAGCGTCGAGGATCTTCGCCAGATGCAGGAGGGCGACTACGTGATGATCCAGCCCCATCCGGTCAGACCCAACACCTGGCGGCTGGCCTTCGAGGACCTGCAGATCTCGCCCGTTGAAAAGCTCTGGGACGTGAAGCGCTATGGCTATGGCGACATGCGGTGGCGGATCCGTACCGGTCCCGAATGGGGAGAGCGCAACGGCCGCTACAGCTATGGCGGTCAGGGATGGCATGAGGTCGACAATTACGGCTACTACCGGCTACGCGACTACTACCGCGAGCCCGGTGGACGTGCCCTGGTGCCGGATTTCAGCGACCAGGTGATCGAAGTGACCTTCATACCTGTCGAAGACGGGGCTTGAAAGGTTACAGAAAGTAACGATGCAACGGCCTGAAGTGCCTCAAAAAAATAGAGAAACAGCTCGGGGCATGCTTTTCGCATTCAAGCGAATTCAGAGCGTTCAACTCAGGGAGGAGCCATGGGTAAGTTCATTCTGCTGTTCGTGACGGCTACGGTGATGGGGGGCAGCGTGCTGCTGCTGCAATCCGACACCGACCGTCTGCAGGCCGACGACCGACAGGCGCTGCGTCAGGAGGAGGCGCTGGCACGCGAGATCGCGCGCTCGGCCTATAACCGGATCGTCTCGATGGCTCGTAAGCTTGAGGCGGAACAGCCCGATCTGACGCTGGAAGAACTGATCGATCAGATCGGGGGCCAGGACAATCCACTGGCCGGACATTTGAAGGGCGGCACCTATGAGGCGTGGCTGTATCCGGTGGGCGGTGCCTCCTATGGGGCCGTTGCCATCGGACGCTACAAGCGGGCCACGCATCAGGTGGGCGCGCACCGGCTGATGCGCCGTACGCTGGAAGTTACGCAGCCCAGTCAGGTGAAGGTGACGTTCCTGGAATCGATGGCCGGTTATTGCTCGGCCATCTACATCCAGCGCTTTGTGCCCAAGAACAACAACGGCATGGGCAACAATCCGGGGCAGTGTGACCCCAGCAACCCGGCGTTAGGTAACTCCTGCGAAAATCAGCAGGATATTGAACTGCGCGGCAACGGTAACGGGAAATACATCGCGCTGGAGCCCGAACTGGTCTTCGCGCCGGGCAACAACCGTGACGGGGCTGAGGCGCTCTATTCCACGGTGCTGAATCCCGGGGAGCGTGTTAACTTCATTCTGGCCGTCGATGCCGACTTCAACTGCGAGCGTCGGGGAGATACCAGCATCGATATCAACGATCCCTTCTTCGAGTACACACGGCCGGCGCTGGTGGAGAGCGTGGCCGACTTCAACCAGATGCAGGAAGGCGAATATGCCATGATTCAGCCACATCCCACGCGGCCCAACGTCTGGCGCATCGCCTTCGAGGACCTGATTTTCTCCCGGGCGAAACTGGAGGACGTAAAGCGCTGGAGCTATGGGGATCGCAAATGGAGAAAACGTAGAGGCGCTCAGTGGGGAGAACGCAATGGCAAGCGAAGCTATGGAGGCTGGGGCTGGACGAAGATCGATGCGCGCGGCTACTACCAGCTTGAAGATTATGGCCACATGCCGGACTTCAGCGACCAGGTAATTGAAGTCGAATTCATCCCGGCTCCGGCTTCCTGATTTCTGGCGTGCTGCAGCCGAACGGGCGGCGTTACGGCAGAAGCGATCTTCGCTGTAACGCCGTCTTTTTTTGCCCGTCGGGCTTAAGCAGCGGACTTTCTGGGCGATAACCTGTAAGGGCAAACCGTTCTGGAGGCGTATCATGTCGAACGGCAATCCTGCTCTGACCGAACTGCTGGCGCAACATGCCTCGGCGGCCCAGCGACCGCGTGTGCGACCGGTACCACCGTTGCCGAAGATCTGCAAGACAATTCTGGAGTCGGTGCCTCCTTCCCTGGTGGGGGAAGACCGGGCCCGCTACCTGGCCGAGCAGGTCAACGCGCTGCTCGACAAAGACCGCACGCTGCTGCGCGAGCACATGCAACTTTTGGTCAAGCGCATGCTGGACCTGAACGCCAGCGACCTGGACATGGGCGGGCCGGCCTCGAACGGGTACGTCTGGTACCGCGTGCATGGCGACAAGCGGCCCTACGAGGAGATGGGTACCTACTTGTGCGATGAAGCTACGCTGCTCATTCTGAACCTGCTCACCGAGCGCCAGCTCCAGATCTTTTTCGAGGAATGCGCGCTGGACTTTTCCTACGAACTCCCCATCGAAGGGCGCAACGGCATGCCCCGGCGCTTCCGCGCCACGGTCTATTTCGACATGGACCACGTGGCGCTGAACATGCGCGCCATCAGTGACGAGATTCGCCCGCTCAAAAGTCTGGGCTTCCATCCGCTGATCGAGCGTGGCCTGATGTTCCGGCACGTGCGCGACGGGTTGACGCTCGTGACAGGCGTTACGGGCTCCGGTAAAAGCACGACGCTGGACGCCATCATCGACGCCAACAACGGCGACGTTTACGCGCACGTAGTCATCATCGCCCGGCCAATTGAATACGTGCACCGCTCGCGCAAGTGCCTGATTCGCCATCGTGAGGTCGGGCGCGACGTGCGCACCTTCAAAGATGGCATCGTGCAGGCGCTCCGCCAGGACCCCGACATCATTGTCATCGGCGAGATGCGCGATCCCGAGACGATCTCGGCCGCGCTGGAGATCACCGACTCGGGGCACAAGGTCTTCTCCACACTGCATACCAGCTCGGCTGTGGAGACGATCGACCGCATCGTGGCCGAGTATCCGCCGGACGAGCAGGACCGCGTGCGCAATCGCCTGGCCGATGTGCTGCGCTGCGTGATCTCCCAGAAGCTGGTGCCCAAGATCGGCGGCGGACGCATTCTGGCCAAGGAAGTGCTCTGGATGACGCCATCGGCGCGGGCGGCCATCAAAAACAAGAACACCGGCGAAATCTACCAGATGATGTGGGAAGGCGGGGCGCTGGGCATGACAACCTTGGAACAGGATTTGTACCGCCTGGTCCGGCAGCAACTGATCACGCCGGAAGTGGCATTCGATTTCGCCAACAACAAGCGTCGCCTGCAGCAATTGCTGCAATGAGCGGTTGCTCCAGATTCCAAAACGTTACGCCAACGACGGTTTCGTAATCCCATGAAGGCGAAGCAGCAGAAGGTCGCACGCACAAAGGCCCCATACGTACTGGGCGTTACGATTGCGGGACGTACGGTTTACGCCGTGCTGCTCAAGCACGAAGGAGACGGGCTGGAGGTGGTGCGGCGTTTCACACGCCAGCGCGTGGCCCGTTTTGCCAGCGTGCAGCAGGGCGTGCCGGAAGTCAAAGGCCAGGAAGCCGGCGGTGACTTTTCTATCCAGTTTGGTGGGGGAGGAGGGGGCGCGACGCCGTTTCTGAAGTCGGAGTTCGATCTGGGAGGTGATGGGGCCGGCAGCGAGCAGACGCCGCCTGCTTCGCTTTTCACGATGGAGCTGACCGACATCTTAGCCGAATGCCGGGAAGCCGGCTACGGTGATCCGGAAGTGGCCTTCTGTCTGCCCTCGGTGGAGCTTTCCTATGTGGAGCTTCGACTGCCCCGTCGGGTTGCGGTCAAAGACCAGGAAACCGGTCCGGTCGATCGCAAGGCGCTTTTGGAGTTGCTGGAACAGCAGGTGGGAACGCCGCTCGAGGAGGAACAGGTGGCTTTCCTGCCCATGACGCCTTCAGACAACGAGACGCACCGGTTTCTGGCCATCTACCCGCGTCCCAGCGAGCCGGTGACGGCCACGCTTCAGGCGCTCAAGGCCGAGTCGAACCGAAAGCTACCCCGCACGCGGCTGTTTGAAACCGAAGTCTCGCTCTATCTGGGCCTGGTACGAACGGCCCTGCGTCAGCTTGCTCCGGAGACGCCCGAGGCGCGCTCGCTGGTGCTGCGCGTGGGCAGCGACGATACGCTGGTGCTCTTCGTGCAGGGCGAGACGCTCCAGCATGCCGAAAGCCTGCGCTCGCTGACCGTGCACGACACGCCCGAAACGATCTGCAGCCGCATTCTGCTGCTGCAGGACGAATACGGTATCGGCGAGGTATCGCACGTCTTTCTGGTCGGCGAGCAGGGGGAGACCGAAATCCAGCGCAGCCTGGAAGTTTTTTTTCCGAACGCTCACATCGAAAATCTGCGCCATTACCTGCCGCTGGACGACCAGGAGATTGGTCCCGGCTCACTGGCGGCGCAACTGGCCGCGTTGCGTCTGGTGGGCGATCCGGAGTTTCTGAAGGCCTTCGAGCCGATCAACCTCTTTCCGTCCAGCCTGCGGCGGCGCTGGGAGCTGCCTTTCGGATGGCACGTGTGGGCGCTCTACGCGCTACTGTTCGTCACCACGCTCTTTTTCGTATGGCGCTACCTGACGCTTGAAGCCGAACTCGGCGAACGCCAGGAGCGGCTGCGACGGCTCCCACCGGCCATTGCCGAGACCGACGCGCGGGCGTTGCAGGCCCGGATCGATAGCCTTAACGCCCGCACGCAACAGGCACTGCGGGCACTTGACGTGCTCGACTCGCTGTTGGTGGGCAGCGACCGCTGGAGCCGGGCACTGGCCCAGCTCTCGCGCGAGGTGGCCGCCGTTCGAGGCATTTGGGTCGATAGCTGGAGTCCGCGCACCAGCGGCGTTGAGCTGAAAGGCAGCGCCGTCGCCCGTGATCGCGTCGTGGAGCTGGCCCGACGGCTCAACGGCATCATCCGCTCGCTGACCTTCTCCGAAATCCGCGAGTGGCCGGTCTACGCCTTCGTGATCGAGATTCCGCTGCCCAACGAGCTGCCCGAACCGGCTCGTTATCTGCGCGAGCAGTTTGCTGCCAACACGCAGGCGTCGCATTCGAAACCCTCGAATCCGTAAGCGGCCATGTGGAAGAAGTACGGAAACGCCCTGTTGCTGTTTGTTGCCTGGCTGATTCTGACCGGGGTGGGAGTCTATCTGACATACTTCAAACTGCCCAGTGAGATTGCCCATTACGAGAAGCTGGAACAGCTGGCGCACATGCGCGAGACCGAGATGGGCTCGCTGCTGGCCGAATACAGCGCCTCGGAAGAGCGGGCCCGTGAGGTCGAAAGCCGCTGGCGTTCCCGCTATCGCTATATTCCGGCCTCGCTGACCACGCCGGAGGTGGTCGCCCGTCTGAACGAGCTCTCGCGGCGCGGCTTCGAAACCTTCAATGTCCAATTCATGGGGAGCGGCCAGACCCAGAGTGTCAATTACTACACCTTCCGCATTGAAGGCCGCGGTTACTTTCATCATCTGTACCGCTTCGTCTGGGAGATCGAAAACAGCCCCGAGCTATACCGCATCCGCAACCTGTCGCTGGATCACATCGACCTGGTCAAGACCGATCGCCGAAGCGGCAAGGAGCGGATGATGATCATGGTCTCGTTCAACATGCTGCTGGAGGCCTACTACGGCGGGTTACCAGATCTGCAGGTGGCCCACATGGCCGACAGCCTCTACCAGCGGTTGCCGCGGGCCGTCTTTCCAGAAAAGAACCCACCGGTCAACCCCTTCTATCCGGGCATTCTGGAGCAACTTCCTCCCAACTCCGACAACCTGATCGACATCGAAAAGGCAAAGTTGGTATCGATCGTGGGCGGCCGCGCGGTCTTCCAGGATGCTTCGGGGTTGCGTACGGTGGGAGTCGGGGAAAACGTGTACCTGGGACAGATCACCGAAATCGATCCTGTCGAAGGCCGCGTGGTGGCCCGGCTGAACCGCGGTGGAATTCTGGACGAAGTCGAATTGCATCTGGAAAACGGTGAACGATATCGTCAGGCGCTGGGCCCTGTGTTGCTCACGCCACTGAACCAGTGAATGCATCTAACCGGAAGCGTTGCCATGGAGCGTGTGCAGATCAAAACTTGGATGGCTACAGCACTCGGTCTGTTGCTGATCGGGAGCCTACTGGCTTGGCCCGGTCTGTCGCAGGACCGGCCGCCGCAACGGGTCATGCGCACCTACGTGCCGCCCGACCAACTGGTATCGTTTCTGCCCACAACCCCGCTGAATCAGTTCTTCGAGTTGCTCAACCCGATCTTTCAGCGGGTGACGGGTAAGCAGATCGTCGATCCCGAAGAGCGCACCGACCCGATCGGGGTTTCCATTTCCGGCATGCACTTTTTTGATGCCTTCGAGCTGGTGTTGCAGACGAAAGGGCTGACCTATCGGGAAACCGATAAGTTTTTCATCATCGAGAAAGCGCCGGAAAAAACCGAAGTGGTGATCGGGCCCCGTCGGGCTACCGAAGAGGCCGGTGCTATGCAGGGCGAAGCGGTGCTCCCGGCCACCGTCGATACGCGCGAAATCCAGATCAATGCGATTCTCTTCAGCGTGAACCTGACCAAAGCGCGGGACATCGGCATCAATTGGGATCAGTTTTTCGGGCTGACGACCGGAACACCAAGGGGCGGTGTTGGAGGAGGTGCCGGTGGCAGAGCAGGCGGCGTAGCGGGTCAGGACAACGTGCAGTTCTATCTGAAGACGGATAAACTGTTTGATCCACTGGCGCCGTTGATCGAGGCACCCAACCGGATCAACTTCCGCCAGCTCACCAACTTCCTGCGCTTTCTGGAAACGGAAGGTATTGGCGAAACCATTGCCAGCCCGCAGATCACGGTGCAGAGCGGCGAGCAGGGACGGATCCAGATCGGCTCGGACGTGCCTATCCAGACGCGCGATTTTGCGGGCAACACAATCACGCAATTCGTCTCGACGGGTATCATTATCGACGTGACGCCCACGCTGCTCGTTCAGCCCGCAGCCGATACCGCCGGGGCACCGTTGATCGAGTTTGTGCACCTGGACGTTATGGTCGAAAACTCCAGCGCCACGCCGTCGGCGGCCGGGCCGGTGATCGACCGGAACACGGCCGATACGCAGGTACTGTTGCTCGACGGCGAGCAAACGATTATCGGTGGACTGTACACGACACGCGAGTCGATTTCACGTAAAGGCATTCCCTTCCTGAAGGATCTGCCCTGGTGGTTCTTTGGGTTACGTTACGTCTTCGGGCGCACGCAGCGCACGATTACGCAATCCGAACTGCTGATCGTGCTGCAGGTGAAGGTACTCGATCCGCTGACGGCGCGGGCCCGCCGACCACTGGAGCGCAATCTGCTGGAACGCAGTCGGCGTGAGTTGATGGAACGGCTGGAACGGTTCAGCGAGCAAACGGCGCGTCAGACGCGCATGCCGCGCAACTGACACCTGTAGCAGCACCTCAAAACAGGCGGGAAGTCGCTCGTGGCTTCCCGCTTTTTGTTTGTGGGCAGACCGGCGAAACGCGGAGAAGGGCCTGAGGGTTAAGGCCTGACCGTCGGAGTTGCCATGTGCAGCATGTACCGTCTGCCGGTCATTTTGGGACTTGCGCTGGGGCTGGCGGCCTGCGGGCCGGCGCTGCGCCCGGCAGTGGAGGGTCCGGTTCACCTGGATGATCCGGACAATCCGCTGTTGCTGGCCGAGCATCTGGACGTGCTACTGCGACCGGAGATGCTGGGGCGGTTGACGGGCTCGCGTAGCTTCGCGCTGGCGGCGCAGTACGTGGAGGACCGCATGCGGGAATTCCGGTTGCAGCCGGCGCTGGAAAGACGCTACCGGATCATTTACGATGCCCACGTGCACCTGCCCTGGCCGGCCGTGTTGGGCTGGGCCGATCAGGATACGGCAGCCTTCCTGCCCGGACTGGAATTCTGGCCCGACGCGCGCAGCGATACCGGACGCGTGGTGGCCAACCGGGTGGCGCTCTGCGCGCAACCGAGGACCTGTACTGCTGCGCCGGTCTGGGTGCTGCCAACTGCGTTTGCAGCAGAAGCCACGACCCTGGCGCCGGAACGTTCGGTGCAGGCCGTGCTGTTGGTGGGGCCGCTGCATCCCACACTGACCGACGCCCCGATTCCCGGGCTTCGGCTTCTGCAACTCACGCCGGAGGCGGCCGCCCGCCTGCTGGGGCTGTCTGCATCTGCGCTGCGTGCCTATCTGACCGACACGGCGTCCGTGACGCTGCGGCTCCGCCGTTCGATCTTTCTCCGGGTATGGCGTACGGGCGAAATACGTGTGGGGGCGCTGAACGTGCTGGGCTTTGTGGCGGGCAAAGACCCGGTGCTTCGGAACGAGTTGGTCATCGTGTGCGCCGATCTGGACGTCGTGGCCCTGCCGGACAGCCCGTTGCTTTTCGACGGTGCACACCTGGGCGAAGGGGTGGCAGCGTTGCTGGAGCTGGCCCGATTTTACAGCATGCTGGCCACCTACTGGCCGCTGCCTCGCCGCACGCTGCTGTTTGCGGTCTGGTCAGGTGCCCGACAGGGACATCAGGGATTGCGCGCCTATCTCCAGCAGCCGCTGTGGGATCCGGCCACCACGCGCCAGATCGTCTATTTGGATCCGGACCCCGAAGCACTTCCCTGGCTGCAGCAATTGGCCGCTACGTATGGCTTTACGCTGGAGCCTGTGCTGCCGCCCGATTCGCTGCAGGTGGACCGACGGGTTTTCTGGCAGGTGCCTTCCGAGTGGCAACAGATCTACCGACGGATCTACAATGCCCCGGCCGCTGTTTCAATACCTGAACTTGAAAAACTGCGCATGCGCGCATTGCAACGTGCCCGTATGCTGGTCCGGGAGGCACAGGCGATCCTGTTATCGGAGGCGATCACCCCGGACCCGTGGGCGCCCGTGCATGAAGATACGCTTCGCCTTCCCGCAATCGAAAACCATCCATGATTCCCGCGCTGCTGACCGACACGGTAACGCTGAACCTGGATCGTGCGCTCTACCTGACGTTGCTCTGGGGACTGGAGGGCGTAGAGCTGCGCACGATCGGGGGACCGTCGGACCGCGTGCCGTTCGTCAACGAGGAAAAACTACGTCGTCGCTTGCTGGAAAACGAATTGCCGGCGGTGGCCGTCGTGCCGGGTATGTTCGAGGGGTCGGTGCGCGACCGGCGTACGTGGATGAACGAAGTGGCCGCCTTCGATGAGGTGTTGAGCTTCTGCCAGCGCATTGAGTGTCCCTGCGTGGTGGTGTCGGCCTTTGCAGCCGAAGAAGAAGGCACGCCAGTAGAAAAAGCGGCGCAGGCACTGCAGATGGCCGGCGAGAAGGCGGCCGACTATGGCGTATATGTGGCCGTGCTCAACGAACCGGAGAGCGCGTTTCCCACAGGAAAAGCGCTGGCGATGCTGCTGCAAGCCGTGAATCATCCGGCCGTGGGGGCCGCCTGGAATCCCGGGGCGGCACTGCAGGCGGGCGAAAACCCGGCCGAAGGCCTTCAGGCGTTGGCCGGGCGCGTTTTCCTGGTGCGCTGCAGCGATTGGCGGATTGATCCGGAGCGGGGCGTCTGGGAACCGGCTCCCTTTGGCGAAGGGGCCGTGGGATGGCCCGCGCAGCTCCGACTGCTCCGCGAGATGAACTTTGCCGGGCCGTTGAGCCTCGAAGTACACGCAGAACCGCGCACGAAGCGGGGGCTGCACGACGCAACCCGTCTGCTCCAACTGTTGCGCCAGGTTCGGAAGCCTATGTCTGCAACCGCCGAGCGCTGAGCTACCATGGCTGCTGAAGAAGTCCGTGAAACCTCTTCCATTGCGCCGCTGCTGGCACCGGCGTCCGTCGAAGCGCCGGTTGAGGGAGCTCCGCCGGCCACGCTGTGGACCCGGCTGCACTTCTTCTGGTTTGTGCTGGTGGGTATTTTCAGCACGCTGCTTATTGCTCCGTTCCAGGTGCTCATGCATCGCTGTCATCCGACGGCGGCCAACTTCAAAAAGTGGGCGCGGCGCTGGGCGGGTATCATCCTGAAAGCCTGTGGCTGGCGGGTGGTGTGCGAAGACCGCGCACGCCTTCCCGAAGGACAGCCCTGCCTGTTTGTGGCCAATCACCAGTGCGCTCTTGACATTCTGGTGCTGTCCTACGCACTTCCTTACCCCTTCGGGTTTGTCGCCAAGGCGGAGCTGGAGCGGGTGCCCGTGCTGGGCTGGGCCATACGGCATTCGGCCTCGCTGTTTATCGACCGGAACAATCCCCGTCGCTCGCTGAAAAGCCTGCAGATGGCCGGCGAGCGCATCCGCCAGGGGCATCCCGTGCTGCTGTTTCCGGAAGGCACGCGCGGCTACCGGAAGGAATTGCGTCCCTTCAAGAAGGGAGCGTTCCTGCTGGCCGTTGAGGCCGGCGTGCCGCTGGTGCCCGTGGTCATCCTCGACAGCTACCGCCGGCTGGACGAGCGGCGGATGGTGTCGCGGCCGGGAACGATCCGGGTGGTGATCGGCGAACCCGTCCCGACGGCGGGACTCCGACGTCGGCATCTGACCACGCTTATGGAAACCGTGCAGGCCCGGATGCAGGCACTGCTCCGGGAGGTGGGGAACTCCGCGTAGCGCTGTGCGGTAGCGGTCGCGCCCGGCATTTGCTATCTTGCAACACCCACAACCTGACGATCGGCAAGCGATGGCGATCTCCGTCGAAGAAGTCCGCTACATTGCCCGGCTGGCCCGCCTGGAGTTCTCGGAAGAAGAAGAACGGATGCTGGCCGAACAGATGGGTGAAATTCTGGACTACGTGGCCAAGCTGAACGAACTGGACACGCGCGACGTCCCGCCCATGTCGCACGTGCTGGACCTGTACAACGTCTTCCGGGAGGACGTCGTCGAACAGCGCATTTCGCATGAAGACGCGCTGCGCAACGCACCCGACGCCGACAGCGATTACTTCCGGGTGCCCAAGGTAATCGAATAACCCGTCGTGTTGCGTTTATGGCTGCCTCGGCCCGCTCGTCTCGTTCCAGAAAGGCTTCCACGGCCACCCTGCCGGCCTGGCATGGTTTCTGGAGTCGCCTTCCGGAACGGCATCGCCATCTGATCTGCCTGCTGCTACTGTTGGCGCTCTCGCTGGCCTTTTTTGCGCCGATTCATTTCGGAGGCAAACGGCTGATCGGCAGCGATACGGTTAACTGGCGGGCCATGGCCCAGTCGGTGATCGCCTACCGCGATTCGACAGGAACCGAACCGCTCTGGGCCACGAACGCTTTTGCCGGCATGCCGGCCTACATGATTTCCTATCCGGCCAAAGTGCCCCAGATCGACAGCCTGCTGGGCTGGCTTCGAGGCTTTCTGTGGCCGACCTCCCACTTCTTCATTCTGCTGGCCGGCACCTACTGGCTGGTGGTTTATCTGACGCGCCGACAATGGGCGGGCATGCTGGCGGCCGTGGCCTACGGACTGACCACTTACATTCCGA
>WFPM01000184.1 GCA_015487635.1 Rhodothermus sp.
CGCTTCGGGCCGCCGCCCTGTCGGATCTGCTCGGCCTGACGCTGCAGCACTTCGAGCATAGCCCGGTGCTGGGCGATCCAGTGCTGCACGGTGGGTTTATCGGCGGCCAGCGGCGAACCCAGCCCGACCGCCACCTGCGTACTGCTTTTTTCCATGTTCAACGATCAAAAAAAGCGCTTCCAAGTCGATCCAACTACAAGGCTTCAAGATAAGAACGGTTCCTTCCACCGCAAACGTCGGCCCCGCCACATTGGGAGCGTACCTTACAGAATAGCGTCCATCTTCTGAAGGATCTCCTCGCGTGATTCGCCCGTCTTCTCATGAATGAGCGAAACCATCGCGTGCAGATCACCCCGCGCTTTCTGCAATTCCTGATCGCTTAGAATGTCGCCCCAGATGATTCGAATCTGCTGTTTGGTCCGCTCCCAGCTCTCTTCCATGCGCCTGGTTGCCATGGTACTCTATATCGGTTTATGCAATTTTGAGAGAAAACGGGACGGCAAACAGGGCGGTTCCGAAACCTACTGCAGCGCGGCCACCAGCGTGTTCCAGTACATGAGCACGAGGATAACCACCCAGAGGAAATGCCCCACGCCCACAGCCATGACGACGCGTTTGCGGAGGCGTTCGGCCTGCTGCGCATCAGGGGCGCTATTGCCAAGTGACTGCTGCAACCCGCGCCAGGCCGGACGTAGCAGGCCCCACTGCAGGCCGATCAACACCAGCAGCAGAAGCAGGCTCGTGTGGTAGGGCGCGCCGTACACACCAAAGCCACCTCCGGTAAACAGCGCGCCCAGACCGAAAATCAGCGTGGCCACCAGAAACACGCCCATCTGGCGCACCGTGGCCATTCCTTCTTCGAGCAGTGCCTGCGCCGACGGCGGCGAAAGGGTCAGCGCGCGGCGCGCCTGCGCTGCCAGCCGGAGCCCCAGTCCGAACCAGGCGGCCGCTGTCATAATGTGCAGCAGTACGAAGACGTTTTTCAGAAACAGCATGGCCGATCGTATTTTTTCTCCAGAATTTTTGCGACTTTCCGGAAGGCTTTTTCGTTAGCGCTCCGGATTTTTCCGAAGAAAAGTGTGCCCCGGCAAAAAGGCAAGCCTGCATCTATGGCTTCTGTGGGAATCATCGGGGCCGGCATTGCCGGTCTGGCAGCCGCCTATGAGCTGCACCGCCGCGGTCTGGAAGTGACGGTCTTCGAAGCTACCGATCGCATCGGCGGCTTCATCCAGTCGGAGCGGATTGAAGGCTTCCTGCTGGAGCATGGACCGCAGACGCTCCAGCGCACCTCGGCCGACTTCGAAGAGCTGTTGCGCCGGGTGGACCTGGAGGACGCCTGCATTCCGGCCCGGCCGGTAGCGGCGAATCGTTTTATCGTGCGGGGTGGCCGGCCGATTCCCCTGCCCCGCTCGCCGCGCGAACTGCTGCGCACGCCACTGCTTTCGCCCCGGGCGCGCCTGCGCCTGCTGGCCGAGCCGTTCATTCACCGGGCACACCGGAGCACCGAGGAAAGCGTGGCCAAATTCACACGGCGTCGGCTGGGTCCGGAGGTGCTCGACTATCTGGTGGAGCCATTCGTGGCCGGTATCTTTGCGGGCGATCCTGAGCAGCTTTCGGTGCGCTACGCCTTCCCGAAACTGTTCGAACTGGAGCAGCAATACGGCTCGCTTTTCTGGGGCCTGATCCGCGACCGGATGAAGCAACGGTACCACCCGGCTCCGCGCCGCTCAATGTTCTCGTTCGTCGAGGGCCTGCACATGCTGCCCCGGGCACTGGCCGACCGGCTGCCCGCGCACGCCATCGTGCGCAACGCAGAGGTGCTGGCCATCCGCTGGGATGAAAAAAACCCCTGGACGCTCACGTTCCGGCAAAACGGCCGCGCCTCGACCCGCTTTTTCGACATCATCGTCTGTGCCGTGCCGCTGCACCGGCTGGCGCAACTCCGGATTCTTCCACCGGTGGATCGCCGGCCGCTCGGCACCGTCGAGCACCCGCCCATTGCGCTGGTGGCGCTGGGCTTCCGGCGTGAGCAGGTGGCGCATCCGCTGGATGGCTTTGGCATGCTCGTGCCGGCCGTAGAGCGCGACTTTCAGATTCTGGGCACGCTGTTCTCCTCGTCGCTCTTTCCAGACCGGGCGCCTGAAGGCCACGTATTGCTGACCACATTCGTCGGCGGCATGCGGCATCCCGAGCTGGCATTGCTCCCCGAAGATCGGCTGGAATCGCTGGTCCTGAAGGACCTGCGCCAGTTGCTGGGCATTTCGGGCGCGCCGGTCTTCCGGCACGTGTGGCGCTGGGAGCGCTCGATTCCCCAGTACCGGCTGGGCTACGATGCGGTGCTCGCTTGCGTCCACGATGTGGAAATGAGTCGCTCCGGTCTGTTTCTGGCCGGTAACTACATGGAAGGCATCTCCGTGATCGACGCGCTCCATACTGGTCTGAAGGCCGCCCGCGCGATCATCCAGCACCTGCGCGAAGAAGCGGCCGGCGGTCTGGCCAAGTTGGTGCTGGGAGATTGAGATTGGATCAAGAAACTCCGCCCCGCTTGCCTTCCTCGGTCGGATGCCTGTATCTTTGCATTAATCTCATCAAGAACGGCTGAGGGAACAGGCCCGATGACGCCGTAGCAACCGGGCATCTCCTGCCGGCAGGGAGGTGCCGTCCGGTGCTAAATCCTGCCCGGAACGCTGACCGGGAACGATGAGGGACCTCCTGCGTGCCGCGCCGCAGTTCCTCCTGCTTCCGGCGGATACCGTTCCGGGGAAGATGAGGAGCAGCTTCTGGCGTTTGCCGGGGTTCTGTACACTCGGTTCTTGATGAGGGTTATCGACAGGACGTACGTTTCACCATCAAGAACCGATACAAGGCCCATGCAGCCACAGACGCGTCTGACGCTGGCCGGTCAGCGAACCGACTCCAGCTACAACAGCATTGTCCCCCCCATTTACCAGTGCGCCATATTCCGCTTTGAGGACGTCGGGCAGACGAAAGGGTACGACTACTCGCGCAGCGGCAACCCGACGCGGCGCACGCTGGAAGAAGTGCTGGCCGATCTGGAAGGCGGCGCCGGCGCCGTAGCCACCACCAGCGGCATGGCGGCCATTTCGACCGTGCTGGCCATGTTCGACCACGGCATCCATGTGATCTGTGCCCACGACTGCTACGGCGGCACCGAGCGGTTGCTGAACCTGCTGGCGCAACAGGGTAAACTGGAGGTGTCGTTCGTTGACCTGCGCGACCTGCAGGCCGTCGAGGCAGCCATCCGCCCGAACACACGGCTCATCTGGGTGGAAACGCCCTCCAACCCGCTGCTGCGCATCGTCGATCTGGATGCGCTCTGTCGCTTCGCAAAAGCCCACGACCTGCTGGTGGTGGCGGACAACACCTTCCTGTCGCCGCTGCAGCAGCGGCCCATGGACTTTGGCGCCGACATCGTCGTTTACTCGACCACGAAGTATCTGAACGGCCACTCCGACGTCATCGGCGGAGCGGTCATCGTCCGCACCGAATCGTTGAACGAGCAGCTCCAGTTCGTGGCGAATGCCCATGGCACCATCGCCGGTCCCTTCGACTGCTGGCTTGTGCTACGCGGGCTGAAGACGCTTCCGGTGCGCATTCGCCAGCATGAGCACAATGCAATGGCCGTGGCGCGCTTCCTGGCGCAGCATCCCAACGTCGAGCACGTGTTCTATCCAGGCCTGCCCTCCCATGAGGGGCACAAGATCGCGGCGCGCCAGCAGAAAGGGTTCGGCGGCATGGTTTCGTTCACCGTCAAAGGGGGCCTGGAAGCCGTCCACCACATTCTGCGATCCACGCGCATCTTCACGCTGGCCGAATCGCTGGGTGGCGTCGAGTCGCTCATCGAGCATCCGGCCACGATGAGCCATGCGTCGATGCGCCCGGAACAACGCGAGGCCGCCGGCATTACGGACAATCTGATC
>WFPM01000185.1 GCA_015487635.1 Rhodothermus sp.
ACCGCCGATCCAGTAGCTTGTAAATGTACCGTTGGCCGATATGCTGAAGTCCGACAGCAGCGGCCAGTCGACGGCCAGCGTGGCCACAGGTTGTACCGAAGATGCCTGAAAGTCGCGGTCACCTACGGGCAGGCGCACCTCGAACAGCGCGGCCATCGAAACTGCCGATAGCCGTGTTATCTCGTTCAGATTCAGTTTGAGGCCCACTGTGGGGTCCTGGAGGCCCTGTAGCTCCACGTTGCGCGGGTAGTGTTCGATGCGGTAGGACGGAAACCAGGCCCGCCATTCCACGAGCGGATGCACTCCGTAGCGCAGCAGCACCTGACCGAAACTGTAGCCGTTGAAGTGAGGCGCCCGGTCGTAGGCAAACCCGCCTTCGATCTGAAACGTTGCGGGCCGCACGACACCAGCGCCCACGCCAATGCCGGGGCGGTCGGTAGTCAGTGGCGGGATCTGCGCCCGGGCAGATGTAACAAGGCACAGCAGGGCCGCAATCAGCCCGCATGCGCGTAGCTTCCGGTACGGCATGGCCTGCAATTGCGTGGGTTGACAGGTTACGGGCTCAGGAAGCGCGCGACTCCATCTGGCGGCAGGCGATCCAGCCCGTTCCGCCGAAGATCACGGCGTAGAGGACCGGATCGAAAGGCTGTCCGACGATCCGCTCGAAGAGCAGGTTGGTTACGCCGGCGCCGATGCCACCGAAAATGAGGAAGACTAAGGTGTAGATCACCCAGTTGCGCAGGAGCTGTCCGAAACCGGCCATGGTGTTCTCCGAACAGGTTTACCCTGCTACAAGCATACGTCAGGGCGTGCGTTTTCGCAAGCGTGTTCAGAGGCGCTGTGTCAGGCCCATATCCCAGAAGGCAGCTTCCAGTCGGGTGGCCTGGCGGAAGGTCTCGACCAGCTCGGGAAAGCGCGCCTCGGTCAGCCGGCGGGCCGCCAGGCGATCCAGTTGCAGGATGGCATTGCGGGCCACCTGCTGGTAGGCTTCGCCAGCGTAGGTTTCGATCCAGTCCCGATAGGGGTTCTGCGGCAGTGTTTCGGCAAACTGCGCATGCAGGGCCCGGCCGATCTCGGCATAGCCCACGATGCAGGGGGCCAGGGCCACCTGCAGATCGAGCACATCGCCCGAAAGGCCGCGTTCGAGCACGTAGCGCGTGTAGGCCAGGTTGGCCCGCGCTTCAGGCGCGTCTTCCAGTTCGGCCTCGCTCAGGCCCCAGCGGGCGCAGTAGCGCACGTGCAGATTCATTTCGTCGTGCAGCAGTGCCGAGATCGTATCGGCCGCATGGCGCATGTCTTCGAGCGTGTCGGCCTTGACGAGCGCCAGTGCCCAGGCCCGTGCAAAGTGAATGAGAAACCGATAGTCCTGTACCAAATAGTGCCGGAAGGCCGCTTCGGGCAGCGTCCCTTCGCCCAGTTGCTGCACGAAAGGATGTTGCGTGTAGGCCAGCCAGTCTTCGGCCACGGCCTGGCGCAACCGGGCAAACAGGCTCGTCGGCGGCGCCAGCGGAAACTCGGGCAGTTTGATTTCGTCAGGCATGGGTCTGTAGAAATACAGATCTTGTATGAGGACGGGCCCGTAGGCCCGCCGCTGCATACGCTCCGAATGCTTATACCCACAGGGCAGCATCTGGGCAACCCGATAGCTGAAACGAGTCGGTAACATTATGGCATCCATGCCTTCGAGCGTTCAGGCTGCCGCGGCTGTACGCTGGCTGCGGCCGGCCTTTGCGGAAGCGTTCCCCGAGCTGATCACGGGGTTCAGCCTGCGTCACGGCGGGGTCAGCCCGCCGCCGTTTGCCACGCTGAATCTCGGCCGCAGCACGGGCGACCGGCCGGAGCACGTTCGGGAAAACCGCCGACGGCTGGCCGAGGCCGCAGGCTTCGACGTGGAGCGGTTGGCCCTGGCCGGACAGGTACACGGCGCGAAAGTGCGGGTGGTGGCGGCGCCGGGGCTGTATCCGGGCTACGACGGACTAGTGACGACGGCCACCGACCTGGTACTGGGCATTACGGCCGCCGACTGTGCTGCCGTGTTGCTCTACGATCCAGAACGCCATGTACTGGGCGCCTGCCATGCCGGCTGGCGGGGGGTGGTTGGCGGCATCGTGGCGGCGACCATTGCGGCCATGCAGGAGCTGGGCGCGCAGCCGGCGGCGCTCCACGTGTACGTGAGCCCCTGCATCGGGCCGGCGCATTTCGAGGTCGGCGAGGAGGTGGCCGCCTGGTTCGAGCCCGAGGTGGTACTCCGGCGGCCGGAGTGGCCCCGCCCGCACGTCGATCTGAAACAGGCCATCGTGCGACGGCTGGTTCTCGACGGCGTCCCGAAGACGCAGATCGAGGTGGCCCCGCACGACACGGCCGCCAGCACGGCCGACTTTTTCTCCTATCGGGCCGAAGGCGGACGCACCGGCCGCATGCTGGGCTTTATTGGCCGACGAGCGTAGCCGACGCTACGGCACTTCTTCGAGCGGAGGAAGCGCCCGGATCACCACGCGCCGGTTGAGCTGCCGTCCTTCGGGGGTGTCGTTCGGGCCGATCGGTCGCGTGGGACCGTAGGAGACCACCTCGAAGCGCTCAGGATCAAGACCGTGCGCTTCGATGAAATACCGGGCCACGGCAGCGGCCCGCGCAGCGGCCAGTTCCCAGTTGCTGGGGAAGCGCTCCTTCAGGCGATTGCCGATGGGCACGCTGTCCGTGTAGCCTTCGATGCGGAAGCGGTACTCCGGAAAGCGGGCGAGCCGCTCGGCCAGCGCGTCCAGGCGTCGGCGTCCCCGCTCGGTCAGCGTGGCGCTGGCGGGAGCGAACAGATCGTCGGCCAGCTCGACGGCCAAGCGCAGGCCGCCGTCCCGGCAGACGGCCAGCTCGTAGCGCAGCCGATCGATCGTCTCGCGCAGCGAGCGCATGTCTTGATCGTAGCGGCCCGAGTCGATGTAGTCGTAGAAGGCCAGCGAGTCACGCAGTACGGCGAGCGAGTCCTGCAACTGTGCGATCAGGGCCGCCTGCTGCTCCACCAGCGCCCGTTGCGTGGCACAACCGCCAGTCAGCAGACCGCAGAGGAGCAGGACGCCGTAGCTACGAGGCTTCATGCGTGCGTCGGGCAATCAGGGTGGCCGAGGACTGATCCGTGGGCATCAAGATAATCTCGGCAATGTTGACATGGGGCGGGCGTGTAGCGCACCAGACCACGGCCTCGGCCACGTCGGCAGGCGTGAGCGGCCGGGTGCCTTCATAGACGCGGGCGGCCCGTTCGGCATCCCCGCCGAAGCGCACCAGACTGAATTCCGTCTCGCCCACCATGCCCGGGTCGACCGTCGAGACGCGGATTGGCGTGCCGTGCAGGTCCATCTTGAGGCCACGTGTGATGGCGCCCACGGCGTGTTTAGTGGCGCAGTAGACCGTCCCGCCCGGGTAGACCTCATGACCGGCGGTGGACCCGATGTTGATCACGTGTCCGCGTCCGCGCGCCAGCATGCCGGGCACCACAGCCCGCGTGACGTAGAGCAGGCCCTTGACGTTCGTATCGACCATCAGGTCGATGTCTTCGATTTTGTTGGCATAGACCGGATCGAGCGCCCGTGCCAGCCCGGCATTGTTGACCAGCACCTCAATGGCCTGCCAGTTTTCGGGAAGGCTGTCGATGGCCTGTTGAACGGCTGCCGCGTCGCGCACGTCCAGTGCAAAAAAGTGCACCTCGGCGTTATACGTGCGCCGCAGGTGCTCGGCCAGTTGCTCCAGCCGATCCAGTCGCCGTGCGCAGAGCAGCAACCGGGCCCCGATCCGCGCAAACGCTTCGGCACAGGCCGCGCCGATTCCGGACGAAGCTCCCGTGATGAATACGATGCGACCGCGTAACTCCATGACGAATCCGTTTGCTGGTGGGATATCTTCAGGAAAAAGCTAAGAAGCGCGGAGTTTTTCCCGAGGAAATGCATGTAAATTTCGTAATTTGGCAGTATGCGTTATCCTTTGCTCATGGGGCTGCTCGGGTTGCTGCCGCTCGGAGCTCCGGCGCAGACCGTGCAGCGTCCGCTGCTGCCCGTAACGGGACAGGCAGTGGCGTGCGTGGACGGACGGGCCGCCGGCTTTTCCTGCAACGGCGTTACGCTGCTGGCTTTTCTGCCGCTGGCTGCCATCGACGGCGATTTTGGGCAGGATGATACGACAGACGTCGAAGCCAACGACATCTGGGGCTGGGTGGACCCGGAAACCGACCGCCGCTATGCGCTGGTGGGACTGAGCAACGGGGTGGCAGTGGTCGAGGTGACCGATCCGGTGCAGCCACGCCTGGTGGCGTTTCTGCCCGACGCACTTAAGACCCAACCGGCCCGTACGGCGCACGAAGGCGCCAGCCCCTGGCGTGACATCAAGACCTACGGCCCCTACGCGCTCGTGGTGAGCGACAACAACCCGGGCCATGGCCTGCAGGTGTTCGATCTGCGCCAGCTCCGAGCGCTTTCGCAGCTGCCGGCTTTGCTGGAGCCGGTAGCGCACTATCGCGGCTTCGGCACGGCCCACAATGTGGTGGTGAACGAAGCGACCGGCTTTGCCTATGCCGTGGGCGTACGCGAGCATCCCGATTCGTTGCAGTATTGCGACTACGGCTATCACGCCGTGGATCTCTCGGATCCGAGGTCCCCGCGCTTTGCCGGGTGCTTCAAGTCGTCGCTGGGAGGGCTTGTCGGCCCGGGCTACACGCACGACGCGCAGTGTGTGGTATACCACGGGCCGGATCCCGACTACCAGGGCCGCGAGCTCTGCATCGGAGCTGACGAGACGGGCGTGGGCATTCTGGACGTAACGGACAAGGCAAACGTACGGGAAATCGCGACCATCCGGTATCCGGATGTCGGTTACGCCCATCAGGGCTGGCTCGACGAAGCCCAGCACTACTTCTATCTGAGCGATGAACTGGACGAACTACACGCCTGGCGCGACTATCAGAACGGCCTGCGCCCGACTCCACCCCGCACCCGGACGCTGATTTTCGATCTGACCGATCTGGACGACCCCCGTCTGGCGGCCGAATACCGGGCCACCACGTCGGTCATCGACCACAACCTGTTCGTGCGGGGCGATCTGCTTTTCCAGGCCAACTACACCGCCGGCCTTCGGGTGCTGGATATCTCCAACCGGGAGCGTCCGGTGGAGATCGGCTTCTTCGACACGTACCCGTGGGGCAATCCGGTCCGATTTGCCGGGGCCTGGGGGGTGTATCCGTTCCTGCCCGACGGGGTCGTGCTGGTCAGCAGTATCGGGGAAGGACTGTTTGTGCTCCGGCCGGTGGTGGTGGCTACGGCGCGCGATCCGCTGCCCGAAGCGTCGCGTGTGGGGCTTTCGGCGCCGACGCCTCATCCGTGGCGGATAACTACGCAGCTCTGGCTTCGGGTAGATCGGCCACAGCAGGTGCGGGTGCGGTTGCTGGATCTGCTGGGGCGGACGGTGCAGGAGGTGTTCCGGGGTCGCGTGGAGCCGGCGCAGCCGATGCGGCTCGTGCTCCAGGGCGCGCGAGCTCCCGGTCTGTATCTGGTCCGCGCCGAAGGCGAGACGTTCACCGACGTGCGTCCGGTGGTGCGGGTGCGCTGAGTCAATGGGCCACGGAGTGGGGCTGGCGCCGCCGCTCCCACCAGGTCAGGACCCCGACGAACAGCAGTCCACTCAGGGCCAGCAGCAGCACGCTTCCAACCGGGTCGGAGCCGTCGGGCAACCGGAGGCGGCGCATTTCGTCGATCCAGGGCCAGAGTGCTCGCAGCGAGCCGGCCATCAGGCCCACCAGCACGGCCATGGTGGCGTCGTGATGGTGTCGGATCAGGTAGTGCAATAGTCGCGAAAACAGGCCCAGCCCGGTGGCCGCACCCAGCGCAAAGGTTAGCAGGTAGGGCAGGTGGTGCCGGGTGAGCGCCTGCAGGGTGGGTTCGTAGAAGCCCAACACGAGCAGCAGGAAAGCGCCGCTGACGCCAGGCAAGATCATGGCGCAGATGGCCACGGCGGCCGCACCGAAGACCTGCCAGAGTGCCGGATCGGCCACCACGCGGGGCGGAATACCCACGAACAGGAAGGCCACTACGGCGCCGCCGAGCGCCAGCAGCCCCTCACGCCACGTGCGCTGCGTAAGGCGTAGCCAGGGCAACAGCAGCGATCCCGCAATCAACCCGAAAAACAGGCCACGCATCTGGATCGGATAGGCGCTCAGCAGGTGCAGAATCAGCCGTGCTGCGCTGAGGATGGCCGAGCCGATGCCCAGCACGAGAGGCACAAGAAACACCCAGGGAATGCGGCGAAAGTGCTGCCAGGCATCAGCCAGACGTCCACGGACGGCCAGCAGTAGCGCCTGAAAGACCTGGTGCACGGCTGCCACGAGCTGCTCGTAAATGCCCACCACCAGCGCCATTGTGCCGCCGCTGACGCCGGGGACGACATCGGCAGCGCCCATCAGCAGCCCGGCCAGAAACGAACGAAGCGCGGTGCGCACAGGCGAACGCATGCGGCCGGACCGGGTTTAGCCGTCCAGACCGAGCTGCCGCCGGATCGAAGCGTCCCGGTAGAACTCCGGCAGCTCATCCTTGGCCGACGGATCCAGCCGGAGCGCCATCTTCAGCGAGCGGATGCCTTCTTCCGAGCGCCCCAGTGCCAGCAGCGCCCGGGCCTGTCGGATGTAGGCGCGGGCGTCCGGATTGAGCGTCAGCGCCTGGCGATAGGCCTGCAGCGATTCCTCGACGTAGCCGGCTTCAAGGAGCGTCTCGGCGTAGTCGAGCCAGGCGTCGCGGTTCTGCGGATTGAGTTCGATCACCCGGCGGTAGGACTGGAGCGCGTCCTGCAGGCGCCGGGCGTTGTACTCGCAGTCGGCCTTGGCGTACCAGAACTCACTGGTCTCCGGCTGCAGCGTGACGGCCCGCTCCATACAGGCAATGGCCTCCTCGAAGCGCTCCAGCGCATCATAGCAGCAGCCCAGCCCGTACCAGGCCTCTGCATAGGCCGGGTCTTCCTCCAGCGCAAGCTGGAAGTACTGGAGGGCCGTCTCGTACTCCTGCAGCTCTTCGTAGGCCAGCGCGATGTTGTAGTAGGTGGCCGGGTCGCCGCCCTCGATCTCCAGCACCTTTTCGTAGCTTTCGATGGCGCCCCGGAGATCGCCCAGGTTGGTCAGCGCGTTGCCCCGGTTGTACCAGGCCGAGCCGAAGTCCTCCTGAATGGCAATGGCGTAGTCGTATGACGCGACGGCCTCCCGGTAGCGGCCCATACGGTTGAGCACGATGCCCCGGTTGTACCAGGCATCGGCCGAGTAGGGGTCCAGCTCCAGATGCCGATCGTAGCAGGCCAGGCTGCGCTCGTCGTCGCCCAGCCGATCGTAGCAGAAGCCCAGTTCGTACCAGACCTCGGGATGATCAGGATTGAGCCGGGCGGCTTCCTCCAGCGCCGGAATCGCCTCCTCCAGGCGGTCCATGCGCTCCAGCGTGATGCCCAGATTGTAGTAGATTTCGTCGTTCAGCGGATCGATCTGCAACGCCCGCTCGTAGGCCTGTAGTGCCTCCTCGAAGCGTCCCAGATTGTCCAGCGTGATGCCCAGGTTGACGAGCGTTTCCGTGTCGGTAGGATTGAGCGAAAGCGCCCGCTCGTAGGCTTGCAGTGCTTCTTCGTGCCGTCCCAGATGGCTGAGCAGGACGCCGCGACGCATCCAGGCATCCGAGGCTGTGGGATGCAGCGCCAGCAGGCGATCGATCACGCCCAACGCGTCCTCGAAGCGTCCGCGCTCGTAGTAGTAGGTGGCAATCTCTTCCAGGGTATCCGAGTCAAAATACGCCGACGAACCCTGCGCTTCGTAAGCCGCTACCAGCTGCTCGATGTGGCTGGGATCCAGCGTGTCGTCGGCGTCATCGTAGCCGAAGTCAAAGAAGCTCATAGGCGCCGAAGGCTTTGAAAAATTCCGGGCTGCCAGTTCGATACCCTCCCGGCCAGGCTATTAAAGCGATCCGCCCGAAAATGTTCGCACGGGGTGGTCCCCGGCCTTCAGTTTAATCGCCCTCGAAACATTTTGCAAGAACTTCGTGTCGGGCGGGAGCGGTCTTTAGTATCGTCTGAAAACCTGTAAAAGCTAAACTGCGCACCGATGCTGATCAGCTTCGAAGGCATTGACGGGTGTGGCAAAAGCACCCAGGCCCGGTTGCTGGTTCAGCGGCTGGAGACGGTCGGCTATCGGACGCTGCTGGTGCGCGAACCGGGCGGCACCGAACTGTCGGAGCGCATCCGCGGGCTTCTGCTCGACCCGGCGCTGGACATCGACCCTTTCGCCGAGTTGCTGCTGTTTTCGGCTGCCCGACGGCAACTGGTGGTGGAACGGATCCGCCCGGCCCTCCAGGCCGGCTACATCGTGCTGTGCGACCGCTTCTACGACTCGACCACGGCCTACCAGGGAGGCGGCCGCGGCGTGGTGGAACTGGCCTGGCTCCGGGACTTCAACCGGCGCGTGACCGACGACCTCGTGCCCGACCGCACCTACTGGCTGGACATTCCGCTGGAGGTGGCGCTGGCCCGCCGAAACCAGGCGGGTGACCCGGATCGCATGGAACGGGCGGATCCGGCTTTCTTCGAACGTGTGCGCGCCACCTATGCCCGGCTGGCCGCCGAGGAGCCCGAGCGCATTGTGCGCCTGGACGCGACGGCCAGCATCGAGGTGCTTCACGAAACGATCTGGAACGATGTGCAGCGGCTGCTACCACCACCATCCGGAACCCGCCCTCCCGGCATCGGTTCTTCTACCGACCGTAGCGGTTGAGCTTCAGGAGGACGGATCATGTCTGTTTCGCCGCAACAGCTCGAAGAGGTCAAAAACATCTTCCGGGCGTTTCTGAAACAGCGCGGGCAACGGCAGACGCCGGAGCGTTTTGCCGTGCTTGAGGAGATTTATTCGACGAGCGACCACGTCGATGCTGACGAACTCTACCTGCGGCTTCAGCAGAAAGGCGCGCGGGTGAGCCGGGCCACCGTTTACAACACGCTTGAGCTGTTGCTCGAATGTGACCTGGTGGTCAAGCACCAGTTCGGCACCAACCAGGCCAAATACGAGCGCGCTTACAGCTACTGGCAGCACGACCACCTCATCTGCCTCGACTGCGGCGAACTGTTCGAATTCTGCGATCCGCGGATCCAGAGCATCCAGGAAATGGTGGCGGAAATCTATCAGTTCGACATCCGCCACCACGCGCTGAACTTCTACGGCCACTGCCGCCGTGAGAACTGCCCGAACCGCCCGGCCGCCGGACGCGAGGCGCTGGCTACGGCTAGAAAGCCCGAG
>WFPM01000186.1 GCA_015487635.1 Rhodothermus sp.
CTGGACACCAACATTTTGCTGTATGCCATCGATGGTTCAGATACGTATCGGCAGGCTCGTGCCCAGGAGGTTTTGAGGCGCGTCGGGCAGATGCCCTCCGCCGCGGTCCCTGTGCAGGCCCTCTCTGAATTTTCGAGTGTAGCGCTTCGCAAATTTGAACCACCTGTCACGCCAGACGCACTTTTACAACACGTTGAACTGTATCTATTGACGTTTCCCGTGCTTCCCGTTACAGGACAGGTGGTACTGGAGGCAATTCGCGGCGTGCGAGACCATCAGTTTGCTTTTTATGATGCGCAAATCTGGGCGGTTGCCCGGCTCAACCAGATTCCGATTGTATTGAGCGAAGATTTCTCGTCCGGGCGAACTGTGGAAGGCGTGACCTTTCTGAATCCTCTGGATCCTGATTTCGATCTGGCAAAGTTGTAACAGCGCCGCTTCCATCCAGCGCCGATGCTTTTCCAGCAGGCGATGTAAGCTTATCGTGAACTTAGCAGCATGGTGCAGGGTATTTCCTCTACAGGACATTCGGGGTAAAAATTCCGTGCCATACGCGCTTTGCCAGAAATTCTTGAGCTGGCCCGTGCGTTTCGAACGCAACTGGAAAGCCGGTTGCACGCGCCGGTGGAAGTGGTATTGATTGGCTCCCACGCGCGAGGCGAAGCGGAAGAGACTTCCGACATCGACCTGATTGCGTTTGTCCCGGAGCTGAATCGCAGCACATGGCGATTGTTGCTTGATACCGCCTGGGAGATCGGTTTTCAAGCGGGGAAGGTGCTCTCGGTTATTCCAGTAGCTGCTGCAGAAAAAGACGTACTGGCGGCTTCGCCACTTCTTCAGGTCACTCAAGTCGAGGGCATTTCTGTATGATCGACGCTCAAGAAGCGCTGATCCGGTATCGCCTGGAGCAGGCAAAAGCCACGCTACAGGATGCTCGCTTGCTTCAGGAACAGGGAGGAAATAACTGGAGCATTGTGAATCGTGCGTATTATGCCATGTTCTATGCTGCGCTGGCATTGATGATATATGCAGGACTTCGCGCTTCTAAGCACAGCGGCGTGATTGCGCTGTTTGATCGGCATTTTGTGAAAACAGGTCTATTTTCCGTCGAAATGAGCAAGTGGTTTCACGAGGCTTTTGAGCTTCGGCAGATCGGCGACTACAGAGAATTTGTCAACCTGGACGATGAGCAGGTAGCCGAAGTGGTGACACGGGCGTCGCATGTTTGTAACCCGGATTGAGCGATTGCTCGCGGAGCGAAAGGAGCGTCGCACTTAACCCAGCGGCTGGCGGGCCAGGGGTAAGGTCATGCAGCGGGGGCCGCCGCGGCCGCGCGACAGCTCGTTGCCTTCCAGCTTGATGGCCAGCTTTTCCGAACCGGGTACGAAGGGGCTTTCCGCATAATAGGACAAAAAGCTCTCGGCCGTGACGACCCGGTAGCCGTGCCGCCGCATTTCTTCGAACGTGTAGTGGTTGCGCTCGTAGCCCACCACCACCCCGGGCGCCAGGGCAAAGAAGTTGGTCCCGTCGGTCCACTGCTCGCGCTTCTGGTGGACGGGGTTATCACCTCCGCAGGGAATGAAGGTCAGGGAACGATCCAGCAGGCGCTCCAGGGCAGTCTTCAGGTCGGCGGGCATTTCGGTCACGAACCGTTTGGGTGTGTCGCCCGCCATCAGTTGCAGTACGTTGCCCTCCTGATGCAGGATGGGGGGGAAGACGACGCACTCGTCGGCCGAAACGAACGTGAACACGGTGTCGAGGTGCATTGAGGCGCGTTGCTTGGGCAGATCTACCACGAGCACGTGCCGGACCGACGTACGGCTGAAAAGCGCCCGGGCCACGTGCGCCACGCCACCCAGCGAGGTGCGCTCCGAGTGTCCCAGCAGCACTACTTCGGGCGAGGCCACCAGCAGATCGCCGCCCTCGAACGTGACCCCTTCGGGCAGGTAGATGATGCGGTCGCGCAGACCGGCAAAGCCCGGATGGTGCTCCAGAATGATGCGCAGGATCAGGCTTTCGCGGGCGCGGGCGGCCGTGGCCGGATGGCTGACGATCAGGTGATCGTTCACAACGGCGGCCAGGTCGCGCGTGAAGAGCAGGTTGGGCAGGGGAAAGGCGTTGAGCGGCAGCGGACTCTGGCCGGTCAGTGCAAAGTGCAGCAGTTCGTCCGGGCTCAGTGCGGCCAGCTCGCGGGCGAAGGCCTGCAGGTTCGTCTCCGGCTGCAATCGGCACAGTTGCTCGACGAACGCCGCGCGGGCTTCCTCCGAAGCAAATGCCGTGCGCAGCAGGTCGGTGATCTGCAGCACGGCCCCTTCGGCGCCGACCACCTTTTCAAACAGCGCACACATCTGGCGGTGCTCGGCCTGGGCTTCTTCCACGAACAGGATGTCGTCGAATAGCAACGTCAGCCGCTGCTCGGGCGTCACCAGCTCCAGCTCGGCGCCGGGCGTGTGCACGATCACCTGCTGCAACGGATCGATTTCCGAAGCAACGGCAAAACGAAACGATACGGTCGGGACCGAGGAAGTCGTGGACATGGCCTTTCCGGATGCATCAGACAACCGACGGGCAAAGATACGTCGGAAGCGCTTTGAAGATCAGACCCGACGGCGAAGCATTTCCAAAAAGCGCAACACGATCAGCACCAGCATCAGGATAAGCAGCACCTTCAGGGCGAACTTCAGCAATGCGGTGGCGACCTGAAGGATCACCCCCAGCAATACGGCGGCCACCAGCAACACGATGACCACGATCAGCCCACGCAATACCTGCTGCAGATCCATAGCACGTCCGGGTTTTCAAAGTGGCATGAAAGCCATCACTTCGGTCCAGACAAGCCCCTGTCCGTCAGGGCCGAAGCCACCTGTTATCAGTATTCGAAAATCTTCGAGCGAAGTTGCAGCGGCGTCGAAGCGGGGCTGCAGAAGCAACGCCCGAAATCGGAAGAAACGGTTGGCCTCCTTTACATACAGGAGCGGGTGGGGGTAGGTTCGCGACAACTGTCCGCTATAGCCGCCCAGCAGCACCACGACGCCGGGACGAAGCGGGACGGCGGTAACAAACTGGCGCGGCTCGGGCAGCGCGGATACGAACAGCGTATTGACGCGGCCGGCTGGCTCCAGCACAATCCGAAACGTTTGCGTCTCGATGTGCTCCGAGGTCATCAGCGTACCGGCCACCAGAAAGCGCGTGCCGGCCGCATCGAGCGGAGCCATGACGTGCGTGGCCAGCGGCGTAATGTAGAGGCCCAGGCCGGGCCTCAGTAGCGCGCCGGTCTGCACCTCCGACAAATTTGGCGCCACTACCTCCATCTCCGGCGTGCGCACCGGCACGAACGGCCGCTCGCAGGCCGCGAGCAGCGCTGACAGTAGCGCGATGAAGGCCGGAAATCTCATGCGACGGGCAGGGGATCGTCGTCGTAGCCGACGGCTTCCAGCACGAGCCC
>WFPM01000187.1 GCA_015487635.1 Rhodothermus sp.
CGTGTATCATTTTCCCAAACAGGTGGATCTGGCCAAGATTCAGGAAGCGCTGGACTGGGCCGATGTGGTGTGGTTCGAGTGGTGCGATCAGATCCTTGTGGAGGCCAGTCGGCGCCTGAAAAAAACGGCGACTGTGGCTTGTCGGCTGCACCGATACGAAGTATTTACGCCCTGGCCGGGTCAGGTAAACTGGAAGTTTGTGGATCGACTGATCTTCGTGGCACCACACATGCAGCACCTTTTTAGGCAATATTTCCCCGATGCCGCCAGTCAGGTAGAAAGTACAGTTATTTTCAACGGGGTAGACCTGGATCGATTTACGTTCCGAGAACGTGGACCAGGATTCAATCTGGCCTATGTGGGCTACATCAACCCTCGTAAAAATCCTGTCCTGTTGCTTCAGTGTCTTCACCAACTGGTTCAGGAAGACAAACGCTATCGTCTGTTTGTAGCCGGAATTCATCAGGATTCATGCTTTGAAGTTTATTGGAATCACATGATCCAAACACTGGGTCTGCAGGATCATGTGATTATGGAAGGATGGGTGGACGATATTGAAGCCTGGCTGGAGGATAAAAATTTTCTGATTTCCAGCAGCGTACATGAAGGATGTCCATACAACGTGCTGGAAGCTGCCGCCTGTGGCATCAAGCCAGTGGTTCATCATTTCCATGGAGCAGAAAAGCTATTTCCTGAAGCATGGTTGTATCGTAATGTTGAGGAATTTGTGCGCCTTGTGCAATCATCCGATTACGATAGCATAGCATATCGAAACTGGATCATAGACCATTTCGATCAGACAGATCAGATAGATACAATTGACCGCTTGATTGCATCCATTAAGCCGGCATCGGTCAGCGCTAACAATGGTCAGTCTTCGAACAACACGGAGCACCATGAGCACGACGGATGGATTGATCCTTCGACGTGGCGGGCTTATCTGAACGGCGAAAGGTTTGATAACGGACTGAAGCTTGTTATAGCGCATCCCAATACACCACTGGTGTACAGGCAGGAACTGCTGAAGGATCTGGTGAAGGGACGGGCTATTCTGGACGTCGGCTGTGCCGATCATGCGCCTTTGATCGAACAGAAACTGCAGCAGGGGCGCTGGCTACATGCCGAACTGGCCCGCGTGGCCCGTCGGTGTGTCGGACTGGACGTGGATGAAGAGGCCATTGCCGTAGCCCAGCAACTGGGGTATCCGATCTACCGGCATAATGTGCTGACCGACCCGGTACCGGATGAGGTAAAGGCCGAGCACTGGGACTACATGGTACTGGGCGAGGTACTGGAGCACATCGGTAATCCGGTCGCTTTCCTGCAGCAAATCCATGAAAAATACCGGGGCCTGGTCGATCGCCTGATTCTCACCGTACCGAATGCGCTGAAATGGCTGAACCAGCAGGCCGCCCGGCAGCATCTGGAAATTATCAATTCTGACCACCGATTCTGGTTTACGCCGTATACGCTCAGCAAGGTGGTCTGCGAGGCCGGGTTTGAGGTGGAGCGGTTCTGCTTTGCGCAGGGACCCGGTTCGCTGGACGGCCGGACAATCGACCTGTTGCAACGATACCCGGCCCTGCGCGATCACATTGTGCTGATTGCAACTTTCTGACTTGACGAATTGCGGGCGGGTTCGGTTATTTGAGGCGGTAGTTATCCGAACCCGCTGCAAGCAATCGTCTATGGCCGAATTCACTCCCCGCTGGCTGCTGGTGACGCTGGTCCTGCTGTTTGTGCTGATGGTGGCGTTCTTCGTGTTTCTGGCCTATGTGTTGGGGCCGGAGGCACGACTGGACACTGCCGGCAGCGCCGCCCTGCTGCTCGGACTACCGGGAACCGGACGTTCCGGCTTGCGTGCCGCCTGAAGGTTGGCTATACTCCCATGAGCCAATCCGGCAGCACGTAAGCCAGGAGCACGATGACGCCCGTTCAGGTCGGTATCTGGGGCGCTTCGCGGAGCGTGGGGCAGCGGTTGAACCGACTGCTCCGCGAAATGGGGGATGTTACGGTCACGCTGTCCCGCGGCACCTTCTCGCCAGCTCCTGAAACGCTGCCCCACCTGCTCATCCTGTTTGGCTACCCCGAAAGCCTCCGCGAGCAGGTGGAGGCCGTGCGGGCATCGGCCGGCGGTGAACAGGTGGTGCTGGTGGCGGCGCTGTCGGACCGCACCACGCCTGAATCGCTTGAAGGCCTGCTCCGTTCGGGCGTCGATGATTTGTTGGAAGTGGGCGCTCCGCCGTCGCTGCTGCGCGCCCGCCTGCAGTTGCTGGTGCGACGGGCACGGGCCCGTCGGCGGCGCTGGGATATTGAGCGAGAGCTTCAGGTGCGGGTCGGTCAGCAGGCCGTCGTGGCCGAACTGGGCCGCCGGGCGCTTGCCAACATGCCGCTGCCACTCCTGCTGGAATATGCCACCGAGCGCGTGGCGGCCGCGCTGGGCGTCGAGCTGGCTAAAGTGTTGCGCCTGCTGCCCGACGGCCGGGAATTTCTGCTGGTGGCCGGCTACGGCTGGCAGGACGGATTGGTGGGGACGGTTCGCGTGCCGGACGGCACCGACTCGCAGGCTGGCTACACGCTTCGCGCCGGTGGCCCCGTCGTCGTGGAGGATTTCGGCCGGGAAAACCGCTTTGCCTGCCCGGAATTGCTCCGCCGCCACGGCGTGCAGGCCGGACTGAGCGTGCCGATCTTTGTGGGCGGGCGTTCCTGGGGCGTACTGGGGGCGCATACCTGTCGCCCGCGCACCTTTTCGCATGACGACGTGCATTTCCTGCAGGCCGTGGCGCACGTGCTGGCCACGGCCATCGAGCGCCGGGAACGTGAGGAGGCGCTGCGCGAAAGCGAAGCCCGCTACCGCGCCATTGTGGAAACGGCCGTCGATGCCATTATTACGATCGACGAGACCGGCCGCATCCTGCTGTTCAATCCGGCCGCCGAACGCATCTTCGGCTACCGGGCCGAGGAGGTCATCGGTCGCAACATCTCGGTGCTGATGCCCTCGCCCTACCGGGAACAGCACGACCGCTACATCCGCAATTACCTGGAAACCGGCCGCCGTCGCATCATCGGCCAGGGACGCGAGGTGACGGGACTCCGCAAAGACGGCACGACCTTTCCGATGTACCTGGCCGTCAGCGAGGTGCGCCTGCCCGACCGACGGCTGTTCACCGGAATCGTGCGCGATCTGTCCAAAACACGGCGCCTGGAGCAGGAAATCCTGCGCATCAGCGACGAAGAGCGGCGCAGCATCGGCCAGGACCTGCACGACGGACTCGGTCAGATGCTGACCGGCATGGCCTTGATCAGCCAGAGCCTGGCCCGCCGGCTGGCTGCGCAGGGACGTCCCGAAGCCCGCGAACTGGAAGAACTGACCGAGCTGATCCGCCAGGCCGACCGGCAGGCCCGTACGCTGGCGCGCGGCCTGATCCCCGTCGAACTGGAAGCCAACGGCCTGCAGGCCGCCCTTTACCGGCTGACCCGGCAGACCGAAGAGCTTTTCGGCATACGCTGTAGCTTTGAGGCGGAAAAGGACGTGCCGGTAGCCGACAACATGGTGGCGACGCACCTGTACCGCATCGCGCAGGAAGCACTCAACAACGCCGTGCGTCATGGCCGGGCGCAGACCATCACCGTCACGCTGGCGGCCGACGACGAAGCGCTCCATCTGTGGGTGCGCGACGACGGCGTGGGCATTCCGAAAAAACTGCCCGAAACGTCCGGCATGGGTCTGCGCATCATGCACTACCGGGCACGGCTGCTGGGCGGTCATCTGGAGGTGCGGCGGCGGAAGGAGGGCGGTACCGAAGTGCACGCGGCCGTCCCGCTGACCGGACGCGTGCTCCCGGCCGATGCGTCGCAGGTGCTTCCGGAGACCGAAGTGATCCCCTGAGTGCATCATGAAAAAACGCATCCTGATCGTCGATGACCATCCGCTGGTCCGCAAAGGGCTGGCGCTGACGCTCGAGGCCGAGCCCGATCTGGAGGTGTGTGGGCAGGCCGCCTCGGCCGAAGAAGCGCTCGGGATGCTGGACGAAGTCCAACCCGATCTGGCCATCGTGGACATCTCTCTGCCGGGCATGAGTGGCCTGGAACTGATCAAACACCTGCATGCCTGGAATCCGGATCTGCCCGTGCTGGTCATCTCGCGGCACGATGAAGCGCTCTATGCAGAGCGGGCCATTCGGGCAGGCGCGCGCGGCTACGTAATGAAAATCGAGGCGGTCGATGTGATCGTCAAAGCCGTGCGGCGTGTGCTGGCCGGTGGCCTCTACGTGAGCCAGGAGGTCAGTGAACGACTGCTGATGAGCATGACCGGCCATAGGCGCATGGCCGGCCAGTCGCCTATGGAACTGCTCAGCGACCGGGAGCTGGAAGTGTTCGAGTTGACGGGGCGGGGCCTCAGCACACGGGAGATCGCCGAGCGGTTGCATCTTTCGGTCAAAACCGTCGAATCCTACCGGGCACGCATCAAGGCCAAACTGGGACTCCGCACGGCGGCCGAGCTCATGCAGCACGCGGTCCAGTGGGTCGAAAGCGAACGATCGGAATGAGCGCTGTGTGTAACAGTTGGTGCTCGTCGCGCACGTAAACGCAAAACATGCCGGAATTTTCGGACACGCAGCCTACCTACGATCTGGAAGCGCTGAAGCACGGCGATCCTGCTGCTTTCGAGGCGCTCGTGCGTGCAGAGAGCCCGCGTCTGTTTCGCTTCCTGCTGCGTTTTCTGGAGGATGAAGAGGATGCCCGCAACGTAATGCAGGAGGCGTTTTTGCAGGCGTTTCAGCGAATTGATACCTTTCAGGGCGATGCGCGGCTGACCACCTGGCTTTACGGCATTGCGCTGAATCAGGCCCGCGTACTGTGGCGCAAGAACCGCCGCTACGAGACCATGGACGAAGCCGACTTGGATCGGCTGCAGCCGAGCTTTTCTCGGGGCATGTATGCGCAGCGCCATCGGCCCTGGCCGCCGGACGTGCTGGCCGAGCGCGAGGACCTGCGGCAACTGGTCCGGGAAGCCATCGACCGGCTGCCGGACAACTACCGGGAAGTCATCCTGCTGCGCGACATCGAGGAATTCTCCACCGAGGAAGTGGCCCGACTGCTCGGCCTGAGCGAAGGGGCTGTGCGTGTGCGGCTCCACCGGGCCCGACAGGCATTGCGGGCGCTGCTCAGTCCGCATATTGAAAAAGGTGACGTATGAAGCAGTGGCTACAGAAATGGCTGGGCCGCAAGCGGCTCACCTGTGAAGAAGTGAACCGTTTCCTGGCGGCCTACCTGGACGGTGCACTGGACGCACGGACGCAGACGGCTTTCGAAGCGCACCTGCAGGCCTGCTCCGACTGCCAGGCCTATCTGGATCAGTATCGCAAGACGGTCGAGCTGGCCCGCCGGGCCGCCAAGGTGCCCGAACCACCGCCGGAACTCATCGAGCACACGCTGGCCTTTCTGCGCGCGCGCCTTTCGCAGCAGAAGTAAAACTTATCCGGAAAACGAGGGAGGTAGGCCAGCGCTTCCCGTTCGGCACTTCGCTGCGCTCCGCGCCTGACTACGAGCGCGTTGGTCGTGCTTCAAACGGCGGCTATAAAGCTCAGCGAAACGCTATACAGATCGAAATTGCGAACCTTTTCCGAAACTATTTTGCGGAGGACTGCTGGTTAGCTCGCGGTCTCCTGTAAAAAAGTGCCTCCCGCGAAGGGAGGCGCCGTAAAGCTTCGGCTTATCCCCGCTGGTCGAGGGGAACGTATGGCCGGTGGGTAGCGCCCTGGTAGATCTGGCGCGGCCGGTAAATACGCGTGTGCGGATCTTCTCGCATCTCCTTCCACTGGGCGATCCAGCCGGGCAGGCGGCCCATCGCGAACAGGACCGTGTACATGTTCGTCGGGATGCCCATGGCTCGGTACAGGATGCCGCTGTAGAAGTCGATGTTCGGGTACAGTTTCCGCTCGATGAAGTATTCGTCCTTGAGCGCCGCCTCTTCCAGCTTCTGGGCAATTTCCAGCAGCGGGTCGTGGATGCCCATTTCATTGAAGACCTGATCGACAAGCTTTTTGATCAGCCGCGCCCGCGGGTCGAAGTTTTTGTAGACGCGGTGGCCAAAGCCCATCAGCCGGAAGGGATCGTTCGGATCCTTGGCCTTTTCGATGTACTTCTGGTAGTTGCCGCCATCCTCACGGATCGCCTCCAGCATCTGGATGACGGCTTGGTTGGCCCCACCGTGCAGCGGACCGGACAGTGCGCTGATGCCCGCCGAGATGGAAGCGAACAGATCGGCCCCGCTGCTCCCCACCATACGTACGGTCGAGGTGCTGCAGTTCTGCTCGTGGTCGGCGTGCAGGATGAGCAGCACGTCCAGCACCTTCTCAAAGAGCGGAGGCACTTCGTAGGGCTCTGAGGGCACGGCGAACATCATGTGCAGGAAATCCGCCGTGTAGCTCAGGTCGTTGCGCGGATAGATATAGGGCTGGCCGATGGATTTCTTGTAGGAGAAAGCGGCGATCGTCTTCAGCTTGGCCAGCAGGCGGATCATGTTGAGTTCGGTGATCTCCGGATCCGCCGAATCCGGGTAGTAGGTCGAAAGCGAGGCCACCATGGCCGAGAGTACGCTCATGGGGTGCGCGCTGGGCGGGTAGCCCTCGAAAAACTTCTTCATGTCCTCGTGGAGCAGGCTGTGGTGCGTCAGCCGATCCTGGAACTGCTCCAACTGCGCGCGTGTGGGCAGCTCGCCGTAGATGAGCAGGTAGCTCACCTCGACGAACGACGAGTGCTCCACCAAGTCTTCGATGGCATACCCCCGGTAGCGCAGCACCCCGGCCTCACCGTTGATGAACGTGATGCTGCTCTGGCACGAACCAGTGTTCGCCAGGCCGGGATCGTAGGTGATGTAGCCTGTCTGGGCCCGGAGTTTACGGATGTCGATGGCCCGCTCGCCTTCAGTGCCCACGATGACGGGCAATTCGACGCTCGTATCGTCAAGAATGAGTTTGGCAGTTGGCATGGTCAGCTCCGATTTCCCGTAAAAAATTTTCAGGACAAAAAGGGCTTCTGGCTCAGCGAAGTTACGCTTTAAGCCGCGTATCTACCAGCCTTCTTCGTTAGAAGCGTTCGAAAAAATCATAGAGTGAGGCCGCTTGAAGCGCCTGTTTTGAAGAAACGCTGAAGTTAGACGACAGATCGCACCCTGCTCGACGGGGTGACCAGTCCCGAAGTCTGGGCGGCATTGGTCACGCTGACCGCACTGGAGATCGTCCAGGGCATTGATAACATCGGGTGCATCTCCATTCTGTCCGGTCGCCTGCCGCTGCATCAGCAGCGCAAGGCCCGGCTACTCGGACTGGCCATGGCCTTCTCACTCTTCGTGGAGATGCTGAACATCAAGGCCGGGGCGCGTCGGGCACAGCCCGTCCGTCTGCACCATCCGGGTTTGCGAAAAGCGCTGGAGAAAAGCGAGGTCAAAAAGTAAGCGGGACGCCGCGCGCGACGTCCCGCTTACTGGTGGAGCCAGCCGGATTCGAACCGGCGACCTCCACAATGCCATTGTGGCGCTCTACCAACTGAGCTATGGCCCCTTGCTTGCGATCGCTGGAACGCCAGCTTACGAAAAAAGCTCCGCCCGCGTCAACGTCAGGCACACTCCTGCGTCGTTTTTTCACGGCCTCCGATGCAAAGCGCTTTCAACAATTTAATGCGTCTTTAAAATGGAAAACGCACGGGCGCATTGTAAATTCCACGACCAAATCGCTCAAAATTCAAGGATACGTCCATGGCGGCAGCGCGTCCCGTTCGGGTCCACAAGTTCGGGGGCACGTCGGTGGCCACGGCCGAGCGCATCCGGCGTGTGGTGCAACTTGTGCAGGCCGAGCCGGAAACGGTTCGGCGTGTCGTGGTGGTCTCGGCGCTGGGTGGCGTGACCGACCAGTTGCTGGCGTGCATCGACGCGGCGCTGGCTCGCACCGGCGCCTACCGCACGACAATCGAGGCGCTTCGCCAGCGACATCAGGAGGTGCTGGAAGCGCTCGTGCTCCCGGAGGAGCGAACGGCTCTCGAAGCCCAGCTCAACGCGCACTGGCAGGCGCTGACCGAACTACTCGACGGCCTGTACCTGCTGCGCGAGTGTACGCCCCGAACGCGGGACGCGATTATCAGCTTCGGTGAGCGGCTTTCGGCGCCGCTGGTGGCGGCCGCCTTCCGGGCAGCCGGCAGCGAGGCTATCGCGCTGGAAGCTACCGAACTGATCCGCACGGACGACACGTTCGGCGAGGCCAACGTCGATTTTGCTGCCACCAACCGGCTGATTCGCGAACGCTTCGGCGCGATTCCCGAAGATCGGATTGTGGTAGTTACCGGCTTTATCGGTTCCACGCCGGAGGGAGTAACCACCACACTGGGGCGTTCGGGCAGCGATTACACGGCCACCATCCTGGGGGCGGCCCTGGATGCGGAGTTAGTGGTGATCTGGACGGACGTTGATGGGGTGATGTCGGCCGATCCCCGCCTGGTGCCCGAGGCGTTCGTGCTGCCGCATCTGAGCTACCGCGAAGCGGCCGAGATGGCTTATTTCGGCGCCCGGGTGTTGCACCCGCGCACCATGGAGCCGTTGCAGGCGAAGGGCATTCCGCTGCGCATTCGCAACACGCTGAATCCGGCGGCGTCCGGTACACTGATTACGGCCGAGGCTCCACCGCCGCCGTGGTACGCCCGGGCCGTGACGTCCATCCGGGACGTGGCCGTGCTCATGCTCGAAGGGGCCGGTATGCTGGGTACGCCGGGACTCACGGGGCGCGTCTTTCAGGCGCTGGCCATGCACAAGATCAACGTGCTGCTGGTTTCGCAGGCTTCGAGCGAGCAGAGCCTCTGCCTGGGCGTCCGGGCTGCCGATGCCGAGGCGGCGCTGGAGGTTCTCCGGCATACGTTTTCCTTCGAGCTGGAGACCGGGCGTATCCGGTGCATCTACGTGGTGCCCGAGTGTGCCACGGTTTCCGTGGTGGGCGACCGCATGCGTCATCAGCCGGGCCTGGCCGGACGCATGTTCTCGGCGCTCGGCCAGGCCAATGTGAACGTGCTGGCCATTGCGCAGGGGGCTGCCGAGACAAATATCTCGGCTGTCATCGCCCAACGGGATGCCCAGCGGGCCGTGCAGGCCCTGCACGAGACGTTCATCCTGCGTACAATGCGCGCCCATCTGTTTCTGATCGGGACCGGCGTGATCGGTGGGACGTTGCTGGACATGCTGGCCCGTCAGATCCCACAGCTGCAGGAAGCGGAAGGGCTCGAACTCCGACTGGCCGGACTGGCCACCGCCGAACGTATGCTCTGGCAACCGGCAGGTATCCCCTGGAATGAAGCGCGCGAGCGGCTGCGTGCCGAAGGAGAGCCCATGGATCTCGACCGGCTGGTGCAACTGCTGACCACCGAGCGGCCGCGTCGCCTCGTGGTGGTCGATGCGACGGCTTCCGAAGCGGTGGCCCGCCGGTACCCGGACCTGCTTACCGCCGGCGTGGCGGTCGTCACGCCCAACAAACGGGCCAACACACTCTCGTACGACTTCTACCGGCGCCTGCGCGAAATTGCCCGCGAGCGCCGCGTGCCCTATCGCTACGAGACGACGGTCGGGGCCGGTCTTCCGGTCATCGCCACGCTGCAGGATCTGCTGCTGGCCGGCGACAGCGTGCGACGGATCGAAGGAGTCTTTTCGGGCACGCTGGCTTATCTGTTCAATCAGATGGCCGAAGGGGTGCCTTTTTCCGAGGCGGTGCGGGCAGCCCGCGCAGCCGGTTATACCGAGCCCGATCCGCGCGACGACCTCTCGGGCGAAGACGTGGCGCGCAAGCTGCTCATTCTGGCTCGGGAGGCGGGCCTGCCCGTCGAGCGCAGCGACGTGGA
>WFPM01000188.1 GCA_015487635.1 Rhodothermus sp.
GCGTTTCGGCGCCGAGCAGATCCGGGGTCCAGAGGTAAAGCAGATCCAGTTCGTAGGCGAGTTGCAGCCGCAGGCTTCCGGGCAGGCGGGCTTCGGGCATCAGGCGGGCGCGGATCAGGTCCAGCGTCAGCGTGCGCGCGCCTCCGAAAAGCAGGGCCCCGACAGGGTTGAAGCGTTCGGAGGCGTGCAGCGCCAGGACGTAGCCGCGCAGGCGGACCGGCTGAGCCTGCACCGCACCGGCGACCGCAAGCAGCAGGATGAGCAGCAGGCGGTTCATTTTCGTTCTTCGCGTTCGATCCGTCCGTCGCGGAGCCAGAGCAGGCGGCGGCCCCGTTCGATCACCTGGGGATCGTGCGACGAAAAGACGAACGTCACGCCCTGTTCGCGGTTGAGCTGTTCCATGAGGTCGAGCAGGCGGACGCCGGTGGTCGAGTCGAGGTTGGCCGTCGGCTCGTCGGCCAGCACCAGGCGCGGCCGGCTGACCACGGCGCGGGCCACGGCCACCCGCTGCTGCTGGCCGCCGCTCATCTCGTGGGGGCGCTTATGGGCCAGCTCGCCGATGCCGAGCTGTTCGAGTACTTCGAGGGCGCGGCGACGACGCTCCCGTTCCGGCACGCCCTGCAGGAGCAGCACGAACTCGACGTTCTCCAGCGCCGTCAGGACCGGAATCAGATTGTAGGCCTGAAATACAAATCCAATTTTATAAAGTCGAAGCCGGGCCCGCTCCCGTCGGGAGAGCATGGCCAGGTCCTGGCCTTCGAAAAACACCCGTCCGTCGGTGGGCACGTCGAGCGCGCCCAGCAGGTTGAGCAGCGTCGTCTTGCCGGAACCCGAAGGCCCGGCAATCACTGTGAATTCGCCCGGTTCGATGGTGAGTGAGACGCCGCGCAGTGCCTGGACGGGCACGGCGCCGTCGTCGTAGATCTTGGTGACCTGCTCGGCCTGGACAATGGCGTTCGGGTTCATACGGCACGCATCGCTTCGATGGGTTCGACATGCAGGGCACGCCAGGCCGGGTACAGGGCACCCAGCCAGGCCACCAGCGGGATGGTCAACCAGGCATTCCAGACAATCCGGAGCGTCAGGCGTGGATAGATCACCGAGCCGACACCAAAGGCGGCCAGCGCTTCGGAGAAGACGGCCAGGTCCAGTCCGTACCGGGCCAGGTAGGCATAGACCGGCAGGCTCAGCGCCCAGCCGATGGCCGTGCCCAGCAGGCCGATCAGCAGCGATTCAAGCGACACGAGCAGAAACAGCCGTCCTTCGCTCATGCCGAGAGCCCGCAGCACCCCGAATTCCGGCAGGCGCTCCATGACGGCCATCAGCATGGCATTGATGATTCCGAAGATGAGCGCCACGCCGATGATCAGGTAGATCAGGTACATCATCTCGGCGTAGAGGTCGCGCTGCATGACAAGCAACGGCACCACGTCACGATAGGTGAGCACTTCGAGCGTGTCGGGCAGCCCGGCCTGCAGTCGGGTCTTCAGCGCATCGGCCTGACGGACGTCGTCCAGGAGCACAACCAGTTCGTGGGCGGCGTCGGGGGGCAGTCCCAGCATGGCCCGGGCGCGGTCGATCGGGATGAAGGCCATCGTCCGGTCGAAGTCGGCGCTGACCGTGCGGAACAGCCCTACCACGCGGAACACCTCCGAGCCAATCTGACCGTCGGGACGGGCGGCCATGGCCACCACGCGGTCGCCGAGCCGCACTTCGAGCTTGCGGGCCAGGCGCTCGCCGATCAGGACCTCCGGGTCCTCGGCTGCAAGGTAGCGGCCCGCGACGAGCTGCTCGGCGATGAAGGTCACGAGCGACTCGGCTTCGGGCGCAACACCCACAAGCTGCACACCGCCGTTGTTGTAGGCGCTCGACAGCAGGCCGTGAACCAGCACGCGCGGGGCCACCGCCCGCACTTCGGGTGCGGCGGCCACCTGTTGCCGGAGCGCGTCGGCGTTCCGGAAGAAGCGTTCGACGACCGGGTTGGCGTGGTAGCCCCGACGGTGGATCTGGACGTGCCCGATGTGCAGGCGGAGCTGATTGTCGAGCATCTGCTCCACCATGCCCGTGTTGAGCGTGTCGAACAGCACGAGTACAAACACGCCTACCACCACGCTGCTGAGCACGATCAGCGTGCGGCGCCGGTTACGCCAGAGGTTGCGCCAGGCCACACGGGCCAGTCCGATGACGCTTCGGAAGCGCATCAGGTGTAGCGGATGCCTTTCAGCGGTTCCAGCCGGAGCACGTGCCAGAGCGGGTACAGGATGGCCAGGCCGGCGATTCCCAGCACACGCAGCACCGTGCGCAGAAAGATCTCGGGAGCGACCGACGAGGTCAGCACCGGCAGAAAGCCATAGTACTCGTAGAGCCGGGCCAGTTCGCCGCCCAGGGTGATCGGGTGGCGGATCAGGTAGGTGTTGACGGCAAAGCCGGCCGCGCTTCCCAGCACCAGGCCGATCAGTACCACCAGCACGGCTTCGGCGAGCACCACACGCAGCAGCCGTTCGTTGGGCATGCCCAGCGCCAGCAGCACTCCGAACTCGCGGGAGCGCTCCAGCACGCTCATCAGCACCGTATTCAGCACGCCGAAGGCCACCAGCACCAGCAGCATGAACAGAAAGAGCAGCCCACTGATGTTGTCCAGCTCAATGGCCTGGCGCAGCTCGGGCATCAGTTCTTCCCAGGTACGCACGACGAGCGTGCTGTCAAGCCGAGCTTCGAGCCGGTCGCGTACGATGGGCACGTCGGCGTTGCGCTGGACGGCCACCGCCACGGCCGTCACGCGGCGGCCGGTTTCGAGCAGGTCCTGCAGCGCCGCCAGCGGCAGGAGCACAAGCGAGCGATCGTGCACTTCGTAGCCGATGCGCAGCGCGCCTACCACCACGACGAAGCGGCTGGTCAGAAAGCCCCCGTACGTTTCGGCCAGCAGCACGAGCGTGTCGCCCACCGAAGCCCCCAGGTTTTCGAGCAGGCGGTAGCCGGCCACGATCTCCAGTGGGTCGGTGGTCTCCGGCATCCGGCCGGCCACCAGCCGGACGAGAAAATCGGTCACTTCGGGCTCGTAGGCCGGGTCGATGCCCAGCAGGCGCACGCCATAGGAGGTGGCCCGGTTGCTGATCAGCCCGCCGCTTTCCAGCCGGGGGGCCGCACCGGTGACGCCCGGTGTGGAACGAATGCGGGCAAAGAGGGAATCGGTGAGCCGAAAGCTCTGGCGCAGCGAGCGGCGGTCCAGATAGTCAGGATGCTGCACCTGGAGGTAGCCGGTCGAAAGACGGGTGCTCTGGCGAATGAAAAAGTCGTAGGTGCCGAGCTGGAGTCCGCGCATGAGCACCATGAGCAACGTGGCAAAAAAGACGGCCGCCACCGTCAGCAGCGTGCGTCGGCGGTTGCGTCCCAGATTGCGCCAGGCCAGCCGTCCGGTCATGATTTACTGCTCCAGCGCTCGAAAGCTGAAGATCTCTTCGGGGATGGGGAGGTCGAATTCGATCGAAAGCAGGCGGATTTCCGTGGAGCGGCCGGGTTCACGGTCGTTGTGCATCACCCAGCGGGTGGGCAGGCGGCGGCCGCCCATGCGTCGCACGTCGTGGAGGGTGAAGGTCCGTACCCGCTCTCCCCGCTCACTGTAGTATTCAATGCGGGCCGGCAGGCGGTCCGGCCGGCGCACCCAGTAATGCAGTTTGCTCCAGACGACGGCCGCTTCGGGTTTTGGCGTCAGTTCCAGCACGTAGCACGGGACGCCTTCGAGCGTGTCGGTGCGAAGCAGCCGGATGTGGTAGTCCTGCACCGGATTCGACTCACGCACCAGGTCATCGTACGTGAAGTCGGAGCCCATCCACGACTGGAGCATCATGGAGGGCGGGATCTTGATGGTGGTTTCCGTTTCGCGCAGGTACATCCACAGTTCGTTGCCGCGCTTGAGCGTGCGGTTGCCCGCCTCGCGGGGCGGTTCGAGCGTGACGATGAGCGCCTTTTCGTTGCCCGCCCACCAGGCTTCGAGCTTGCGCGTGCGCCGGTAGTCGGGCGTGACGACAGTCATCTCCAGCACGGCGTGGCTGGTTTTGCCCTTGATGGCCTCCTCGGCCTCGCGTACAAGCGCTACCGGGTCGATCGCCTGCGCTGCAGCGGTACGCAGGGTCAGCAGCAGCCACAAAAAAAGCCACGGGGAGCATTGCCCGTGGCTTTTTTGCAAGCACGTGTATCGATGTAGGTAATCGTCCATGGTAGAGAATGGAGCTGATCCGGTTGCAAGAGTTTAGGCAACCCGCGTCCACAAATGCAACGGCTCAGAAGCGCAGCAGCGCACCCATGGGGGCATGTTGCACCATAAGCGTGCGGGCCGCCTCGCTCCGCACCAGTTCGATCGTGGCGTCCTGAGCCAGGGCCATTTCGAGCGCGCGATCGACGAGGTCCGATTCGGCCTCCACGGGATTGCCGCAGGCCGGACAGGGCTTCGAGGCGTCCAGCACGAGCA